>NZ_JAENRY010000015.1 GCF_016612545.1 Streptomyces sp. MBT65 | reverse complement strand
GACACGGACACCTTCGAGGACACTCCCGCCAAGGACCGGGACCCCGAGTGGTTCAAACGCGCCGTCTTCTACGAGGTCCTGGTCCGCTCCTTCCAGGACAGCAACGGCGACGGCATCGGTGACCTCAAGGGCATCACCGCCAAACTCGACTACCTCCAGTGGCTCGGCGTCGACTGCCTCTGGCTCCCGCCCTTCTTCAAGTCCCCCCTGCGGGACGGCGGTTACGACGTCTCCGACTACACCGCCGTCCTCCCCGAATTCGGCGACCTCGCCGACTTCGTCGAGTTCGTCGACTCCGCCCACCAGCGCGGCATGCGCGTCATCATCGACTTCGTCATGAACCACACCAGCGACCAGCACCCGTGGTTCCAGGAATCCCGCAGAGACCCCGACGGCCCCTACGGCGACTACTACATGTGGGCCGACGACGACAAGCAGTACCCCGACGCCCGCATCATCTTCGTCGACACCGAAGCCTCCAACTGGACCTTCGACCCCGTCCGCCAGCAGTACTTCTGGCACCGCTTCTTCTCCCACCAGCCGGACCTCAACTACGAGAACCCGGCCGTCCAGGAAGAGATCATCTCGGCGCTGAAGTTCTGGCTCGACCTGGGCATCGACGGCTTCCGGCTGGACGCCGTGCCGTACCTGTTCGCGGCCGAGGGCACCAACTGCGAAAACCTTCCGGCAACCCATGAGTTCCTCCGCCGGGTGCGCAAGGAGATCGACGCGCAGTACCCCGACACCGTGGTGCTGGCGGAGGCGAACCAGTGGCCCGAGGACGTCGTCGACTACTTCGGCGACTTCCAGAGCGGCGGCGACGAATGCCACATGGCGTTCCACTTCCCGGTGATGCCGCGCATCTTCATGGCGGTACGACGGGAGTCCCGCTATCCCGTCTCGGAGATCCTCGCGAAGACGCCCGCGATCCCGTCCGGCTGTCAGTGGGGCATCTTCCTGCGCAACCACGACGAGCTGACCCTGGAGATGGTCACCGACGAGGAACGCGACTACATGTGGGCCGAGTACGCCAAGGACCCCCGCATGCGCGCCAACATCGGCATCCGAAGGCGCCTGGCCCCGCTCCTGGACAACGACCGCAACCAGATCGAGCTGTTCACCGCCCTGCTGCTGTCACTGCCCGGCTCGCCGATCCTCTACTACGGCGACGAGATCGGCATGGGCGACAACATCTGGCTCGGCGACCGCGACGCCGTGCGCACACCGATGCAGTGGACCCCCGACCGGAACGCGGGCTTCTCGTCCTGCGACCCCGGGCGGCTGACGTTGCCGACCATCATGGACCCCGTCTACGGCTACCAGGTCACCAACGTCGAGGCATCGATGTCGTCGCCCTCCTCGCTGCTCCACTGGACCCGCCGCATGATCGAGATCCGTAAGCAGAACCTGGCGTTCGGCCTCGGCTCGTACACGGAGCTTCAGTCGTCGAACCCGGCGGTGATCGCGTTCCTGCGCGAGTACGAGGACGATCTCGTCCTGTGTGTGCACAACTTCTCGCGGTTCGCGCAGCCCACGATGCTCGATCTGCGGGAGTTCGACGGCCGGCATCCCGTGGAGCTGATCGGCGGGGTGCGTTTTCCTGCCATCGGTGAGCTGCCGTATCTGCTGACGCTGGCGGGGCACGGCTTCTACTGGTTCCGACTCTCGCGAGCCGCTCCCCGCGTCGGCCGACGAGTTTGAGGATGTGCCCGCGTTTGAGGATGTGCCCGCGAAAGGACGCGTCACCATGCCGAAGACCGCACCCTTCCGACCGAGCAGCCCTGGCGTCGACCGGCCTCCGGCCACACTCGCCGGGCTGCTGCGCGCATGGCTGCCCGGGCAGCGCTGGTTCGCCGGCAAGGACCGGCCGGTGGCGGACCTCGATGTGCTGTCCACCACCGAGCTCTTCCCGGGCTGTCTTCATGTGCTGGTCCACGCCTCCCCCACCGGGGTTCCGGCTCCGGGTGACACTCCCCCACCCGGTGACTGCTACCAACTCCTGCTCGGCGCAAGGGAGTACGTCTCACCGCGCCTCGCCAGGGCCTACATCGGCCGTGTGCAGGAAGGTCAGTTGGCCGGTCTCGCGGTCTACGACGCGCTTCAGGATCCTCGGTCGGCGGAGTTGCTGCTGGAGCGGCTGCGGCATCCCGGTACGGCGGGTCCCCTGCACTTCGAGGCGGACCCGTCGATGTCGGTGCCCGCCGGTCTCGCGCCCCGGCTGCTGGACGCCGAGCAGTCCAACTCCTCGCTGGTGTACGGCGATCGGTTCATCCTGAAGGTGTTCCGGCGCATCCAGCCCGGCGTCAATCCGGATCTGGAACTGCCGGGGGCGCTGGCCGCGCAGGGCTGTACGCGGGTACCGGCGCCGGTGGCGTGGTTCCGGACGGCCGAGCCGCGGGCCGCGACGCTCGGTGTGCTCCAGCCGTTCCTGCCGGACGCCTCCGACGGCTGGGCGCTCGCGCTGCGCGCGCTCGCCGCGGGCGACGAATTCACCACCGAGGCCTATGAGTTGGGGCAGGCCACCGCCGAGATCCATCTCGCGCTGGCGACGGCGTTTCCGTCGGGCGGCGGGCGCGCAGCCGAGAACGCGTGTACGGAGGCAAAGGCGAAGACGGCGACTGCCACAGCCATGGCCACTGCCACTGCGATGACCGAGCGGCTGGAGGCCGCCGCGCACTCCGTGCCCGCGCTACGGCCGTTCGTACCGGGGCTGCGGACGGCGTTCGGCGCGCTCGTCGGCCGGGATGCGGGGCCGCCCGCCCAGCGCATCCACGGCGACCTTCATCTCGGTCAGGTGTTGCGGGCCGACCGCGACTGGTTCGTCATCGACTTCGAGGGCGAACCGTCCAGGCCGTTGGCCGAGCGGCGCAGCGCGCAGTCCCCGGTGCGGGACATCGCCGGCATGCTGCGCTCCTTCGACTACGCGGCCCGGCAGCGCCGCCCCTGGCGCCCGGAGTGGGCCCGCCGCTGCCGGGAGGCCTACTGCGCGGGCTACGCGGCCCGGGCCGGCTGGGACCCCCGCACCAAGCACGCCCTGCTGCGCGCGTACGAGACGGACCGCGCCGTGTATGAAGTGCTGTACGAGGCCAGACACCGTCCGGACTGGCTTCCCGTACCCATGGCGGCGATCGAACGTCTCGCCGTCCGAGGAGGCTGAACTCCGTGGCCCTGCGCGACACTTCACCTCAGGAGACGGGCGGTCCGTCAAAGGCCACCGGCCCGGGGACAGGCGGTCCGTCAACGACCACCGGCCCGGAGACGAACGGCCCGTCGGCGGCAGCCACCCCGGAGACGGGAAATTCGACTGCGTCCGCCACCCCGGAGTCCTGCGGCCCGACCGCGGCCGGCGCACCGAACACCGGCGACCGGACCGCGATGCGCGTACTGAAGACCGGCGATCCGAGCCTGCCTTACGCACCGGAGACCCGGGACGGGGTCGCGACCGCAATACCGGAGACAAGCAGCTCGGCTGCGGCCGCCGGTCCAGAAGCACTCGAACCCACCGCGTCCACGACACCGGAACCCGGCGGCCCAACCGCGACCAGCACACCCGAAGCCAGCGACCCGCCCCCGCCCGGCGCACCGGAAGCGGACCGCCCGACCGCGACCCACGCACCGAACACCGCCCACCCGGACCTGCCCGCCGCACCGGAACCCACCGACCGGACCACCACCGGCGCACCCAAGACGAACCGCTCGTCCAGCGCCACCCCCCGAGGCCCCGAGTCCCTCACCAAAACCCCCTCCACAACCGTTCCGACCCCCTTGACCGGCGCAACCGCCCACCTGGACCCAACCGACCGCCACCGCCTGCTCACCGGCGCCCACCACGACCCGCACGCCTTGCTCGGGGCGCATCCCGTGCCGGGTGGGATCGCCTTCCGGACTCTGCGGCCGTACGCCCGTGCCGTGAGCGTCGTGATCGGTGAAACGCGCAACCCGCTCGTCTCGGACGGGGACGGGCTCTTCTCCGGGGTGCTCCCGCTCGACGCGCCGCCCGCGTACACGTTGCTCGTGTCGTACGCGGAGGGTGAGGAGCACGAGGTCCACGACCCGTACGGGTTCCTGCCCGCTCTCGGAGAGTTGGACCTGCACCTCATCAAGGAGGGGCGGCACGAGGAGTTGTGGAAGGCGCTCGGGGCGGAGCCGATGACACACCGTGGGGTGACCGGGACCCGCTTCAGCGTGTGGGCGCCGAATGCCCAAGGGGTGCGTGTCGCCGGGGACTTCAGTTCCTGGGACGGGACCGCCTTCCCCATGCGGTCGCTCGGGTCCACCGGCGTCTGGGAGCTGTTCCTGCCGGGTGTGGGTGAAGGTGCCCGCTATAAGTTCGAGATCACCTCCCGGCACGGGGAGCGTTTCCTCAAGGCCGACCCGATGGCTCGCCGTACGGAGGTGCCGCCCGCCACCGCGTCGATCGTGACGGCCTCGCACTACACCTGGGGCGACGAGGACTGGCTCGCGCGACGGACCGGAACCCCGGTCCACGAAGCGCCGTTCTCCGTGTACGAGGTGCATCTCGCCTCCTGGCGACCCGGCTTGACGTACCGTCAGCTCGCCGTCGAGCTTCCGGACTATGTGAACGAACTCGGCTTCACCCACGTCGAGTTCATGCCGGTCGCCGAGCATCCGTTCGGCGGTTCCTGGGGCTACCAGGTCACCGGCTTCTACGCCCCGACCTCCCGCCTCGGCACCCCCGACGACTTCAAGTTCCTCGTCGACGCCCTGCACCAGGCCGGCATCGGCGTGATCATGGACTGGGTTCCGGCGCATTTCCCCAAGGACGACTGGGCGTTGGCCCGGTTCGACGGGGAGCCGCTCTACGAGCCCGGGGACGCGCGGCGGGCCGAGCATCCGGACTGGGGGACGTACGAGTTCGACCTCGGGCGGACCGAGGTACGCAACTTTCTTGTGGCGAACGCCGTCTACTGGTGCCAGGAGTTCCACATCGACGGCCTGCGCGTGGACGCGGTCGCCTCGATGCTCTACCTCGACTACTCACGCGACTCGGGCCAGTGGACCCCCAACGTCCATGGCGGGCGCGAGGACCTGGACGCCGTCGCCTTCCTCCAGGAGATGAACGCGACCGTGTACCGCAGGGTGCCCGGTGTCGTGACCATCGCCGAGGAGTCCACCGCCTGGGACGGGGTGACGCGGCCGACCGACACCGGCGGGCTCGGGTTCGGGCTGAAGTGGAACATGGGCTGGATGCACGACTCGCTGGGCTACATGGCACACGAGTCCGTGCACCGGAAGTTCCACCACCACGAGATGACGTTCTCCATGGTGTACGCGTACAGCGAGAACTACGTCCTGCCGATCTCGCACGACGAAGTCGTCCACGGGAAGCGGTCGTTGGTGTCGAAGATGCCGGGCGACTGGTGGCAGCAGCGCGCCGACCACCGGGCGTATCTCGCCTTCATGTGGGCGCACCCCGGGAAGCAACTCCTCTTCATGGGGCAGGAGTTCGCCCAGGGCGCCGAATGGTCGGAGTCCCACGGTCCCGACTGGTGGCTCCTCGACCCGGCCTACGGCGCCGCACCCGACCACCGGGGCGTCCAGCACCTCGTCCGCGACCTCAACACGGTCTACCGCGCGACCCCCGCCCTGTGGCAGCGAGACACCGACCCCGGTGGCTTCCGCTGGGTGATGGGCGACGCGGCCGAGGACAACGTCTTCGCCTTCCTCCGCTACGACGCCGCCGGCTCCCCTCTTCTCGCCGTCAGCAACTTCTCCCCTGTCGTCCGCCACGACTACCGCCTCGGTGTCCCGGACGACATCCCCGCCTGGCGGGAGACCCTCAACACGGACCGGGCCGTCTACGGCGGCGGCGACGTCACCAACCCCGACCCGGTCAAACCGGGGGAAGGCCATATCCGGCTCACTCTCCCGCCCCTCGGGACGGTGTGGTTGACGCCCGGGTGACATCCTCCGGCGCCCGAACCGCCGAAATCACAAACTCCGTACGGGCTATTCCTGGTTCCCCTCACCAAACGCTCACTCCTGGGCTACATTCGAGCACCGTCGATAACAGTAATGATCGGCCAAGTCACGCCCCGTACAACCCAGGAGCAGCGCATGCGCGACTTCGCCGTCGCTCCACCCCCCACCTCCACCCTGAACGGCGGCCTCGCCGACAGCATCTTCGAGACCGCGGTCCTCAATCCCACCCTTCCCCTGATCGCGCGCCGGTCCGACCCGTCCTCCGAGGTGTGGGAGGAGGTCAGCGCCGTAGAGGTGCGGGACGAAGTCGTCGATCTGGCCAAGGGGTTGATCGCCTCCGGGATCTCACCGGGCAGCCGGGTCGCGATCATGGCCCGCACCCGGTACGAGTGGACGGTGCTCAGCCACGCCCTGTGGGCGGTCGGCGCCGAGGTCGTGCCGGTGCATCCGACGTCCTCGCGGGAGCAGGTCGAGTGGATCCTGCGGGACGCCAACTGTGTGGCCGTGGTCGTGGAGGACGAGCAGGGCATCATGACCGTCGGCACGGTGTGTGCCGCGCTGCCGCTGCTGCGGCACGTCTGGCAGTTGGACGCCGGAGCCCTGGCCCAGATCGTCGAGCGGGGCACGTACATACCCCAGACCACGGTGGACTCGCTGCGCCGGATCGTGATGCCGGACTCGACCGCGGTCATCGCCTACACCTCGGGCACCTCGGGCCGCCCCATGGGCTGCGCGCTGAGCCACCGCAGCCTCGCCAGCCCCTGCGACACGCTGCTCGCGGGCTGGTCGCACACGGCGGCGCCGCCCGGGGAACAGCCGGCCGTCCTGGCCTTCCTGCCCTTCTCCCACGTTTACGGCCTGATGATCCAGGGGCTGTGCATGCGCGGCGGCTGGCTGATGGCCCACGAGCCGGAGATGACGGAGGCGGCGCTGGTGTCGGCGCTGCGCACCTTCCGGCCCACCTATCTGTACGCCGTGCCGTCCATCTTCGAGAAGATCTACAAGAACTTTCTCCGTACGGCCCAACAGCTCGGCCGGGGCGCCCTGTTCGAGCGCGCCGCCTCGACCGCGCGGGAGTTCGCCACGGCCGAGGAGCGGCAGAGACTCGGCCGGGGTTCGGGCCCCAGCTTCGACCTGCGGCTCCAACACGCCCTGTTCGAGCGGACGGTGTACCGCAAGCTGCGCGCCGGGCTGGGCGGCCGGGTGGTCCGCGCCACGTCGGGCGGCTCGCCCCTGAACCGTGAACTGTCCTTGTTCTACTCGGGTATCGGCATCCTCGTGCACGACGGCTACGGCCTCACGGAGACCGCCGGCGGGATCACGATGCAGCCGCTGGGCCGGGAGAAGATCGGCACGGTGGGGCAGGCGCTGCCGGGCACGGAGATCCGGGTCGCCGAGGACGGGGAGATCCTGGTGCACGGCCCGTCGGTGTTCCAGGGCTACATCAACGACGAGCGGGCGACCCGGACGGCGCTCAACGCGGGCTGGCTGGCCACCGGGGACATCGGGCGGCTGGACACCGAGGGGTACTTGACGATCACAGGCCGCAAGAAGGACATCATCATCACCAGCAGCGGCAAGAGCGTCGCGCCCGCCGCGCTGGAGAACCGGCTGCGGATGCATCCGCTGATCCATCAGGCGGTGGTCGTCGGCGACGACCGTCCCTGTGTGGGGGCGCTGCTCACGCTGGACCCGGAGTTCGTGGCGCACTGGCGGGCCGGTCTTGCGCTCCAGAGCGACGCGCGGGGCCGGGAGGCGCGGGAGGAGAACGCGCTGCGGGAGGAGATCACGCGGGCCGTGGCGGCCGCCAACAGCCCTGTGGGGCGCGCCGAGTCGATCCGGGTGTTCCGGGTGCTCCCGCAGCCGTTCGACGTCGCGGGCGGGCTGCTGACGCCGTCGATGAAGCTGCGCAGGGACGCGATCGTGCGGCACTACGCGTTCGAGATCGACGCGATGTACCAGGCACGCGCGCGTGCCCCGCAGCAGTCGGCGGAGGAACAGCTCTCCGGGTGGGACGACGCGGACAACGTGTTCCGGTGAGGTCACCGGCCGGATGTCACTCCGGCCGGTGGGCGACGACCGCGAACATCGTGACGGACATGTGCAGGGCGCCACGCTCGGCAGCCTCGGAGAGGTCGGCGTAGGCGCGGTCGCGCTGGGCCTCGGTCAACGCGCCGCGGCGCACCGCGGACTCGCCGAGCATGCGGATCAGCGGCCACGCCACCGAGCGGTGGTCCTGGAGCAGCGCCTGCGAACCGCGGTCGTCGACGACGAACCCGGCCCCGCTGAGCTGGCCGACGAGCCGGCGTCCCGAGTAGGGATTGGCCGCCCCGGTGAGCGCGCCGGAGGTGAACGCGGCCGTGATCTCGGGGTCCCCCGGGTGCAGGATCGTGGTCGCCCAGTCGGTGTCGAGCAGGGCCACGCGGCCGCCGGGGCGCAGTACGCGGGCCATCTCGGCGACCGCCTTGTCCGGTTCGGCGAGGTGCTGGAGCACCCGTTCGCACCAGACGACGTCCACGGAGGCGTCGGACACGGGCAGGGACAGCGCGTCGCCGTCCGTGAAGCGGGCCGGGCTGCCGGCCTCCGCGGCCCGTTCCTCGGCGATCGCGCGCAGCCCGGGATTGGGGTCGACGCCGAGCGCCGAGCCGCTCGGACCGACCGCCTCGGCCAGTTCGCGGGTCGTGGAGCCGGTACCGGCCCCGATGTCGAGGGCGTCCTCCCCGCTGCGCGGGGCGAGTGCCTCGTGCGCCCATGCGCGCAGTCGTCGTACGCCGGGATTGGCTTCTTGGATGTCGAGCGCGGCCACCAGGCGCGTCACGTTGCCGGCGTCGATGTTCTGGGTGCGGAAGCCCGACCCCGGATCGGGCTGAGTGTGCGACATGGCGTGCACTCTACGGTCCGGACCGATCGTCGTCGGATCGTTCAAAGGTCGTTCGGGTACGCCATTTGTTCATGTGTCCGCGGCGTACGGAGGCCGTCGGCGGGGCATGCTGGTGCTCCGCGTGTGCGTCTGCCTGCCGCGCTCAACTGGCGGGACGGCTTCGGGCACGGTGGGATCGATGGTGGTGCGAGGCAGCGATCCAGGGCAGGCGTACGGCGTCGAGGCAGACCGCCTGGAGCCGCAGAAGGGATGAACACCGTGACACGACCGAGGATCCTGGTGGTTGGCGCAGGCTTCGCAGGAGTGGAGTGCGTTCGCCGTCTGGAGAGGAAACTGACCCGTGAGGAGGCCGACGTCACGCTGGTGACGCCGTTCTCCTACCAGCTCTATCTGCCCCTGCTGCCCCAGGTCGCCTCCGGCGTCCTGACCCCGCAGTCGATCGCCGTCTCGCTGCGCCGCAGCAGCAAGTACCGCACGCGGATCATCCCGGGCGGTGCGATCGGTGTGGACATCAAGGCCAAGGTCTGTGTGATCCGCACGATCAACGACGAGATCGTCAACGAGCCCTACGACTACATCGTGCTCTCCCCCGGCAGCATCACCCGTACCTTCGACATCCCGGGGCTGACCGATCACGCCTTCGGGATGAAGACCCTGGCCGAGGCCGCCTACATCCGCGACCACGTGATCACCCAGCTCGACCTCGCGGACGCGAGCGACGACCCGGCGGAGAAGGCGTCGCGTCTCCAGTTCGTGGTGGTGGGCGGCGGGTACGCCGGTACCGAGACGGCCGCCTGTCTGCAGAAGCTGACGCACGCCGCCGTCAAGCGCTACCCGCGCATCGACCCGGGTCTGATCAAGTGGCACCTCATCGACATCGCGCCGAAGCTGATGCCCGAGCTGGGCGACAAGCTCGGCAAGAGCGCGCAGCAGATCCTGACCCGGCGCGGTATCGACATCTCCCTGGGTGTCTCGATCGCCAAGGCGGGACCGGAGGAGGTCACCTTCACCGACGGGCGCGTGGTGCCCACCCGGACCCTCATCTGGACGGCCGGTGTGGTCGCCAGCCCGCTGATCGCCACGCTCGGTGCGGAAACGATTCGCGGGCGGCTCGCGGTCACCTCCGACATGAACCTGCCCGGTCACGACGGGGTCTTCGCGCTCGGTGACGCCGGCGCGGTGCCGGACGAGGCCAAGGGCGGGGACGGCGCGATCTGCCCGCCGACCGCGCAGCACGCCATGCGGCAGGGCAAGGTCGTCGCCGACAACGTGATCGCGACCCTGCGCAACCAGCCGTTGAAGAGTTACGTGCACAAGGACCTCGGGCTCGTCGTCGACCTCGGCGGCAAGGACGCGGTGTCCAAGCCGCTCGGCATCGAACTGCGCGGTCTGCCCGCCCAGGTCGTGGCCCGCGGCTATCACTGGTCGGCGCTGCGCACGAACGTCGCCAAGGTCCGGGTCGCGACGAACTGGACGTTGAACGCGCTGGCCGGCGACGACTTCGTGCGCACCGGCTTCCAGGCCCGCAAACCGGCCACGCTGAAGGACTTCGAGTACACCGACTCGTACCTCTCCGCGGAACAGGTACGGGACCGCGTCGAAGGGGCCGGCACCCAGGAGCCGTAGCATCGGTGGTACGGATCTTGAGATGAACCCTGGGAGAGTACGGCGGCGTGAGGGCAGCGGGACGGGCGGCGTGGGCACGGGTGTGGGATCGCGTCGCGGCGTCCGATCCCGGACTG
This sequence comes from Streptomyces sp. MBT65, assembly GCF_016612545.1. Taxonomy (GTDB): domain Bacteria; phylum Actinomycetota; class Actinomycetes; order Streptomycetales; family Streptomycetaceae; genus Streptomyces. Next base: position 45,584 of record NZ_JAENRY010000015.1, on the reverse strand, counting down.
CTGCGGCTGACGGCCGGGTTGCGGACGGTGGCCTCGATCGCGCTCACGCTGGCCGTGCTCTCCCTGCTCGATGTCTCGGTGCCGCATCTGGTGGCCGGGGCGATGTCGGCGATGGTCTCGACATTCGCGATCCGCGAGAAGCAGCGCGCGCGGCAGGCCGTGACGCTCGCGCTGGGGCTGCCGGTGGCGCTGGCCTCGGTGTCGCTGAGCGCGCTGCTGAACTCCCGGGTGGTCGCCGGTGACGTCTTCTTCGTCCTGCTGATCTTCGGCGCGGTCTACAGCCGCCGCTTCGGCGACCGCGGCACCGCGCTCGGCCTGATCGGCTTCCAGATCTACTTCCTGTCCCTGTTCATCGGCGCGACCGTCTCCGCGCTGCCCCGGCTGTACGGCGTGATCGGCGTGGCCTTCGTGTGCAGTGCGCTGGTGCGGTTCGCGCTGGTGCCGGAGACGCCCACGGGGACGCTGGACCGGCTGCGGCGGGCGTTTCGGGCGCGGTTCGCGCAACTGGTCACCGCGCAGCTCGCGTTGCTCGACGCCGGTCCCGACGACATGGAGAAGGCCCTCACCGACGTACGGGAGGGCACCGCGCGGCTGCACGAGACGGCACTGCTGATCCAGGGACGGCTGGAGGACGGGACCTCCGACGAGACGGTGGCGCGGCTGGTGCAGCGCCGGATCGCGGACGCCGAGGTCGCGGCCGAGCGCCTGGGGCTGCTCCTGCTGACCGCGCGCAGCGCCGAGCGGGGTCACACGCTGACCCTGCATCTGCCGGGCGCGCCCGTCCCGTCGGCCGACCGGCTGCCGGTGCGGGACGAGTCGACCGACACGCTGCGGCGCGATCTGGAGGCGCTGCGCCTGCTCGTGCTGCGGCCGTCGGGCACCGACTCGGGCACCGCGCTGGCCCATGTGCGCAACCGGCTGCTGGGCTATCGCGAGGAGGAGAACCTGCCGCCCGCCTCGGACGCCGTGCAGGACGTGTTCCGGGGCATCGGTGAGGCCGGGCGTGCGGTGCTGGGGCTGCGGATCGCCGTGGACGGGCCGCAGGACGAGTCGGAGGACACGCCCGCGACGACCCGCTCGCGTGAGGAGCTGGACGCGGAGGACGTCTCCATCGCGGGCAGCGAGGAGGCCGAGGACGCGGAGCGCACCGGGCTGCGGCGGCCGACGACCCGGGCGGCCGTGCAGGTGGCGGTGGGGTCGTCGCTGGCGATCATCGGCGGTGAGTTCCTGTCCAGCCAGCGCTGGTACTGGGCGGTGCTGACCTGCTGGATCGTGTTCCTGAACACCTCGTCCACGGGCGAGATCCTCGTCAAGGGCTACCGGCGGCTGCTGGGCACGGTCCTCGGTGTGGTCGCCGGTATCGGTCTCGCGGGCCTGGTCGGGCATCACACGTGGACCGCGTTCGCGCTGGTACTGCTGTTCATCTTCGCGATGTTCTACACGGCACCGCTGTCGTACACCCTGATGTCCTTCTTCGTCACCGCGATGCTGGGTCTGCTCTACACCTTGCTGCACACCTACAGCGCGTCGGTGCTGGTGCTGCGGATCGAGGAGACGGCGCTCGGCGCGGCCTGCGGGGTGGTCGCGGCGGCGCTGGTGCTGCCGGTGCACACGGACCGCCGTACGAACGAACTGCTCGGCACCGTGCTGGACCGGCTCACGGATGTCACCGGGGCCGCCGTCGACCAGCTCAGCGGTGGGGCCGCGGCCGAACTGCTCGACAAGGCACGGGACTTGGACCAGGCGCTGGCCGATCTGAGCGCCTCCACGCAGCCGCTGACCCATCCGATCACGCCGTTGCGGGCACGCCGGGACACGGCCCGGTACGTGGTCGCGCTGTTGGAGACATGCGCCTATCACGCGCGGTATCTGGCGGCGACCGCCGAGCTGCTGCCGACGCATCCGTCGATAGCGGCCGATCCGCGACTGCGGGAGGCGGGGCGGCGGATCGTGCACAACATCGGGGTGATCGGCGCGCACGTCGCCGAAGGGGACGAGGACCGTGCCGGCGAGATCGAGACCGGTCCGAGCATCGCGTCCCTGCTGCGGCCCGGGACGCCGGGCACCCCGCGCTACGGACGGGTCACCGACCGCGTGCTACGGCATCTGCAGCGCCTGGACGAGGCCGTGGTCGGCCTGGCCCGGCCGCTCGACGTGCCGGTCGCGGTCCCGGCGAAGTGAAATCCGCGCACCGGGGTAGGTGATGGACATGACTGATGTCGTGGACTCCGGCGAACTGTTGCGGCGCATCCAGCGGGCCCGGGCCTTCGCCGCCCAGGAGGCACACACGTGGTCGGAGCAGGGCGACCCCGTACGGGAGGTGGCCTACGAGGTCGTGCTGCGGGTGCTGGACGAGATCGTGGCCCCCGGCCGGCATGCCCAGAAGTGAAACCGGTCACGCGACCGGTTGAGCTGGGTACGAAATGCCCGTGGATGGTTTACGGTTCATTCATACGTGGTCACGGAGTCGACTCGACCGTCCTCCAGGCCACCGCTCAACGGCCCTGGCTGGTCTCCCCCGTCCAGCCAGGGCTTTTTCATGCCCTGATTCCGTCCCCCGAGGTGCCCGGGACGTCGACAGCGGCTGAAATGGGCGTAGGGAGAATTCCGGATCCGCTGCCGGCGAGGAGCCCTGTGCCATGACCCAAGCGATAAAACTGCTGACCGCCCTGCCCCAGGCCCAGCGCGAACGGCTGATGGAACTCGCGCACGAGGTCTCGTTCGCCGAGGACTCCAGGATCTTCGACGCGGGCGGCACGGCCGACCGCTTCTGGGTCGTCCGCTCCGGCGCCGTCTCGCTCGACCAGCAGGTCACCCCGCAGCAGCGGGTCACCGTGGCCAGTCTCGGCGCCGGCGATCTGCTCGGCTGGTCGTGGCTGTTCCCGCCGTACACCTGGGATTTCGGCGCGGAGGCGTTCAGCGCGGTGCGGGCCTACGAGTTCGACGCGGCGGCCGTGCTCGCGCTGTGCGTGGAGGATCCGCTGCTCGGGCTCTCCCTGGTGCGGATCGTCGCGGAGATCCTCGCGCACCGGCTGGAGCTGACCCGGAGCAAGCTGATGGAGCACTACGCGATCCATCGGCCCGTCTGAGCCCGCTCAGATGCGGTAGCGGCGCAGCGCCGGGACCGTGAAGGCGAGGGTCAGCATGATGACCACGACCAGGATGCCGCCGCCGGCGACCGCCGTGCGGGGGCCGAAGGCCGAGCCCGCCGTGCCGTGCAGGACGTCGGCGAGGCGGGGGCCGCCCGCGACGACGACGGTGAAGACGCCCTGCATACGGCCGCGCATCTCGTCGGTGGCGGCGGACAGCAGGATCGCCCCGCGGAACACCATGGAGACCATGTCGGCGACCCCGGCGGCGGCGAGGAACACCACGCCGATCCACAGATTGCCGCTCAGCCCGAACCCGGTGATGGCCGCGCCCCAGGCGACGACCGCGCCGATCACCATCCAGCCGTGTCGCCGCGCCCGCGAGAACGTGCCGGAGAACAGCCCGCCGACCACCGCCCCGATGGGGATCGCCGCGAACAGCATGCCGAGGGCGAGGCCCTCGCCGTAGGGCGCGTAGGTCTGGGCGGCGAGCTGCGGGAACAGGGCGCGGGGCATGCCGAAGACCATCGCGATGATGTCGGCGAGGAAGGACAACAGCAGCACTTTGTGCAGCGCGATGTAGCGGAACCCGGCGGCGACCTCGCGCCAGCCCGCGCGGCGCGGGGTCGCCGACTCCAGGGGCGGCAGCGAGGGCAGCCGGACGACCGCCCAGAGCGTGACGCACAGGGCCAGCGCGTCGATGAGATACAGCTCGGGCAGGCCGATGACCGGGATGAGGGCGCCCGCGAGGAGCGGTCCGACGACCTGGCCGGTCTGCATCACGGTCGAGCCCAGCGCGTTGGCGGCGGCCAGTTGCTCGCCGGGGACCAGGCGGGCGATGGAGGCGTTGCGGGCGGGCGCGTTGAGGCCCCAGAAGGCCTGCTGCATCGCGAGCAGCAGCATCAACGCGGCCACGGATTCGAGGCCGGTGACGGCCTGGAGCCAGAACAGCACCGAGGTGACGGCGATGCCGCTGTTGGTGATCAGGAGCAGTTTGCGGCGGTCCATGCTGTCGGCGAGCGAGCCGCCCCACAGCGCGAACACGATGAGCGGCAGCAGTCCGGCCATGCTGGCGGCGCCGACCCAGGCGGAGGAGCCGGTGATGTCGTAGATCTGCTTGGGTACGGCGACGGCGGTGAGCTGGCTGCCGACGGCCGTGACGATGGTCGAGGACCACAGGCGGCGGTAGGCGGGGATGCGCAGCGGGCGGGTGTCCATCGCCCAGCGGCGCCAGCCGCGCCGGGGGCCGGCGGCGGGCACTGCGTCCTTCTCCGTCCCCGCCTCGGGTTCGGTGCCGCTGTCGGTGCTCTCGCTGGTGTCCACTGGCTTCCTGGTTGCTCGCTACATCTAATCGACCGGGTTCACTATCGCAGCACCGGCTGTGGCCGCCGCATCCGGTATCTCACGCACCGGCGACGAGAGTTGCGCCGAGGCCGATCATCGTGGCGGCGACCAGACCGTCCAGGATCCGCCAGGCCGAGGGTCTGGCGAGGAAGCGGCTGAGCAGACGGGCACCGAAGCCGAGCGCGGTGAACCAGCACAGGCTGGCACACACGGCGCCGAGTCCGAAGGTCCAGCGCAGCGGGCCGCGGTCGGCGGCGATCGAGCCGAGCAGGAACACGGTGTCCAGGTAGACGTGCGGATTCAGCCAGGTCATCGCCAGACAGGTGAGGACGGCCCGGCGGCGCGAGCCGGTCGACTCGCCCTCGGTGCTCAGCGCGGCGGGGCGGAAGATCCGGCGGGCGGCGAGCACGCCGTACACGAGCAGGAACGCCCCGCCGATCAGGCCGACCGCCCTCAGCGCGCCCGGCCACGCGACGACGATCGCGCCGACTCCGCCGACGCCCAGCGCGATGAGCAGCGCGTCGGACAGGGCGCAGATGCCGACCACGGCGAGGACCGCCTCGCGGCGGATGCCCTGGCGCAGGACGAAGGCGTTCTGGGCGCCGATGGCGACGATGAGCGAGAGGCCGGTGCCGAAGCCGGCGGCCGCCGCGGAGAGGGCGTTGGTCACGCCTCGACGCTAGGGACTCCGGCATCGGGAGTACAGCTAAAGATTCTTACGTAACATTAGCGCTCGTGATGGTTTCGGAGTTGCCTCTCGACCAGGTGCGGACGCTGCTCGCGGTGGTGGACGAGGGCACGTTCGACGCGGCGGCTACCGCCCTGCATGTGACGCCCTCGGCGATCAGCCAGCGGGTGAAGGCCCTGGAGCAGCGCACGGGCCGGGTCCTGCTGTTGCGCACCAAGCCGGTGCGGACGACGGAGTCCGGCGAGGTGGTCGTGCGCTTCGCCCGCCAACTGGCCCGCCTGGAACGGGACGCACGCGCCGAGTTGGGCATGAGCGAGGCGGGCGAACCGACCCGGGTCTCGGTCGCGGTGAACGCGGACTCGCTCGCCACCTGGTTCCTGGGCGCGCTCACCCAGGTCCCGCGCGAACTCCGGGTCTGCTTCGAACTCCGCCGCGAGGACGAGGACCACACGGCGGCCCTGCTGCGCGAGGGCCTGGTCATGGCGGCGGTCACCTCGTCACCGGACGCGGTACCGGGCTGCTCGGTCCGGGCCCTGGGCCGGATGCGCTATCTGCCGGTGGCGAGCCCGGAGTTCAGGAAGACCTGCCTCGCCGGCCCACTGCGGGACGCGCTGCCGGAAGCACCGGTGGTGACGTTCGACCGTCTCGACGACTTTCAGGACTCCTTCGTACGGCGGCTGCGGCGGGGGCAGGGCGGGGCGAGTCCGGTACGTCATCTCGTGCCGACCTCGGAGGGCTTCGTGGCCGCCGTCGCCGCCGGACTGGGCTGGGGCATGGTCCCGGAGATGCAGGCCGCCGAACTGCTGGACGCGGGGCGGCTGGTGAACTTCGCGCCGGAGCGGTCGGTCGACGTACCGCTGTACTGGCAGCAGTGGAAGCTGGATTCGCCCGCGCTGGCGGCGGTGGCTGAGTCGGTCGCGAGGGTGGCGGCGGGGGTGTTGCGGGACTAGGGCCGGGAGTCCGGCTGTGCTGCCTGTGTGGCGAGCCGACCCCCTTGACTCCTGCCGACCCGCACTCGCCGCTAAGGGAGCCCCGCCCTCAACTGCGCCGCCGCGCTGTCCAGCAGCATCTCCAGTGCCGTCGGATACGCGCTGTCGACCATGCGGGACGCCAGGAGGGGAGCCGCCTCGGAGATACGGGGGTGGGTGGTGCGGGGCAGGCGGGCGTACGTCGAGCGCCACATGGCCTCGTCCGCGCGGAGCGACGCGCTCGGCAGGGCGAGGGACGCGGCGTCGAGGGCGGCGAAGGCCAGGGTCTGGTCGATGAACGCGTGGTAGATCCGCACGGTGTCCGGCAGGGGGAAACCCGCCGTGCGCAGGACGTCCAACACGGCCTCGTCGGCGGCCAGTTCGTTGGCCCGGCCGGTGACCCGGCTCGCCGTGAGCTGGGCCGCCTGTGGGTGGGCCACGTACGCCGCGTGGATGCGCAGGCCGATCGCGCGCAGGTCGGTGCGCCACTCCCCCGTCGGCTCCCAGCCCCGCAGCGCCTGTCCGACCAGGGCGTCGCCGATGGCCAGGGTCAGCTCGTCCATGCCGCGGAAGTAGCGGTAGAGCGTGCTGGGGTCGGCGTCCAGGGCGAGGCCCAGGCGGCGGGCGGTCAGGCCCGCGCTGCCGTGTTCGCGCAGCATGCGCAGGGCCGTGTCGACGATCAGTTGCTCGGACAGGACGGCGCCGCTCTTGGTGGGACGGCGCCTGCGTCGTTTCTCCTCGGACACCACCGGTTTCGGCATCGCGGTCTCCTCGTGTCTCCTCGCGTGTCCTTATGCCAACGCCATTGACCTTAGCCGCACGACCGGCGTTGTATCGCCAGTGGGATATCGGCAGTGAAGGAGTTCTTGCCATGCGTGTACTGCTCGTGGGAGCCGGTGGTGTGGGGACCGCGGTCACCCGGATCGCGGCCCGGCGTCCGTTCTTCGACGCGATGGTGGTCGCCGACTACGACCTGGCGCGGGCGGAGGCGGCGGTCGCCGCGCTCGGGGACGCCGGCGTCCGGTTCCGCGCCGAGCGGCTGGACGCGAACGACGAGGAGGCCGTCGTGGCGGCGCTGCGCGCGCACGAGTGCGATGTGCTGCTGAACGCGACCGACCCGCGTTTCGTCCTGCCCCTGTTCCGTGCGGCGCGGGCCGCCGGGGCGAACTATCTCGACATGGCGATGTCGCTGTCCCGGCCGCACCCGGAGCGGCCGTACGAGGAGTGCGGGGTCAAGCTCGGCGACGCGCAGTTCGAGGACGCGGCCGACTGGGAGAAGGCGGGCGCGCTGGCGCTCGTCGGGATGGGCGTGGAGCCCGGACTCTCCGACGTGTTCGCGCGGTACGCCGCCGATGAACTCTTCGACGAGATCGAGGAGATCGGCATCCGCGACGGCGCGAACCTCACCGTCGACGGCTACGACTTCGCGCCCTCCTTCAGCATCTGGACCACGATCGAGGAGTGCCTGAACCCGCCGGTGGTCTACGAGGCCGACCGCGGCTGGTTCACCACGGAACCGTTCAGCGAGCCCGAGGTGTTCGACTTCCCCGAGGGCATCGGCCCGGTCGAGTGCGTGAACGTGGAGCACGAGGAGGTGCTGCTCGTCCCGCGCTGGGTCGACGCGAAGCGGGTCACCTTCAAGTACGGGCTCGGCAACGAGTTCATCGACACCCTGAAGACCCTGCACCTGCTGGGACTTGACCGTACCGAGCCGGTCACCGTGCCGAGCTCCACGGGCCCCGTCGCCGTGTCGCCGCGCGACGTCGTCGCTGCCTGTCTGCCCGACCCCGCGGCGCTGGGCGACCGGATGCGCGGCAAGACCTGTGCGGGCACGTGGGTACGCGGCACGAAGGACGGGGCGCCGCGCGAGGTGTACCTGTACCACGTGGTCGACAACGAGTGGTCGATGGCGGAGTACGGCTCCCAGGCGGTGGTCTGGCAGACCGCGATCAACCCGGTGGTCGCCCTGGAGCTGCTGGCCACGGGGGCGTGGACCGGCTCGGGTGTGCTGGGCCCGGAGGCGTTCCCGGCCGGCCCGTTCCTGGACCTGCTGACGGAGTACGGGTCGCCGTGGGGCCTGCGGGAGCAGTGACCTGCTCCAACTCCCTTGGGGAAGCGCCTAAATGAGTGGGCGTCAATCCCCCTCCGGAGGAGCGGAGTTGGGCAGCCGCAGCGTGAACACGGAACCGGCGCCCGGTTCGCTCGCCACCTCGACCGTGCCCTCGTGCGCGGCGACCAGGTCGCGGACGATGGAGAGGCCCAGGCCGCTGCCTCCGGTGCGGCGGCTGCGGGACTGGTCGGCGCGCCAGAAGCGTTCGAAGACGTGCGAGAGGTTCTCGGGCGCGATGCCGGTTCCGGTGTCGGCTACGGTCAGGACGATGTCGTCACCGTCGCGCCACGCGGTCAGGGTGACGGTGCCGTCGGCCGGTGTGTGGCGCAGCGCGTTGGACACGAGGTTGCCGAGCACCTGGCGCATGCGTACCGGATCCGCCTCAAGCCAGAGGGAGTTGTCCGTCTTGCCGGTGAGGGCGACCCCGGCGGTGTCGGCGGAGACACGGTACGCGGCGACGATCTGGTCGACGAGGTCCTCGACGCGCACGGGTTCGCGGTGCAGGCGCAGGGTGCCGGCGTCGGCGGCGGCGAGGTCCTGGAGGTCGTCGATGACCCGCTGGAGGACCATCGCCTCCTCGTGCAGGGAGCCGAGCAGCGCCGGGTCGGGTTCGACGAAGCCGTCCCGGGTGACCTCCAGCCAGCCGCGGATGTTGGTGAGCGGGCTGCGGAGTTCATGCGCGATGTCGCTGACCATGGCCTTGCGTTGGGCCTCCATGCGTTCCCGGCGCTCGGTCAGGTCGTTGAACGCCTCGGCCAGGATGCCCGTCTCGTCCCTGGTCCGCACCGGCACCCGGACGTGCAACTCCGGTGGCTGCTGGGCCGCTTCGGTCAGCGCGCGCAGGGGGCGTACGAGTCTCGTGGCGACAACCGCGGTCACCAGGACCGTGAGCGCCAGTACGGCCGCCGCCGCGCCGACGACCTTGGCCTTGTTCGCCGGGGAGACGTCGAAGCGGGGCGCGGTGGTGTCGCCACCGCCGAGGAACAGTTCGGCCACCGGCGCCACGTAGGGGTCGAGTTGGGCGCGGCGGGCGTTGTCGGTGCAGGCCTCCGCCTTGCGTGTGGCGGCCGCGTCGCCCAGCTTGTTGTACGCGCCCGTGACGTAGCGGGAGCCGAGGCTCTTGTCGAAGACGTCGACGCCGAAGTAGGGGACCTTGAAGGTCACACCGCCCTGCAGCATGCAGGGCTGGGCGCTCACGATCAGCTTCTTCAGCGCCTTGTTCTCGGTGGCGGTCGGGGTGTTGAGCTTCCCGTCGGCGCACTGCGTGGGCACATAGCCGTTGGCGTCGTTGCCGTCCGCGTCGGTGAGGACGGGACGGCCGCTCGGTGTCATCGTGATGGTCGTGTCGATACCGGCCTGGGCGAAGCACGCGCGCCGCTCCTTGGCCAGCCCCATCAGCCGGGCGCGCTCCTTCGCGGTCACCCGGTACGGTCCGACGACCCGGGGGTCGAGGCCGCTGAGCTGTGCGCCCGGTTCCGTGTAGGTGTCGGTGTGCAGTGGGTCGACGCCGGCGGCCGCTCGGGGCGGCAGGGAGGTGCCGTGCGGCGCGGAGTCGGCGATGAGGGTGCGGTCGGAGGTGGTGAGGGCGATACGCCGGCCCATCTTCTTGGACAGGGCGCGGACGGTGGGCGCGACGCCCTTCCAGTCGGGGTGGGTCGCGGCGTATCCGCTGAGCTGCGCGAGGATACGCATGTCGTCGGCGAGATCCTGGCCCTGCTCCTCCCGGATGGCCCTCGTGGTGGTCTCCACCGCGAGCCAGGCCGTCGCGCCGACCGAGCAGAGCGCGATCAGCACGGTGGCGACGAGCAGCCGGACCAACAACCGCTTGCGCAGCGGTATCCGGGGCCTCACGCGCGATCACCGCGCAGTTTGTAGCCGACGCCGAACACGGTCAGCAGCCGGACCGGCCGCCTCGGGTCGGCCTCGATCTTCCGGCGCAGGTTCATGATGTGGACGTCGACCGCCCGTTCCGTGGACGCCCGGTCCAGGCCCCGGGTGTACTGGAGCAACTGCCGCCGGGAGAAGACCCGTTCGGGCTCCGCGGTCATCGCCAGCAGGATCTCGAACTCGGCCGGCGTGCAGTCCACCGGCGCCCCGTCGCAGCGCACCTCGTGCCGTACCGCGTCGACGGACAGGCCCGCGGCCCGTACGACGACGGTCTCCTGCCGGTCCTCGGTGCCGCGGCCGCTGCGCCGCAGCACCGTGCGGATGCGGGCCATCAGCTCGCGCGGGCTGTAGGGCTTGGTCATGTAGTCGTCGGCGCCGAGTTCCAGGCCGAGCAGGACGTCGTCCTCGGTGGAGCGGGCCGTGAGCATCAGGACGGGGATGTCGTCCTCGCCGCGCAGCACCCGGCACACCCCGAAGCCGTCGATCACCGGGAGCATGAGGTCGAGCACCACGAGGTCGGGTCGCAGGCTCCGGGCGGCCGCGATGGCGGCGGCCCCGTCGTGGACCACGGTCGCGGTGTGGCCTTCCGTCAGCAGGGAGCGTCGTATCAGCTCGGCCTGCATCTCGTCGTCCTCGGCGACCAGCACATGTGCGCACACCTGGCGGATCCTAGGCGGTCAGTGGCCGAGGGCGGCGGCGTCGCCCATGACAATCACGGGGTGCCGGGCCGGGTCGAGGGTGCGCAGGAGTTCCTTCATGTGGCCCTCCGCGATGCTGACGCAGCCGTGGGTGGGGCCGCCGTGGTCGACGTGGATCCAGATGCCGCCCCCGCGCGAGGAACCGAGGGGGCGGGTCCAGTCGAGGGGTGAAGTGCCGGGCTGCCGGTTGTAGTTGATGGCGATCACATAGTCGAAGGACCCGGCGAGGGGTTCGCCCTCGAAGCCGGTGCCGGGCGAGACGAAGCCCGACCCGTGGTCGTACGACAGCTTGGTGCCGGGGTCCTTGAGCAGCCCGCCCGCGTCCGTGAGCGAGTAGACACCGATCGGTGAGCGCAGATCACCGGCCATGTGGTGGTCCGACCAGCCCTTGAGCGCGTTGTGCGCGGACCAGCTCGCGGTCCGCTGCCAGCCGTCGTCGGTGCGCTCGTACAGGGCGAGGGTGGCGAGGGGGGAGTTCGCGGCCCGGCCGGTCACCAGGACGACCTGCTCGCTGGCGGCCGGTATTCGAGCCAGCATCTTGGGGCCCACGCCCGGGAGTTGGCGAGGCGCCGCCTCGGCGGACACCGCCGACGAGGGCGAGGGAGACGAGGACGCGGGAGCGGGGACGGGATCGGACGTGTGGTCCGTGGCCGCCACCGCACCGCCGCCGCAGCCCGTGAGGAACAGGGATGCGGCGACGAGTGCGACCGGGGACATACGAGTGATCATGAGTCGACGATGACCGACACATGTGAGGAACTCGTCAGCTCCTACGGCAGAGTCGGCTTGCCTTTCGTGTAGAGCCAGACGTGGAACAGGACGTCCACCTTCTTCACGGCCTCCTGCCCCGCTTTCCGCTCCGCAAGGCTGATGAACTGTGCGGTCGTCCCGTGCCCGTGGCGGTGCCCGCTCGCCCAGGCGCGCAGGATCGTGAAGAAGGTCTTGTCGCCCACGGCCAGGCGCAGTTCGTGCAGGGCCATCGCCCCGCGCGCGTACACGGGCGTGCCGAAGATGTTGGCGCCGCTGCCCGGGTCGCCGGGCGGGAACGCCCACAGGTCGTCGGTCGCCTTGCGGGCGTACAGCGCGTCGAAGGTCTGCTGGGCGGTCTTGCCGCCGTGCTGCTCGCTGTAGAGCCACTCCGCGTAGGTCGCGAAGCCCTCGTTGAGCCAGATGTCCTTCCAGGAGGTCAGCGACACGGAGTCCCCGAACCACTGGTGGGCGTTCTCGTGCACGAGGGTGCTGAGGTCGGGCGCCGAGTCGTAGAGCGGCCGCCCCTGCGTCTCCAGCGCGTACCCGACGTCCGGGGCGTGGTCGACGATCGACCCGGCCGAGCGGAACGGGTACGGGCCGAACAGCTTGCTCTCCCACTCCAGGACGGAAGGCAGCTTCTTCAGCACGGGCGCGGCGGCGGTGGCCTCACGGGGGTCGACGGCGTTGTACACCTTGATGCCGTCCTTGGTGGTGTACTGCTCGACCTTGAACTTGCCGACCGTCGCGGTGGCGAGGTAGGCGGCCATCGGCTCCGGCGCGTGCCAGCGGAACGTGGTCTTCCCGTGAACCGTCTTCTGCCCGAGGAGAACGCCGTTCGCGACCGCGGTGCGACCCTGCGGGACCGTGATCGTGAAGTCGTACGACGACTTGTCCTTGGGGTGGCTGTTCGCCGGGAACCAGGTCATCGCGCCCTGCGGTTCGCCGGCCACGAAGGCGCCGTCGTCGGTGGCGATCCAGCCGTCCGCCGAGCCGTCCGGGTCGGTGACCTGCTTCGGGACGCCGTTGTAGGTGACGGTGACCTGGAACCGCTGGCCCTTGCGCACGGCGTGGCGCGGGGTGACGACGAGTTCCTGGCCGTCGCGGCGGAAGTCCGCCTTGGCGCGGTCGACGGTGAGGCCGGTGACCTTGAGGCCCTTGAAGTCGAGGTCGAAGCGGGTGAGCTTCTCGGTGGCCCGGGCGGTGAGAACCGCCTTGCCGTCGAGGTGGCGGCTCGTCGGGTCGTAGCGGAGCGTCAGGTCGTAGTGGGCCACGTGGTAGCCGCCGTTCCCGGAGAGCGGGAAGTACGGGTCGCCCGCGCCGGCCGAGCCGATCGTCGTGGCGCCGGCGGGGGTGGCGGCCGCGAGCAGGGCCGCGAGGGCGACGGGGACGGTGGCGACGACGGCGCTGCGTCTTGTGGACTGCTGCCGGAGGTGCGTCACATGCGCTCCTACTGGGTGAGGGGGGTGATCATCCGACTCAGAGACTAGGCCGCGCGCTCCCTCGGAATCCCTCTTGTTAAAGCAAACTTGTCGGGCGGAGACGCCGGCACCCGTTCGGTCCCCTGTTCGCTCCGGGCCGTCGCCGTAGTTGACTTGTAGGCGTTCACGACCAACGATCCCGTCCCGAGGCGAAGGGTGGAAACGCGGCTCGAGGTGCGATAGACGACCGTTCCCGCAAGCCGGCTGATCGGCGTCGGGCAGTTGGCCGAGGGGCGATGCCATGACCGGTAGGGCACCACTGCGTGTGCCGGTGGGGCGCGACGCCCATCGGTGGAACACCATTCACGGCGAACGAACCCTCGTGGTGGCCGCGCGTACGGTCACCTCGACCGTCCGTGTCCTCGAGGCGCTCCCGGCGCTGCTGCGCGGCGACCACCGCGTCACCGTCGCCTTCGCGCACGACCCGACCTCGGCCTTCGACTCCGGTGTCCTGAGCATCTGGCCGCCTCCCGCTCGATCAGCAGGCACGACCAGGACAGATATGCGCTGATGTCCTCCACGCGTGCCGAACACGCCCGGGACAGCGGCCTGTTCGAGCAGGAGATCGTCCTCGTCCTTGAGCCTGACGGGCCGCCCGCAGCGTAGGCGGTGCCGGCACCCGTCCAGTCGTCGACCGTGCGGCCCTCGCCGCCCTTGCCGGCGTGGTCGAGGAAGTCGACGATGCCGCGCAGCTTGGCGTTGTTCAGGCCGGTGGCCGCGAGCGCGTAGGCGCCGTCGATGGTCAGGCCGAAGTCGGCGCGGGAGGTACCGGGTCCGGCCGTGTAGTACTGGCCCTGACGGAGGTTGGCGGCATGGGTGAGGTAGGCGACGCCCTTCTTGAGGTCGGGGCCGTCGCCGGGGTCTGTCAAGGGTGGTGCGCTGGTGGGCGGTTGGGTCGGCTCGGTCTGCTTCGCCGTCAGGACGGTCAGGTCGGTGAGCACTCCGGCGAGCACGGCGGGAGGCGTCGGATACGGCGCCGGATCGGTGGCGCCCTCCTCGAACCCGAAGCCACCGCCGTGGAGCGGAGGTGCTGGCGCGCCTTCTGCACGGTGTGTCGGTCGGGGCGGCGGTGACGGCGGCGGAGGCACGGCCGTTGCGGGACGCGCCCGGGTGACGCGGGGCGGGCACGGGCAGGTCGGCGGCGGTGCACCCTCGGGTCGTGGCCGCCGTTGCGGACCGGCGGTGGCTGCCGGTCCGGGAGCCGGGACACGGCGGTCCGGCCGCCGCTCATCGTGTACCCGGTCTCGGCCGCAAGCCTCTCGCCCGCAGCAGGGCGGCGCCGAGGAAGTGGTCTCGGGACGTGCCGGCCAGGGGATCCGGTCGGCTACTCGTAGCGGTACTTGAGCGAGTCCGCTTCCGTCTGCTCGATGTCGGCGATCGTCAGTTCCGGCATCCGCAGTTGGGCCAGTGTCACCTCGGCCGAGGTCGGCTGGGCGTCCGCAGGCAGCCACTGCTCCGGCTTCCAGGCCCCGCTGCGCAGCAGCGACTTGGGGCAGTGCGGGTAGACCTCCTCGATGCCCACGACCAGTGCGCTGGCCGGCGGCTTGCCCACGGCGGTCAGCTGGGAGAGCAGGTCGGGGCGGGTGGAGACCACGGCCCTGCCGTTCACCCTGAGTGTCGTGGTCCGTCCCGGGATGACGAACAGCAGCCCGGCCCGTCCGGTGGCCACGACGTTCTGGAGGGTGTCCAGACGCTTGTTGCCGGTCGCGTCCGGTATCGCCACCGTCCGTGCGTCCAGGACGGCCACGAAACCGGCGGGGCCGCCGCGCGGGGAGACGTCGCAGTTGCCCTCGGCGTCCGCGCTGGCGACCAGGACGAGCGAGGAGCATCCGATCAACTGCCGGGTCTGCTCGGTGAGTTCGGTCATCTGCTTGCGCAAGGCCGTGTCACGCGGGAGTTCGTAGACCCGGCGCAACGCCTCCTGGTCACGTACGGCATCGAGATGAAGCGAGTCGAACGCACTGCCGGCAAGTGATGTCGTCATGCGTCCGAGCCTATGCCGCCGACCTGCGCGGGGCCTCCGAGATTTTCATCGCCGCAGGTCAGCGGCGAGCGCTCGCACGGGCGCGGGGTCAGCGGTGCTCCTGGCCCGGCAGGGGTGCGTCCGTCAGGAACAGGTCGTGGGTCTCGACGGCGTCCTGATCGATCTCGGGGGTGACCGCGCGACTACACCTCGATGTGCCAGCCCATGATGATCGTCCGGTCGCGGGGCAGGCCGAAGTGCTCGGCGGCGTCGGCCGTGATGTGGGAGGTGGCGATGAACAGGCGTTTGCGCCAGGGGGCCATCGTGGGTGCCTGGCCGCGTCGGAGTTCGATCGTCGACAGGAAGTAGGACGCGTCGTCGAGCAGCAACGGCCCCTCGGTGTCGGCCGGGTCGAGCAGAGCGAGCGTGCCGGGCACGTCCGGTGTCTCCATGTAGCCGAAGCGAGCGGTGACATGGACGATCCCGTCGTCGGCGTAGCCGAGGCCGTCGACGACGATCCGCCGGTCGGCCGGGACGCGGGGCACCGTCTCGGTCTCGATGGAGAGGATCACGACCTGCTCGTGCCGTACGTGGTTGCGCTCCACGTTGGCCCGCATGGCCAGCGGTGCCGTCCGCTTGCCCCGGTTGAGGAACACGGCGGTGCCGGGCACCTGGAGCACCGGCCGTTCCCCGCTGCGGAGTTGGTCGACGAACTCGCGGAGGGAGCCCTCGTGCTCGGCCCGTTCCGCGGTGACGACCTCGCGGCCGCGCTGCCAGGTCGTCATGACGGTGAACGCGGTGATGCCGATCAGCAGCGGCAGCCACGCGCCGTGGACCAGCTTGGTCAGGTTGGCCGCCACGAACAGCAGGTCGACGGTGAGCAGCAGGATCGCGCCGGTGGCGATCAGCCACAGGGGCGTGCCCCATTTCGCGCGGGCGACGTAGAAGAACAGCAGGGTGGTGATGGTGATGGTGCCGGTGACCGCCATGCCGAACGCGAAGGCCAGTGCCGCGGAGCTGCGGAACGCGAAGACCAGGGTGAGGACCGAGACCATGAGCAGCCAGTTGATCCAGGGGACGTAGATCTGGCCGATGGTGGACTCGGAGGTGTGCGCGATCCGCAGCCTCGGCAGATAGCCGAGCCGGGCGGCCTGGGAGGCGACCGAGTAGGCGCCCGTGATGACCGCCTGGGAGGCGATCACGGTGGCCGCCGTGGCGAGCAGGACCATCGGCCACCGTCCCCAGTGGGGTACGAGCAGGAAGAACGGGCTGCTGATGTTGGACGAGTCGGCGAGGATCAGCGCGCCCTGGCCGAAGTAGCTGAGGACGCAGGCGGGGAAGACGAGGAACAGCCAGCCTCGGGTGATGGCCCGGCGGCCGAAGTGCCCCATGTCCGCGTAGAGGGCCTCCGCGCCGGTGACCGCGAGCACCACCGCGGCGAGCGCGAAGAAGGCGGTGCCGATGTGGCCGAAGAGGAAGCCCAGCGCGTAACTCGGCCACAGCGCCCGGAGGATGGCCGGGTGGTCGGCGATGCCCACGACTCCGCACGCGCCGATCGCGACGAACCAGAGGATCATGATCGGCCCGAAGATCCGGCCCACCGCCGCGGTCCCCCGACGCTGCACCACGAACAGCACCACGATGATCACCGCGGTGATCGGCACGACCGCGTCGTCCAGCGACGGCTCGACGACCTTGAGCCCCTCGACCGCGGACAGCACCGAGATCGCCGGCGTGATCATGCTGTCGCCGAAGAACAGCGACGCGCCGAAGATGCCCAGCGCGGTCAGCGCGACGGCGGCCCGCCGCCCCCGTTGCGAACTCCAGCGCCCCACCAGGGTGATGAGCGCCATGATGCCGCCCTCGCCCTCGTTGTCGGCGCGCATCGCCAGCAGTACATAAGTGACCGTGACGATGACCATCACGGACCAGAAGACGAGGGACACCACCCCGTACACGTTCTGCGTGCTGACCGGGACCGGGTGCGGATCGCTCGGGCTGAACACGGTCTGGAGGGTGTAGATGGGGCTGGTCCCGATGTCCCCGAAGACCACGCCGAGCGCGCCGATCACGACCGCGAGCCGCACCGCGTCCCGCGCGCCCGCCGGACGGGCCTGTGGCGGCCCCGCCGCGGGCGCCTCGTCCGCTGCGGCCCCGTGCCCATGATCGGTCATGGTGATCCTCCCTTCGCGGACCGCGTTACCGCAGGCCCGGTGCGTCGGGGCGGACACTACCCATGCGCCGGTGCAGTCGCCCGCAGGTGCACGCCACTTCGCCTCGGGACGTGTCGCTCGACACCCTTGTCCAGGTCGGGTCGCGCCGCCCCCGTGCCCGTGCCCGCCCCGACGTAGGCTCACCGCATCACCGCCACCCGAGGGAGCCCCGCCCGTGACCGTCCGAGTGCGCCGTGTCTACGATCCGCCCGAGCCCGAGGACGGTGTGCGCGTCCTGGTCGACCGGCTGTGGCCGCGCGGCCTGTCCAAGGAGGCGGCCCGGGTGGACGAGTGGCCCAAGGCCCTGACCCCGTCGACCGAACTGCGCCGCTGGTACCACGCGGGAGAGGGGTCCTACGACGAGTTCAGCAGCCGCTACGAGGCCGAGCTCGCCGATCCCGAGGCGGCTCAACTCCTGCATACCTTGCGGAACTTGGTCCGGATGGGTCCGGTGACCCTGGTCACGGCGGTCAGGTCGCCGCAGGAGAGTCACGCCTCGGTGCTGGCCCGCCTCCTGTCGTAGTGAAGTGAGGAGGCGGGCCGTCCGTCACCGTCAGGCCGTCTGCTTGGCCGCCGCGCGTCCGGCCGCGCGGCCCGAGAAGAGGCAGCCGCCGAGGAAGGTGCCCTCGAGGGCGTTGTAGCCGTGCACTCCGCCGCCGCCGAAGCCGGCGACCTCGCCCGCGGCGTAGAGCCCGCCGATCGGCTTTCCGTCGGCGGCCAGCGCGCGGGAGTCGAGGTCGGTCTGGATGCCGCCGAGGGTCTTGCGGGTGAGGACGTGCAGCTTGACGCCGATCAGGGGGCCGGCCGCCGGGTCGAGGATGCGGTGCGGGGTCGCGACCCGGCCGAGGCGGTCGCCGATGTAGCGGCGGGCGTTGCGGATGCCCTGGATCTGGGAGTCCTTGCTGTAGGGGTTGGCCATCTGGAGGTCGCGGGCCTCGATCTGGCGCCGCACCACGGCCGCGTCGAGGAGCGGCTTGTCGGTCAACTGGTTCATCTTGTCGACCAGTTGCTCCAGATTGCCGGCGGTCACGAAGTCCGCGCCCTTGCGCAGGAAGGCGTCCACCGGACCCGGCGCGCCCTTGCCGAGCAGCCGGTCGCGCAGCACCGCCTTCTTGTCCTTGGCGGTGATGTCGGGGTTCTGCTCGGAGCCCGAGAGCGCGAACTCCTTCTCGATGATCTTCTGGGTGAGGATGAACCAGGAGTGGTCGTGCTCCGCCAGGTCCTCGGTGGTGCGCAGGTACTTGAGGGTGTTGAGGGTGTCGTAGCCCGGCAGGCAGGGGTCGGGCAGCCGGCGGCCGAGGGCGTCGAACCACAGGGAGGACGGGCCGGGCAGGATACGGATGCCGTGGCCGGGCCAGACCGGGTTCCAGTTCTGCAGGCCCTCGGTGTAGTGCCACATGCGGTCGCGGTTGACCAGGCGTACGCCCGCCTCCGCGCTGATGTCGAGCATCCGGCCGTCGACGTAGGCGGGGACGCCGGTGACCATCTCGGCGGGCGGGGTGCCCAGGCGCTCGGGCCAGTAGCGGCGGACGATGTCGTGGTTGGCGCCGATGCCGCCGGTGGTGACGACGACGGCCTGCGCGGTGAGTTCGAACTCGCCGATCGCCTCGCGGCTGGAGGAGACGCCCCGGGCGGCGTTGTCCTCGGCGAGGACCGTGCCGCGGACGCCGCGCGCCTCGCCCTCGGCGACCACCAACGCGTCGACCTGGTGGCGGTGGTAGAAGGTGAGGAGTCCGTCGCGGGCGGCCTGCCTGGCGTAGTCCACGAAGGGTTCGACGACTCCGGTGCCGGTGCCCCAGGTGACATGGAAGCGGGGGACGGAGTTGCCGTGTCCGTGGGCGCGCAGGTCGCCGCGCTCCGCCCAGCCGACGGTGGGCAGCAGCTTGATGCCGTGGCTCTCCAGCCAGGGCCGCTTCTCGCCGGCCGCGAACTCGACGTAGGCGCGCGCCCAGCGCACCGCCCACGCGTCCTCGTCGTCGACGCGGTCGAAGCCGGCGCTGCCCTGCCAGTCGCTCCAGGCCAGGTCGAAGGAGTCCTTGATGCCGAGGCGGCGCTGCTCCGGCGAGTCGACCAGGAACAGCCCGCCGAAGGACCAGAACGCCTGGCCGCCGAGGTTGGCCGCGTTCTCCTGGTCGACGAGCGCGACCCGGCGTCCCTGACTGGTCAGTTCATGGGCCGCGACCAGCCCGGCCAGACCGGCTCCGACGACGATGACGTCCGCATCCATGGCGACGTTGCCCTTCTCGAGTTGGTTGTCATTCAAGGGTGTTGCTGCCGTCGGTCAGCAGCGCGGTGAGGAGTTGCTTGAGCCAGACACGGGCGTGCTCCACGTCCTTGTCCAGCAGCAGTTGGGTGGTGACTCCGTCGTACGCGGCGACCACGGCGTACGCCGCCGCGTCCAAGTCGCCGAGCACGGCGGGGAGTTCGGCGAGGCCCCGGGCGCGGGCGAGCCGGTGCGCGATCGCCCCGCGCAGCCGGGCCCGGTGTCCCAGCAGGGTCTGCGCCACGGCGGGGTCCCGGGCCGCGTGCACCAGGAAGTCGGTCTTCACCAGGAGCCAGTCCAGGTCGAGGAGCAGCACGTCGGTGACGCGGTCCACGGCGGCCGGGACGTCGAGGTCGGGCCCGTCGAGGGCGAGCGCGCCGGCCACCTGCTCGGCGATCAGGTCGGCCCGGTCCTGGTAGAGCGCGAAGAACAACTCGTCCAGGCTGCCGAAGTTCGAGTAGAAGGCGCCCCTGCTGTAGCCGGCGGCCTCGCAGACCTCCTCGATGGAGACCCGGCCGAAGCCCTTCGCGGCGAACACGGCGAACGCGGCGTCCAGCAGGTTGGCGCGCGTGCGGACCCGGCGCCTGGTCACACGCTTGGTCGTCGCCTCCGCCACCATGTCCGGACCTCCGCGTCCCGTTGTTCGATACGTGAATGTATCCGATACACGGGTGTATCCAAAGGGGGTCCGCATCGAATGGGAACAGATATTCGAATAAGGAGTACGCTGGCCCCATGACCGCGCACCACCTCCAGGCCTCCCTCTTCGACCAGACCGACCAGCTCCGCCTCGGCCCCCTCGACGGGATACGCCGTACGGCACTGGGGCTCGGCGCCTGGATCGACGTGCTGCCCGGGTGGCTCGGCGGCGCCGACGCCCTGTTCGAGGAGCTGGCCGCCGAGGTGCCGTGGCGCGCCGAGCGCCGTCAGATGTACGACCAGGTGGTGGCCGTACCCCGACTGCTCGCCTACTACGGCGCGGACGACGCGCTGCCGCACCCGGTGCTGGCCGAGGCCCGGGACGCGCTCTCGGCTTACTACGCACGGGAGTTGGGCGAGCCCTTCAGTACGTCCGGGCTCTGCTACTACCGGGACGGCCGGGACAGTGTCGCCTGGCACGGGGACCGGATCGGGCGGGGTGCCCGCGAGGACACGATGGTGGCGATCCTCTCCGTGGGCGCGCCCCGCGATCTGCTGCTGCGTCCACTGCGCGGCGGCGAGTCGCTGCGGCGCCCGCTGGGGCACGGCGACCTGATCGTGATGGGCGGCTCCTGCCAGCGGACCTGGGAGCACTGCGTCCCCAAGACCACCCGCGCCACGGGACCGCGCATCAGTGTGCAGTTCCGCCCGCACGGCGTGCACTGAGGCGGAGAGGCGGCCGCTTCGGAAGGCACGCGGGGGCCGCCCCCGGCGGACGGCGCCGGAGGCGGCTTCCCCCGCGCGAGCCAGGACCGTGCGCGTCTGGTTGGCTGGACCCCGAACTGCACCACCGGGCAAGGGACGATCATGCGGGCTGAAGTACGCCAAGTCGCCGACAACACCTATCTGGTGCACGGCAACAACACCAACTGGGTGATCCTCACCGACGGCGACAGCGCCACCCTGGTGGACACCGGATACCCGGGGGACCGCCAGCTCCTGCTCGACTCCCTTGAGCAGGTGGGGAGTTCACCCAAGGCGGTCACGGCGGTGCTGATCACCCACGCCCACAACGACCATCTCGGTTCGGCGGAGTATCTGCGCGACGCCTATGGCATGCCGGTGTACCTGCACGAGGCCGAAGTGCCGCACGCGCGGCGGGAGTTCCTCCAGCAGGTGACCGTCGGGGACGTCCTGAAGAACATCTGGCGTCCGGGAGTCCTGCCGTGGATGGTGCACACGATTCGCGTGGGAGGCACCGAACAGCATCCCGTCGCCGTCCCCCGGGCATTCGCGGGTGCGGGCCCGCTCGACCTGCCGGGCCGGCCCGTCCCCGTGCACACCCCCGGCCACACCAGCGGGCACTGCGTCTTCCATCTCCCGGACAGCGGGATCGTGATCTCCGGGGACGCCCTGGTGAGCGGCCACCCCACCTCACGGATCAAGGGACCGCAGCTGCTCCCCGACATGTTCCAGCACGAGCGCGACCGTGCCGTGGCCTCCCTGAACATACTCGAAGGACTGGACGCCGACACCCTGCTGCCGGGCCACGGCCCCCTGCACACCGGTCCGGTCCGTGAGGCGGCACAGCGCGCCCGCGAACACGCGATCTAAGGTCATCGCATGGCACTGCAGATCAACGCGACCAACCCGGAGCATCCGGTCCTCCTGCTGGAGCTGCCCTGGGACGTTCCCCTGGAGGAGTGGCCCGAGGAGTACCTGGTGCCGCTGCCGCGCGGCATCTCCCGCCACGTCGTGCGCTACGCCCGCGCCGGCAGCGAGGTCATAGCCGTCAAGGAACTCGCCGAACGGCCCGCCCTGCGCGAGTACGAACTGCTGCGCGACCTGGACCGCCTCGGCATCCCGGCCGTCGACCCGCTCGCCGTGGTCACCGGCCGGGCCGACGCGGACGGCGAGCCGCTGGAGCCGGTGCTCATCACCCGGCACCTGGGCGGCTCGATGCCGTACCGCTCGATGTTCGAGACGACCCTGCGCCCGGCCACCATGCACCGGCTGATGGACGCGCTGGCCGTGCTGCTGGTGCGGCTGCACCTGGCCGGGTTCGCGTGGGGCGACTGCTCGCTGTCCAACACGCTGTTCCGGCGGGACGCGGGCGCGTACGCCGCGTATCTGGTGGACGCGGAAACCGGCGATCTGCACCCGAGGCTGAGCGACGGACAGCGGGACTACGACCTCGATCTCGCCCGGGTGAACATCAGCGGGGAGCTGCTCGACCTGGAGGCGTCCGGGGCGCTGCACCCCTCCGTCGACCCGATCGAGTTCGGCCAGGAGATCTGCGCCCGCTACCAGGGGCTGTGGGAGGAGCTGACCCGTGTCTCGGTGTACCCGGCGGGCAAGCACCACTTCATCGAACGCCGGATCCGGCGCCTGAACGAACTCGGCTTCGACGTCGCCGAGATGCAGATCGAGCACTCCTCCAACGGCGACACGGTCACCTTCGTGCCCAAGGTCGTCGACGCGGGCCACCACCAGCGCCAACTGCTGCGCCTGACCGGCCTGGACGCGGAGGAGAACCAGGCCCGGCGGCTCCTCAACGACCTGGAGAGCTGGATGGCCACCCAGGACGACTACGCACCGGGCGATCCCCTCGCCGCCCGGCCCGAGGTGCTCGCGCACCGGTGGGTGCGGGACGTGTTCCGGCCGACCGTGCGGGCCGTACCGCTGGAGCTGCGCGGGTCGATGGACTCGGCGGAGATCTACCACGAGCTGCTCGAACACCGCTGGTACCTGGCCGAGCGGGCCCAGCACGACATCGATCTGGGCACGGTGGTGGAGGACTACCTCAAGAACATCCTGCCGAAGGTGCGCGAGAGCCTGGAGCCGGCCGCGCCCGAGTGAGGCGGCTCGGTCCGTGACCCGGCTCAGTCCGTGCCCCGGTTTCAGTCCGCGGCGGGGGCCGCCGTGGTGCCGCGGACGACCAGCCGGGGCGGGACGACCTGCTCGCCGTCCGGTACCTCCTCCCCGTCCAGCCGGGCGATGGCGCGGCCGACGGCGAGTTCCGCGAGGCGCGGGACGTCCTGCGCGACGGTGGTGAGGTCGATGTGGGCGAGCCGGGACAGGCTGGTGTCGTCGAAGCCGACCACGGAGATCTCGCCGGGGACGGTGACGCCCGCTCGCAGGAAGGTGTCGAGGACGCCGGTGGCGCACCGGTCGTTGAACGCGAGGACCGCGCCGGGCCGGGGGCGCTCCGCGACCAGGGTCCTGGCGGCCCGCGCGCCGTCGTCCTCGGTGAGCCCGCCGGGCAGCACCCGGACATGGTCGTCGAGGCCGTGACGGCGCATCGCGGTGCGGTAGCCGCGGCGGCGGTCAGCGGCGCCGGGTGCCCGGCCGCCGTCGATGTGGGCGATGGCTCGATGGCCGAGCGCGACGAGGTGGTCCACGGCCTGCCGGGCGCCCTGCTCGTCGTCGGTGCGGACGACGTCCACGGCCGGCGGCGCGGGCCGCAGCCGCCGCGCCACGGAGACCACCGGCACCTGGGTCGCGAGCTGGGCGAGGCGGGCCGCCGGGACCTCGGGGCCGAGCAGGACGAGCGCCTCGCACCGGTCGGCGAGCAGCGCCTCCACTGCCTGCCGCTCACCGCGCGTGGGCGCGACCGCGCTGAGCGCGACCTGGTAGCCGGCGGGTTCGGCGGCGGCGTAGATGCCCTCCACCAGGTCGGTGTGGAAGGGATGGCGCAGCCCGAACTGCACGCCGAGCAGGCGGGAGCGGTTGCTGCGCAGCACCCTGGCCCGCGTGTCGGGCCGGTAGCCGATCTCCTCGGCGGCCTTGAGCACCCGCTCACGGGTGGTGGCGCTCGCGCCGTAGGCCCCGCGCATCACGATCGAGACCAGCGCCACGGAGACTCCCGCCCGGGCCGCGACATGGGCCAGGGTGGGCCGCTTGCCGTCGGGGAGCGCGGGGGTGGCCGGCACGGATGTCCTTTCCGGAGGCACGGGACGAGCTGTTCGTTCCGCGCATCGTAGCTGTTCCGGAGGTTCCTGCAACGTTCTAGAAACATGCCACGCGAACTCTTGACACGCGGATCGGGCGGTGGCGTACTACTGCCATCTAGAACGTTCTAGAAGAGGGCGAGCAGTCATGTACACGTTGGCGGTCTGTGCCGAGATGGTCTTCCGGGACCTGCCGATCCACGAGCGGGCGCGGCGCATCCACGAAGCCGGTTTCCAGGTCGAGATCTGGGACTGGACCCGGCACGACCTGGACGCGCTCACACGGACCCCGGCCGAGTTCTCGTCCATGACGGGCTACATCCGGGGCAGCCTCACCGACGAGGCGGGCGCCGCCGAACTCCTGCGCACCGCCGAGGAGTCGGTCAAGGCCGCCGATCAACTGGGTTGCCCCCGGCTGAACTTGCACGGCACCGGGCTCGACTCCGAAGGTCTGCCGGTGGTTCCGGTGACCGGTGAGCCGACGGGCGCGATGTGGATCGCCGCCCACCGCACCCTGACCCGCCTCGCCGAGCTGGGCGAGAGCGCGGGCGTCACCTTCACGCTGGAGAACCTCAACGCGGCGGTCGACCACCCGGGTGTACCGTTCGCGACGGCCGCCGACACCCTGGCCCTGGTCAAGGCGGTGGACCGGCCGGGCCTGCGCATGAACCTGGACCTCTACCACGCCCAGATCGGCGAGGGGAACCTCATCGAACTGGTCCGCCGCGCCCACGAGTCGGACCTGATCGGCGAGATCCAGGTGGCCGACGTCCCCGGCCGCCAGGAGCCCGGCACCGGCGAGATCAACTACCCGGCGATCGCCCGCGCCCTCGCCGACATCGGCTACGACGGCACGGTCGCGATGGAGGCCTGGGCCTCGGACGGCGACAGCGAACGCGCCCTGGACCGCTTCCGCACCGCGTTCACGGTCTGACCCGCCCCGGCATCACTCGGCACCGAGGAGACCCCCCATGACCACCCAACTGCCCCTCGCCATCGGCCTCGTGGGCGCGGGCCGCATGGGCTCCTTCCATGCCGAGACCCTCGCCCGCCGCCTCCCCGGTGTCCGGCTGGCCGCCGTCGCCGACCCCGCTCCGGGCGCGGCGCGGCGCCTGGCCGACCGGCTCGACTGCCCCACGGCGTACACCGAGATCGGCGACCTGCTCGCGGACCCGGCGGTCGACGCGGTGGTGATCTCGACTCCGGCCCGCACCCACGCCGACCTAGTCGAGGTCGCGGCCCGCGCGGGCAAGGCCGTCTACTGCGAGAAGCCGATGGCGACCACCCTCGCGGACGCCGACCGCGCGATCGGGGCCGCCGCCGAGGCGGGCGTACCGCTCCAGGTCGGCTTCAACCGCCGCTACGACGCCGGGTTCCGGGCCGCGCACGAGAAGGTGGCCGCGGGCGCGATCGGCACCCCGCAGCTCCTGCGCTCGCTCACCCGCGACCCGAAGCTGGCGGACCCCTCCCGCATCCCGCCGTGGACGATCTTCCTGGAAACCCTCATCCACGACTTCGACACCCTGCGCTACCTCAACCCCGGTTCCGAACCGGTCGAGGTCTTCGCCATGGCAGACGCGCTGGTCCGCCCCGACTTCAAGGACCGCGGCCTCCTCGACACGGCCGTGGTCACGATCCGCTTCGACAACGGCGCCCTCGCCACCGCCGAGGCCAACTTCCAGGCGGTGTACGGCTATGACGTGCGCGGCGAGGTCTTCGGCTCGGCGGGCATGCTCACGCTGGGCGACATCCGGCGCACCCATCTGACGTCCTACGGCGCGGACGGCATCGCGGCCGAGACGATCACCTACGACCAGGACCTGTTCCACGACGCGTACGTCGCCGAGCTGGCCGACTTCGCCGACAGCGTCCGCACGGGACGTACCCCGTCGGCGACCGGCGCGGACGCCCGTGCCGCGCTGACCATCGCGCTCGCGGCGATCCGGTCGGTGGAGAAGGGTGTTCCGGTCCGCGTCGAGGACGTCTGAGTCAGGGCGCGGGCACCACGGCCACCGGGCACTCCGCGTGATGCAGCACCCCGTGCGCGACCGAACCGATCCGCGCGCCCACCGCCGTACGGCGGGCGCGCCGCCCGACGACCATCAACTGCGCGCGCCCGGCGACCGAGAGCAGCACCTGCCCCGCGCTGCCCATCTCCACGTGCTCGACCACGGGCACGTCGGGGAAGCGCTCCCGCCACGGCTGCAATGCCTCGGCCAGCCCCTTCTTCTCGTACGGTTCCAGCCCGCCGGCCTCGTCGAGCAGCTTCATGGAGCCGGGGCTGTAGGCGAACACGGGTGGCAGGGTCCATGCCCGTACGGCCCGTACGGTGGCGCCGCGTGCCGCCGCCGTCCCGAAGGCGAAGCCGAGCGCGGCGGCGCTGTCCTCGGGGTCCCCGTGCTGCCCGACGACGATCTCGCGCCCGGCGGCCTCCCCCGCCGCCTCGTCCCCGGCGCGCACGAGCACGACGGGCCGTACGGCGTCCGCGATCACCTGCTGGCCGACGGAACCGAGCAGGAAGCCGACGACGGGCCCGTGTCCGCGTGAGCCGAGCACCAGGAGTTCCGCGTCGGCTGCGACGGCGGTCAGGGTCTCGACGGGGTCGCCCTCCAGGACGTCGGTGGTGACGTCCAGGCCGGGGTGGCGTTCGGCGAGCGTCCGGGCGGCCTCGGCGGCCGCGTCCCGCACCCAGCGGTCCTGGGTGTCCCGGTCCCCCGTGTCGAGGGCCTGGTGCTCCTCGTACCGCCAGACATGCGCCACCCGCAACGCCAGCCCCCGCCGTACGGCCTCCCGGCCCGCCCAGGCGAGTGCGGCGAGACTCTCCGCCGATCCGTCGACCCCTGCGGTGATCGGTCGTGTCATGCGGTGGCCTCCCGGTGGTGCGGTCACGTGCGTCGGGCCCAGTCTTCACTACGGTGCCCGCATGACCTTGGAGTGGGAGCAGGTAGTGGTGGACGCGGCCGACCCCGTCGCGCTGGGGCGCTGGTGGGCCGAGGTGCTCGGCTGGGTGGTGGTGGGCGAGGCACCGGACGAGTTCGAGATCCGCCCGGCGCCGGAACGCCTGCCCGGGCTGCTGTTCGTGCCGGTGCCCGAGGCCAGGACGGTCAAGAACCGGCTCCACCTGGACTTCCGGCCCGACGACCAGGAGGCAGAGGTGATCCGGCTGCTGGCCCTGGGGGCGCGGACCGTGGACATCGGGCAGGGCGAGCAGTCGTGGGTGGTGCTCGCGGATCCGGAGGGGAACGAGTTCTGCGTGTTGCGCTCCGCGCGCCCCTGAGGCCCCCGTCTCGGGCGTAGCGGAGCGCACCGGGGCGATCGACCATACGATGGAGGGGAGCCGGCGCGGTGACAACGGCGCCGCCGTGCCGTGAAGCCGACCACTCGGGGTGGGAGACGTATGGCACAGGCCGCCGAAGCCGCGCGGACCGTCATCATGACCGTGGACGACGATCCGGGAGTTTCCCGTGCCGTCGCCCGTGACCTGCGGCGGCGCTACGGCGAGTCGTACCGGATCGTGCGGGCGGAGTCCGGTGAGTCCGCGCTGGACGCGCTGCGCGAGCTGAAGCTGCGCGGGGATCTCGTCGCCGTGATCCTGGCGGACTACCGCATGCCGCAGATGAACGGCATCGAGTTCCTGGAACAGGCCCTCGACGTCTATCCGGGCGCTCGCCGCGTGCTGCTGACCGCTTACGCGGACACGGACGCGGCGATCGACGCGATCAACGTCGTGGACCTCGACCACTATCTGCTGAAGCCCTGGGACCCGCCGGAGGAGAAGCTCTACCCGGTCCTGGACGACCTCCTGGAGGCCTGGCGGAACAGCGACTACCGGCCCGTGCCCGCCACGAAGGTGGTCGGGCACCGCTGGTCGGCGCGCTCCTCGGACGTACGGGAGTTCCTGGCCCGCAACCAGGTGCCGTACCGCTGGTACTCCGCGGACACCCCGGAGGGGCTGCGGCTGCTGTCCGCCGCCGGGGAGGACGGGCAGCGGCTGCCGCTCGTCATCACCGCCGAGGGGACGGTCCTGGTCGAGCCGGAGGCACCCGAACTGGCCGCGGAGGTGGGGCTCGCGACCACGCCCACGGCCGAGTTCTACGACCTTGTCGTCATCGGCGGTGGACCCGCCGGGCTCGGCGCGGCCGTGTACGGGGCCTCCGAAGGGCTGCGGACCGTCCTCGTGGAGCGGTCGGCGACCGGTGGGCAGGCCGGGCAGAGTTCGCGGATCGAGAACTACCTCGGCTTCCCGGACGGGGTGTCCGGGGCCCAACTCACCGAGCGGGCGCGGCGGCAGGCCTCGAAGTTCGGCGCCGAGATCCTCACCGCGCGTGAGGTGACGGGTCTTGAGGCCAACGGGTCGGCGCGGGTGGTGCATTTCGCGGACGGCTCGGCGGTCGCCGCGCACGCCGTGATCCTGGCGACCGGTGTGTCGTACCGGCAGCTCCAGGCGCCCGGCACGCCCGATCTGACCGGCTGCGGGGTCTACTACGGCTCGGCGCTGACCGAGGCCGCCTCCTGCCAGGGGCACGACGTGTACATCGTCGGCGGCGCCAACTCGGCGGGCCAGGCGGCGATGTACCTGGCCAGGGGCGCCAAGTCGGTGACCCTGCTGGTGCGCGGTCCTTCGCTGGCCGCGTCGATGTCGTACTACCTGATCCAGCAGATCAACGACGCGGAGAACATCTCCGTGCGCACGGGCACCGTCGTCGAGGCGGCGCACGGCTCGGACCATCTGGAGCAGCTGACCCTGCGCGACACGGAGAGCGGGACGACCGAACTCGTCGACGCGCAGTGGATGTTCGTGTTCATCGGCGCGGCCCCGCTGACCGACTGGCTGGACGGCGCGGTGCTGCGCGACGAGCGCGGGTTCATCCTGGCCGGGCCCGACCTCGCTCCGGACGGAAAGCCGCCCGCGGGCTGGGAGTTGGACCGGTCGCCGTACCACCTGGAGACCAACATTCCCGGCGTGTTCGTGGCGGGCGACGCGCGCGCCGAGTCCGCGAAACGCGTCGCGTCCGCCGTCGGAGAGGGAGCCATGGCCGTGATGCTCGTCCACCGCTACCTGGAGCAGTCATGAGCGGAAAGGTGCTGCCCTGCAGCCCGCAGGAGATCGGCACGCTGTTCCTGTTCGAGAAGCTGACGCCGGAGCAGCTCGGCCGGCTGTGCTGCGACGGGCAGGTGGAGCAGTTCGAGGCCGGGCCCGTCTACACCGAGGGCGATCCCGCGACCTGCTTCTACGTGATGATCGAGGGCACCGTGGTGCTGTCGCGCCGCGTCGGCGAGGACGACGTGGAGGTCGCGCGCACCTCGCAACGCGGGGTGTACACCGGCGCGATGCAGGCCTACATCGGGGACCGGGTGCAGCAGGTGTACCTCAACTCGATGCGGGTGACGGAGCCGACGCGGTTCTTCGTGCTGCCCGCCGAGACGTTCGCGGCCATCATGAGCGAGTGGTTCCCGATGGCGGTCCATCTGCTGGAGGGGCTCTTCTTCGGCCAGAAGAGCAGCCAGTTGGCGATCAGTCAGCGTGAACGGCTGCTGGCCCTGGGCTCGTTGTCGGCCGGGTTGACGCACGAACTCAACAACCCGGCCGCCGCTGCCGTCCGGGCCACCTCCACGCTGCGCGAGCGGGTGGCGAAGATGCGGCACAAGCTGCGCGTCATCTCCTCCGGTCCGTACTCGCGCGAGGACCTCGCCAATCTCATCGACATCCAGGAGCGCACGGCCGAACGGGTCGCCAAGGCACAGACGTTGAGCCCGCTGGAGGCCTCGGACCGCGAGGACGAACTCACGGACTGGCTCGACGACCACGGTGTCACGGAGTCCTGGCAGATCGCGCCGACGTTCGTGCAGGCCGGTCTCGACGTCGACTGGCTGGACCAGGTCGCCGCGGCCGTGGACGAGGCGACCCTGCCGGGAGCGATCGGCTGGCTCAACTACACCGTCGAGACAGAGCTGTTGATGACGGAGATCGAGGACTCCACGACCCGCATCTCCAACCTCGTGGGCGCGGCCAAGCAGTACTCGCAACTGGACCGCGCGCCCTTCCAGGTCGCCGATGTGCACGAACTCCTCGACAGCACCCTGCTGATGCTCGGCGGGAAGGTCGGCGACCGCATCAAGGTCGTCAAGGAGTACGACCGTTCGCTCCCGAAGATCCCCGCCTATCCGGCGGAGCTGAACCAGGTGTGGACGAACCTGATCGACAACGCGGTGTCCGCCATGAACAGCGCGGGCGGGGAAGGCACGTTGACGGTGCGGACCGCGCTGGTGCGCGATCAGCTCATGGTGGAGTTCCGGGACACGGGGCCCGGTGTGCCGCAGGAGATCCGGAGCCGTATCTTCGATCCGTTCTTCACCACCAAGCCGGTGGGCGAGGGCACGGGGCTCGGTCTGGACATCTCCTGGCGGATCGTCGTCAACAAGCACCACGGCACGCTCCAGGTGGAGTCGGTGCCGGGCGACACCCGCTTCCAGGTCCTGCTCCCGCTCACCGCCGCCGACAACGAGACGCCCGAGGAGTCCGCATGAGCGACATCACCGGAATCGACCCCGCCGTCCCGCCGAGCGGAGCCGGGTGCGTGGAGTGCGACGCGGCCCAGGGCTGGTGGTTCCATCTCCGGCGGTGCGCGCAGTGCGGTCACATCGGCTGTTGCGACGACTCCCCCGCCAAGCACGCCACGGCCCACTACCAGTCCACGGGCCACCCGTTCATCCAGAGCTACGAGCCGGGCGAGGACTGGTTCTGGAACTTCACCACCTCCGAGCTCTACGACTCCGGTCCCGAACTCACCGCCCCGGTGAGCCACCCCAAGGACCAGCCGGTGCCGGGTCCCGCGGGACGCGTGCCGGCGAACTGGGCCGAGACCCTGCGCTGAACCGGTCCGCCGGGCGGGAGCTGCCTTCCGCCCGGTGGCCAGGTGCGTTGTCGGTGGCGCGTGCCAGGATGGGGACGTGTCGCACTCCGTAGCAGCAACGCCGCTCATCGGCCGGGACGAGGAACTCGCCCGCCTCGCCGGTGTGCTGGACCGTGCCCGCGCGGGTACGGCGGGGGCCGTGCTGATCGCCGGGGACGCGGGCGTCGGCAAGACCCGGCTCCTGGACGAGATCGCGGGCCGGGCCGCGGGCGCCGGGACGACCGTCCTCACCGGGCACTGTGTGGACCTCGGTGACGTCGGTCTGCCCTATCTCCCGTTCACCGAGATCCTCGGGGTCCTCGCCGCCGACGAGCGTTTCGCCGCCGCGCTGGCCGCGCATCCGGCGGTCGACCGGCTGCTCGGCGCCGGTGCGGACGCGGCCCGGGACGCGGGCGGCAGACTGCGCCTCTTCGAGGGCATCGCCGGACTGCTCGCCGACCTCGCCGACATCGCGCCCCTCCTCCTGGTCCTGGAGGATCTGCACTGGGCCGACCAGTCCTCCCGCGACCTGCTCCGCTTCCTGCTCAGCCGCGGCATCCTCCAGCGCCCGGCGGGCGGCACGCCCACCCACCGCCTCGCGGTGTTCGCGTCGTACCGCGCGGACGACCTCCACCGCCGCCATCCGCTACGGCCCCTGCTGGCCGAGCTGGTGCGGCTGCCCGCCGTGGAGCGCCTGGAGCTGCGGCCCATGGGGGACGCGGAGGTCGCCCGGCTGGTGCGCGCGCTGCGTACAGGTCCGGTGCCGGACGGCACGGTCCGCCGGATCGTCGAGCGCGCCGAGGGAAACGCCTTCTACGCCGAGGAGTTGCTCGCGGCGACCGACCTGGAGGCGGGCGGGGTGCCGAGCGGTCTCGCCGACGTCCTGCTGATCCGTTTCGAGCAACTCTCCGACACCGCCCAGCAGGTGCTGCGCACCGCCGCCGTCGCGGGCCGCCGGGTCGAGTACGACCTGCTGCGGGACGCAGTCCGACTCCCGGAGGACGAACTGGAGTCGGCGCTGCGCGAGGCCGTCGAGCGCCAGCTCCTGGTCCCCAGGCACGGCGACACGTACTCCTTCCGGCACGCCCTCGCCCGCGAGGCGGTCTACGCCGACCTGCTGCCCGGCGAGCGCTCCCGGCTGCACGGCTCGTTCGCCCGTCTCCTCGCCGGGCGCGGGCACCCCGCCGAGAGCGCGGCGGAGCGCGCCCACCACTACCGCGAGAGCCATGACCTCGCCGAGGCGCTGGCCGCCTCCCTGGAGGCCGCCGACCACGCCCAGCGCGTCGGCGCACCCGCCGAGGAGCTACGGCATCTCGAAACCGTGCTGGACCTGTGGTCGTCGGTCGACCCGGCGGCCCTGCCCACCGGCGAGGGCACCGACAGCGTGGCCCTCACCCTGCGCGCCTCGGCGGCGGCGGCCCACGCCGGGGACGCGCACCGCGCGGTCTCCCTCACCCGGTCAGCGCTCGCCGGGATCGGCCAGGACACGGACTCCGAGCTGGCCGCCCGGGTGCGGTACACACTGGCCGGCAATCTCATGGGCGTCGACAGCCTCACGGCCGCGTTCGCCTACAGCAGCGAGGCCCTGGGGATGATCCCCGCCGAGCCGCCCTCGCGGACCTGGGTGTGGGCGGCGGCCACCCATGTGCTGACGGCCCGTCAGGTCGGCGAGGACGAGATCGCGCTGCGGGTCGCCCGCCAAGCCCTGGGCATCGCCGAGGAGCTTCAACTGGTCGACGCCCGGGCCGATCTGCTGATCTCGCTGGCCACGCTCGAAGGGGGCGGCCGGCGCACCCGGGAGGGCCGAGAGCGGCTCGCCCGGGCACGCGAGCTGGCCCGGAAGGCCGGACACGCGCCCGTGGAGATGCGCGCCCTGTTCCATCTCGCCATCGGCAGCTTCGAGTCCGGGCACCTGGAGGAGTCCCTGCCCTGGCTTACCGAGGGGCTGGACCGGGCCCGTCGCGCCGGGCTGCTGTCCTCGCCGTATCCGCTGGAGATGCGCTATCTCCGGCTGCTGGTGCTGTACACGCTGGGCCGCTGGGACGAGTGCGAGAAGGCCGCCACGAGCGACGCGGAGGTGCTGCCGCGCGGCGGTGCCTTCACCATGGGACCGGCGCTGTATGTGGCGCTGGCGCGCGGCGACTTGGGGGCCGCCGAGCGGGCCCGGGCTCTGCTGGAAGGGCCGTTCGACTGGATGGCGTCCATGGTGGCGGGAATCGTCCTGATCGACGCCGACGGCCTGCGCGACGATCCCGAGGCGGCCGTCGAGACGATGCGCACGACGGTCGCGGCGCTCACCGACGACTCCGGTCGGCGTCCCGATCTGGCGGTCCGGCTCGCCGCCCTCGCCCTCGCCCCGGTCGCCGACCGGGCCACCGCACTGCGGCCGACCGGCGACGAGGCGGGGGTGCGCCGCTGGACGGACACCGCGACGGAACTCGTCGAGCTGGCACGGGCCGTGGCGCAGGAGGGCGACGGCCGCCGGCCACAGGGGCCGGAGGGCCAGGCCTGGCTGGCCCGCGCCGAGGCCGAGTGGACCCGGGCGGTCACGGGACCGGACGCGGCGGCCTGGGAGAAGGTGGTGGCCGCGTTCGACTACGGCGATGTCTACGAACGGGCACGCTGCCAATTCCGTTTCGCCGAAGCCCTGTTGGCGGCCGACCGCCGCGAGGAGGCGGCCACCCAGGCCCGTGCCGCCCGGGAGACGGCCGCCCGGCTCGCCGCCACTCCCCTGCTCGCACGGTTGGACACGCTGATCCGCCGCGGCCGCCTGGGCGACCCGGCGCCGGACTCCGGGGACCGCCCCTCGCCGCTGACGGCCCGCGAGCAGGACGTGCTGCGGCTGCTCGCGCTGGGCCGCAGCAACCGCCAGATCGGCGAGGAGCTGTTCATCACCGGCAAGACGGCGAGCGTCCACGTCTCCAACATCCTCGCGAAGCTGGGCGCCGCGAGCCGTACGGAGGCGGTGGCGATCGCCTACCGCCAGGGCCTGATCACCCCGGAGGCCACGGCGTCCGGCTGACCCTCACTACCTTGAACTCCCTTTCCCTGAGCCTCACTTGCCGCAGTCGAGGCTCTTGAGGTCGACGGCGTCGGCCATGGCCGCCATCCCCTTGTCGTTGGGGTGGATGTGGTCACCGCCGTCGAGGAAGGGGAGCATCCTCTCCTGGTCGTAGGGGCTGCGCAGGATGTGGTCGAAGTCCGTGACGGCGTCCAACTCCCCGCTGCTCCTGATGAATTGGTTGACCTCCTGGCGTACGGCCTCGCCCGCCGCGTCCCATTCGGGCCAGCCCTTGAACGGGCCGACGGTGGCGCCGACGACACACTTCCCGGCCGCGTGCGCCCGGTCGATGATCTCCCTGTAGCCGGCGATCAGGTCCTGGGCGGTGACTCCGGAGTGGGACTTGATGTCGTTGACGCCCTCGAAGAGGAACACCGTGCGGACACCGGGCTGGGACAGCACATCGCGCTGCAATCGGTTCAGGGCACTCTGCCCGGCGCCGTCGGCGAGGACCTTGTTGCCCGAAATCCCTTCGTTGGCCACACCCTTGACGGACGTGCCGGCGCTCTGGAGCCGTCGGGCCAGGTAGTCGGGCCAGCGCCGGTTCTGGTCCGTGGTGGACGCCCAGCCATCCGTGATGGAGTCGCCGAGGGTGACCACCGCGCCGGTGCCCGCGCTCGGCCGTACGGAGACGGCGTCGAGGTAGTACCAGGAGCCGGTGGTGTCGGTCCAGGCGGCGGCGCCCTCCTCGCCGGTGTGGTCGCCCTGGGTGGCGTACGACGTCTGCATGGCCATACCGTGTCCGGTCGCCGGGCCCGCCGCGTCCGGGGAGTGGATGCTGACCACCAGGTTGGTCGCGGCGGGCACCTTGCCGGAGAGCGGGTCGCTGTAGGCGACCGCGCCCGCCGGGATCGTGACCGACCGCTCGCCGTCGAAGGTCAGCCGCCGGTTGGAGCCGGGCACCAGCGCGGCGCCCGTCTTCTGGACGCCCGCGTAGACGCTGTCGAAGGTCAGCGGCCGGTCGCCGAAGGCGTTGGAGAGCCGGATCCGCAGCTCGCTGCCCGCGACACTGGTGTGCACGACTAGCCGGTAGCCGCGGTCGGCCACGCCGTCGCCCAGGCGGTCGGCGCTCGCTCCCCAGGTGATGACGGAGGTCGGGTTGCCCACCGCCTTCACCTGGGTCGGTATCTGGGGTTGTGCGTGTGCGGGTCCGGCCTGGAAGGCGGCGGCGAGCAGGAGGAGAGCGGCCGTACGGCGCAGTCGTGCCCGTCGGGCCGTCATCGGGCGAAGTCCTTCAACGTGACGGATCCGCCCGGCTCGACGGTCACGGTGCGGGTCCTGCCGCCATAGGCGACGGTGGTGGTGCGACCGCCGACGCTGCGGATCTTCGCCTCGGTGGGCCTGCCGTTCTTCCAGCGCAGGTCGACGACGAAGCCGCCGCGGGCGCCGGCTCCGATGATCGAGCCGGATTCGGCCCAGGCGTCGGGGAGCGCCGGCAGGAGTTCCAGATGGCCGGGGCGGGAGTACAGGAGCATCTCGGTCACGGCCGCCGGGGTGCCGAAGTTGGCCTCGATCTGGAAGATGCCGCGGCCCTGTTCCACCTCGTAGATGTCGAAGAGGTTGAAGGCGGTGCCGTTGGTGCCGTTCTCGGACGGGCGGAGGTTGTTGACGATCAACTGGTAGGCGTTGTCGGCGTTCTTGAGGCGGGCCCAGCACAGGCTGCGCCAGGCGTTGGCCCAGCCGAAGCTGTTCATGCCGCGCGCGGTGAGCAGGGCGGTGGCGCCGTCGACGATGTCCTTGGGGGTGGAGCCGTCGGGGCGGATGCGGTCGCCGGGGAACAGGTTGATCAGCGGGGACAGATGGCGGTGGGTGGTCTCGCCGAGGTTGTCGGGCGACATCCACTCCTCCAGCCAGCCGGACTTGGGACTCACCTCGGGCAGGTACAGACGCCTGCGCAGACCCGAGATCGTGTTCGCGAACCCGCTGTCCCGCTTCAACTCCGCCGATGCGGCTGCGTAGTTGCCGAACAGGGTCCACACCACCTCCTGGGCGTAGGTGTTGCCCTTGCCGTCCTGCGGTCCGTGCTCCGGCGACCAGTCGTGGTCCGCGACCAGTACCTCCTTCCCGTTGTCCAGGGTGGTGGTGATCAGCCGCGCCTCCCAGAACTCGCAGGCGCCCTTGAGGAGGGGGTAGATCTTCTCCAGGTGGCTGCGGGAGTGCGTGAACTCGTAGTGCTCCCAAAGGCTGTTGCTCAGCCAGGCGTTGCCCGCCGGGTGCCACCACCAGCCGAGTCCGCCGTAGGGGTTGGTGGAGAAGGCGACGGTCCAGCCGGCGACCTTCCCGCTGGAGTTGCGGAACCGGTTGCGGGAGTCCTGGAACAGCCGGTGGGTGAGGTCGGTCCAGGACGACAACTGGTCGACGCAGTAGTCGGTGAAGGCGTCGAAGGACGCGGACAGGCCCACCCGGTCGGCCATCCAGTAGTTCATCTGGATGTTGATGTCGGTGTGGTAATCGCCCATCCAGTCCGGGTCGTTGCCGTCCAGCCACAGGCCCTGGAGTCCCATCGGCAGACTGCCGCGCGAGCCGGAGACCATGAGGTAGCGGCCGAACTGGACGTAGGCGGCCTCGAGTTCGGGGTCGGGGTCGCCGCTGGTGTGCCGGGCCTGGATCCGCTCCCAGGTGTCCAGCGCGCGCTGGTCGTCGGACGACGTGCCGAGCGAGAGCCCGAAGCTGCCGAACGCGGCCCGGTAGTCGGCGACATGGGTGTTCAGCAGGGTCGCAGCCGAGTACTGGGCGGCGGCGCGGACCTTGGTGCGGGCGAGCTTCTGCGGGTCGAGCCTGGGGTCGCGGAAGCCGTGGGCGGCGTCCGGCGCGTAGTTGCTGCCGCCGCTCACCACCACGGTGAGGTCCTTGCACCCGGAGAACTCGATGTGCGCGCCGTTCACGGTGACCTTGCCGCCGGTGCCGTACGCGGTGACGGCCGCCCCGTACTTCAGGCCGTTGGCGAACTGGCCGCCGAAGGAGAGCGCGGCGGCCTCGCCGTGCGTTCCCTCCAGCGTGACGGTGCCGGTGTAGCGGCCGCCGCCGCTCTGGGAGAAGTGGAGGACGATCGCGTCGTCGGGGCCGCTGGAGAAGACCTCGCGCTTGTACGTCACGCCCGAGCGGACGTACGACGCGCCGACCACGCCCCGGTCGAGGTCGAGGGTGCGGCGGTAGCCGTTGACGGCGCCCAGGTCGTGGTCGGGGATGTCGACGGTGAGCCGGGCGAGCAGGGTCAGGGACCCGAAGTCGGCGCGGCCGTAAGGGAATTGGCCGTCGGAGTCGAGGGTGCCGTTGAGGCCGCCGGTCCAGATCGTGGCGTCGGTGATCAGGAGGACCTCGTGGCCGGGGTCGTTGCTGGCGAGGGCGCCGAGCCGGCCGTTGCCGACGGGGAGGCCCTGTTCGATCATCGAGGTGTCACCGGCGGGGGCCTGCCACCACAGGGTGTTGAGTGAAGTACCGCTGCTGTACGAGGTGT
The DNA here is from genome assembly GCF_016612545.1 of Streptomyces sp. MBT65. Taxonomy (GTDB): domain Bacteria; phylum Actinomycetota; class Actinomycetes; order Streptomycetales; family Streptomycetaceae; genus Streptomyces. The sequence goes on along the minus strand of NZ_JAENRY010000015.1, from coordinate 8,133 downwards.
TGGTGGGTCGCTGAGGTGCGGCCGAGGCGGTGAAGGCGGGCAGGCCGGCGAGGGCGCCGGTGGCCGCGGCGAGGGCGAGCAGGTTGCGTCTGGGCAGGTCGGGCAGTGCACTGGACATGGCGGTCTCCGAAAGGGTCGGCTCAGGAGGAGGAGTTGGGCACGTCGATCCGGTCGATGTCCGGCGCGTAGCCCGAACCGCTGTCGAAGGTGATGGTGTTGGCGCCCGCCTTCAGGGTCACCGGCACGCTGACCGTCCCGACGGTCCCCCAGTCGCCGGTGGACGGGAACTTGTGGCTGGTGGCGCCGTTGCCGTTCGAGGAGATGCTCACCGAGCGGGAGTCACCGCTGACGTAGGCGATCTTCACCTGGTACGTGCCGGCCTTGGCGGCGACGACGATGTTGACGGTGAGCTTGCCGCCGAGGTAGAGGTTGCCGACCTTGTGGGCGCCTGAACAGGCCGAGCAGTCCGCGATGTTGGCGTTGCCGCTGAGGGTGTTGGTGGCGGCCTCGGCCTCGTAGCCGGTCAGGGTGACGGCGCTGCCGTGCGGGGTGACGGTGAAGAGGCGCGAACCGTGGGCGGGCAGGGCCTGGGTCACCTTGTTGGTGTAGGTGCCGAGGTCCTCGTGGTTCCAGAGGTCGCGGACGGCGGCCTTGCCGGTGAAGCCGAGGGTCGCCCAGTTCGCGGAGACGGCGGCGGGCGAGTCGGCGAGGTTGAACAGGGCAACGGTGTAGGTGCCGTTGGGGTTCTTCGCGGCCCACACCTGCTGGGGGTCGGACGGGGTGACCGGGCGGGCGGGCGGTGCGTCGCTCTGGTCGACGGCGATGACCTCGCGGTTGGTCAGCAGGGAGACGCCGTAGTCGTCGAGCTTGGTGAGGTCGTCACCGGTGAAGAGCGGGGACTTGGCCACGGCCCAGAGGGTCGCGTAGCTCTGGCGCTCCGCCTTGGTCAGGCCGTCCATCGCGCCGTTGCCGACGTCCAGGGAGTCGAGGTCGTTCCAGCCGCCGGGGCCCGCCTTGTCCGTCCAGGCGGGGGTGTCGTCCCAGCGGTCGTCGACCGAATTCCCCCAGGTGACAAGGGTGTTGCAGTAGCACTCGACATCGGTGTCGATGCGCCAGCCGTTGGAGTACTTCTTCCAGTCGGCCGCGTGTCCGTAGTCCAGGGACCAGGAGACTTCCAGGTGGACGGGGCGTCCGGTGGCGGTGATGGCCTTGTTCCAGGCGGCGACATCGGCAACGTTGTCGTATTGGTCGCCGCTCTTTCCGGAGCCGGGACCGACACCGTCCAGCTTGAGGAAGTCGTAGCCCCAGCCCGCGATCAACTGGGCCTGGGAGTCGATGTACTTCTGGGCGCAGGGCCTGGAGAAGTCGATCTTGTACGCGCTGTCCCAGCCGTTGGTGGTGCGCAGGTCGCCGTAGACGATGTCGGCGGTGGTGCAGCCGTCGGCGTTCCAGATGGGCGTCTTGCCGTCGCCGTAGGCGCCCTTCTCCAGGCCGGCGGGCAGGTAGATGCCGGCCTTGAGGCCCTTGGAGTGGATGCGGTCGGCGACGGCCTTCATGCCGCTGGGGAAGCGGACCGGGTCGGCCTTCTGGCGTCCGTACTGGTCGTATCCGGACTTCCAGGTCTTGTCCATCCACCAGCCGGCGTCGATGTTGAGGTAGTCGTAGCCGTACTTCTTCAGCTTGGAGGCGAGCGCGTCGGTCTGCTTGGTGATGTTCGCCTCGGTGAGGTAGCTGTAGTCGCCGTCCGGGTTGAGGCCGGGGTACTTGGACGACTGCATGCTCCAACTCGACCAGCCCATGAAGGGCTTGGCGGCGACGGCCGGGGCCGGGTCCGCCGTGGGGGTGGCCGCCTGTGCGACGGGGAATGAGGTGGCGAAGCCGGCGGTGAGGGCCAGGACCACCATGGCTCTCAGGGCGCGGACAGGCGTGAGGGAGTACATCGTCGGGCTCCTCGTGCGGGGTAGGAGTGTGACAGGCGGGAGTTGGTCGTGCGGGCTAGTCGGCGGCTCGGATGAAGGACTGGATCGCGGTGGCGGCGGCCCCGCGCGCCCATTCGTCGAAGGGCAGCGGGCGGGTCTGTACGTCGCACCGGGCGGCGGAGCCAAAGGCGGCGGCGGTGAAGGAGTCACGGATCTGCTCGGCGAACAGGTCGTAGGCGGCCAGGCCCTCGCCGGAGATGATCACGCGTTCGGGGCCGAGCAGGTTGGCCACGGTCGCGATGCCCCGGCCGATGGCCTCACCGGCCCGCGCGTACACCTCGCGCGCTCCGGAGTCGCCCCGGTGGGCGAGGGCCAACGCCTCGGCGGTGTCGGCGACTTGGACGCCGGTGACCTCGCGGACCCGGGCGACGATCGCGGCGTCCCCGGCGATCGCCTCGACACAGCCGCGGTTGCCGCAGTGGCACAGGGGTCCGGCGGGGTCGACGACCACGTGCCCGATCTCTCCGGCCACGCCGTGGGCACCCGCGACGACCCGGCCGTGCACGACCAGTCCGCAGCCGATGCCCGCGCCGACGGTCACCACGGCGAAGTCCGTGAGACCCGCGCCGGCGCCGAACCACTGCTCGGCGACGGTCAGCGCCCGGACGTCGTTGTCGACGGTGACCGGCAACCCCGTTGTCATGGCGGCCAGTTCGGCCAGGCGTACGTCACGCCACTCCAGGAACGGCGAGTAGCGGACGACGCCTTCGCCGCGGTCCACGTCCCCGGAGACCGCGAGGCCGAGGCCCAGCACCTGGATGCCCAAGTCGTCGGCCTCGGTGCGGAGTTCCTGGGCCAGGTCCGCGATGGACGCCAGCACCGCCTTGGGGTCGTGGTCGGTCAGCGGGACGTGGCGGGCGACCCGGATACGGCAGCACAGGTCGGCGAGGACGCCGATGATCTCGTCGCCGGTCACCTTGACCCCGATGAACAACGCCCGTCCGCCGTCGACGCGTACGAGGTTCGCGGGCCGTCCGAGTGCCGGGGGCGCGTCCTGGTCGGCGCCCTCCGCCAGATACCCGGCCTCCATCAGCGGCCGGACCGCCTTGGTCACGGCGGCCGCCGACAGCCCCGCCCGGCGGGCCACCTCGAGACGGGTGAGCGGGCCGTGGGACAGGACGGTCGTGAAGACCTGCGAGACGGCCGGCGTGTGGGCCGGGAACGACTCGGTGCGGGGGATCGAGCGCATGGCCGGAACCTAGATCCCTTCTTTTCCGCCGTCAATAAAAGAAACAGGATTCGTTCAAGACGGGTCGTCAGCAGCCCCAGCCGCGTTGTCAGTGGCGGGCGGCACAATCGCCGTATGACGACGATCGACTGGTCCGAACTGACCCACGCCTACGGCAGCGCGGAGAACATCCCGGGCCTGTTCGCCCGCCTCGGCGGCGGCGAGGACGACGAGGTGTGGCAGGAGTTGTGGGGTTCCCTGTGTCACCAGGGTTCGGTGTACGACGCGAGCTGGGCGGCGCTGCCGGTGCTCGTCGACATCGCGCTGGGCCGGGCGCCGGGCGGGCCGATCCATGCGGTGACCATGGCCGGGCTGATCACCACGGACCCGGACGAGGAGTGCCGTGAGCGGTACGCGCAGGAGATAGCCGAACTGCTGGATGTGGCACGGGCGTTGCGCGCCGACCCGGCCCAGGACGCGCACACCTTCGTCTACCTCCAGATGGCCGTGCTCGCCTTCGAGGACGGCGGGGTGTGGGCCGAGGCTTTGGAGGGAGTCAACAGCGAGGAGTACGAGATCGAATGCCCCGAGTGCGAGGACGGGGTGTTCGTCGCGTTCGGCTCCTACGGCGTGTTCGCCTCGGCCGGCGACTATGTGACCGGCACGGGTGTGGAGCCGGACACGGAGGGGCGGACGGAGCTGATACCGGCGGCGCCCGAGGCACTCGACGGCATCGGTGCGCGCCTGCACGGCGAGGCGGTCGCGTCCGGGCAGACAGAGGTCGCCAAGGCGTTGACATACGTCTTCGGCAAGGCGAGCTGCCCGTCCTGCGAGGCCGTGTTCACGGTGTCCGAGGAGGTCGAGAAGCAGTGGGTCTGAGCCGGTCGGGTCGGCGTCTGGGGGTGAGGAGACCGGACATCCGGGGGCTGGGGAGGCCGACGTCCGGGTGCCCCGCTCGTGGCAGAGCACCCGGACGGGCGGTCATCAGTGCCTGGCGGCAGGGGTGTTGGCGACCGTGACGTTCACGGCGGCCCAGGCCTGGTCGACGGTCTGATACGCCGTGCTGTTCGCGCCGTAGAGGTCCGCCGCGGCCTTCAGCGTCGCGAGGCGCGCGTCGTGGAAGTCGGTGGTGGACACCATGTAGCGGGTCAGCGCGCGGTAGAAGATCGCCGTGGCCTTGGCGCGGCCGATGCCGGTGACGGTCGACCCGTCGTAGGTGGGCGAGTCGTAGGCGAAGCCGCCGATCGTCTTGCGTCCGCTGCCCTCCGCGAGGAGGTAGTACGCGTGCGAGGAGACACCGGAGCCGGCGTGCACCTCGGCGTCGTACGTCTGCGGCGACCAGTAGTCGATGGTGCCCTCGAGCTTGTCGAGGGAGGGGTGGTCGAGGCGGCGCAGGAACTTCTGGGCGAGGCCGAGCTTCTCGCCGATGAGGTAGTTCGGCGGGTTCTTGGCGTTGTCGGCGCTGAACTCCACGTTGGAGCCGAAGATGTCCGCGAGGGACTCGTTCAGTGAGCCCGCCTCGCCGTACTGGTTGCCGTCCGCGTCGACGCGGGTGGGCTCCAGCTCGGCGGTGGCGTCCACGACACCGTGGGTCAGCTCGTGTCCCGTGACGTCGAGGACGACGAGCGGCTTCTTGAACATGTCCCCGTCGCCGTCGCCGTAGAGCATGCAGTCGCAGGTCGAGTCCCAGAACGCGTTGGCGACCTTCCTGCCGAAGTGGACCATGCCGCGGGCGGCCTTGCCGTTGTTCTCTATGCCCTTGCGGCCGAAGGTCTTCTTGTAGAAGTCCAGGGTCTTGGTGATGCCGTACTGGGCGTCGACGGCGGCGCTGTCGCGGTGCGAGAGGGCGCCGTTGCCCCACTTGTTCGTGGTGGTGGTGAACTTCTTGCCCTGCGCGAAGTTCTCCAGCTCCTGACCCTTGGCGTCACGGGTCTCGGTGCCCCAGCGGGTCGGGTCCTTGAGGAGGTAACTGGTGCGCGCCGTGCGGGTGGTGGTCAGCGGCACCTTGCCGACGAAGAGGGAGGTGCCGGTGCCCGAGGCGGTCACCGGGTAGTGGACCGCGCGCGCCGCGGCGGCCGCCGCCGCCGTGAGGGACTTCGGCTGTACGGCGACGGTGGCGGTGGCGGGGTCCAGGGTCTCGCCGCGCTCGCGCAGGGTGTCGAGGAGCTTGGGCGAGAGGAACTCGTCGCTGTCGGGGGCGTTGCTGCGGACCTTGCCGGTGACGGCGTCGATGACGACCGTGCGGGTGCCGGCGGCCTCGGCGGTGGCGCTGTCGCTGACCGGCACCTGGTAGGCGAGGGCGGCCGCCCCGCTCCGGGCGTCCACCACGAGGTGGGCGGTGCCCGCGTCGCCCTTGCCGACGGCGGCGGCCTTCGCCTCGGCCTGATCGGCCGTCAGCCGGGCCTGTGTGGTGGCGGGCGCGACGCTGTGGTCGGCCGCGCGGGTGACGCCGGTGTAGGCAAGCCGGTGGGACAGATGGACGACGAGGTCGCCGCCGAGGACCGGCATGCCCTGGTGGGTCCGTATGAACCGCACATGCCGTGCGCCCTCGGGGTCGATCAGCACGTCCTGGGCCCGGAGTTCATCGCCCCGTGTGACTCCGGTCGCCGCCGCGTGCGCGAACGCGGCGGCACGCGCGGCCGCGACGACGGAGGCGGCACTGGTGGTCGTACCGGTCGACGCCGACGCGTGATCCGTCCCCGTGGCCGGTCCCGCGAAGGCCGTTCCGGCCAGCCCCGTGGCGGCCGTCGTCACCGCGACGGCGACCGCCAGGCTGCGTATGTGGGGTCCACGCATGGATGAGGGCTCCTCCGTACGAGACGGTCGGGATCACCAACCGCCTTGAGACAGGGCGCGGTTGAACACACCGCACCCGGGGGCTGGTCGGGCCCCGAGCCGAAACCCTGACGGATACGCCATGTGCATGTAAAGCCGAAATAAACGATTTTCGATCGCTTTATGACAATACTTTGCGCATCCACATCGCTCGGTGATCAGCGAGTGACCAACTGTGCGACACCTGTGGAGATGTGACGGGATACGAGAAGGTTGCCTCGCGCGACTGTGATCGATCTCGCATACGGAGAAAAACGGGAGAGAACCGGATGGTCACAAGAACGGTGCGCAGAGCCACGGCGGCGACGGCGGCACTGCTGGCGCTCACGGCGGTACCGGCGCACGCCGCGACCCACGACCGCGACACCACGAGAGCCGGCGGTACGGCCGCGCTTCCGGCCCCCGACCTGGCGGGCCTCCGTGCCGTGCTGCGCACGCTGACGGCGCAGGGCGCGCCCGGGGCGATCGCCCGCATCGACGACCGCGGAACCGTGCGCACGGCCGCCGCGGGCATCGACGACCGCACGACCCGCCGGGCCATCGGCAACGCCGACCGCTTCCGCATCGGCAGCGTCACCAAGTCCTTCTCGGCAGTCGTCCTGCTCCAACTGGCCGACGCCCACAAGCTGGACCTGGACGCCTCGGTCGACCACTACCTGCCCGGACTGCTGCCCGACCGGCGGATCACCGTGCGCCATGTGCTGAGCCACCGCAGCGGTCTGTACGACTACACGAACTCCATGTTCGCCAGTTCGGTCTCCGGTTTCGAGGCCGTACGCGACAAGGTGTTCACCTACCGGCAGTTGGTGGGGCTGTCGCTCAGGCACGCGCGCACCAACGCGCCGGGCGCCGCCTACTCGTACTCGAACACCAACTTCGTGGTCGCCGGGATGCTCATCGAGAAGCTGACCGGGCACTCCGTGGCGACCGCGTACCGCGACCGCATCATCAAGCCGCTCAAGCTGCGCGACACGTTCTACGTCCACCCGTCCACGAAGATTCCGGGCCGGTACGCCCACGGTTATCTCACCCCGGACCGCGCGGGCGCGCCGCTGGTCGACGCCACCGAGCAGACGGTCTCCTGGGCCCAGAGCGCCGGCGCGGTCATCTCCACCACCCGCGACCTGAACACCTTCTTCTCCGCACTGCTCGGCGGCAGGCTCACCTCCGCCGCCGGGCTCGCGCAGATGCAGCGGTGGACCCCGGTCAACAGCACGACCCGGTACGGCCTGGGACTGCGACGCCGTGATCTGTCCTGCGGGGTCTCCGTGTACGGCCACACGGGCGCGGTCCAGGGTTTCTACACCTACTCCTTCACCTCGAAGGACGGCCGCCGCAGCCTCACCGCACTGGCCAACACCTCCAACAACGGCACGGTGCTGAACACGATGGCGGGCACCCTGGAGGCGGCGTTCTGCGGCAAGCGGACGAGGACGATCCAGGGCTCACCACTCACCGGCCGAGGCTCATACGTCACCGAACGACGCGTGGCCTACGAGGACATCGCACCGGGGGTCGCCCGGCGCCGCGCCGCATGGGGACCGACTCCCGTGGGACGTCGTGCCGAACCGGCTTGCTCCGGCGGCTCGTCGTGCGGGAACCGGCGCCTGCCCGGGCGGGACGCCGTGCCGGAACCCGCTCGCCCCGGCGTGACGCCGAGCCGAACCAGCTCGCTCCGGCGGCTCGTCGTACGGGAATCCGCCCGCCTGGGCGGGACGCCATGCGGGAGCCCACTCGCCTCGGCGAGACGCCTTGCCGGAACCGGTCTGCCCCAGCGGGACGCCGAGCCGAACCGGCTCACTCCGGCGGCCCGGGTGGGACGCCATGCGCAAACCCGCTCGCCCGCGAGACGCCCTGCCGGAACCGGCCCGCCCCGGCCGCTCGTCGTGCGGGAACCCGCCTGCCCCGGTGGGACGTTGAGTGGGCAACGAACTGTCCCACCAGGGCAACACCAGGCGACACCGGGCCCCATCGGGCGCGCGCAGCGAGGGCGGTGCCATGAACGAGTTGACGCAGGGCGGCAATCTGCCTCTGCCGGGTGGCGCCCTCACGCTGCGGGTGGCCGGTCCCTTTGACGTGTCGGCGCTGATCACGGACGAGAGCGGCAAGGTCGGCGGCGACGCGGACTTCGTGTTCTACAACCAGCCGGCG
>NZ_JAENRY010000159.1 GCF_016612545.1 Streptomyces sp. MBT65 | reverse complement strand
GGGTTTGTGCGGTGCGAGGTCGGGTGCGGATGGCGCCTCTGGGGCGAATTCGCTGTCGGTGGCCGGGGGTTTGTGCGGTGCGAGGTCGGGTGCGGGTGGCGCCTCTGCGGTGAACTCGTCGGCGGTGGCCGCGAGTTCCAGCGGATACTGCGGGGTGTTCGCGTCGGCCGCGGTCGGGCGGTCGGGGTGGGGGTTCATGGTTGTACCTCGTCCTTGTCCGCCGCCAGTACGTACTCCCGTTGATCCCGCCGCACGGCACCCGCGCCCCACTTGCCGCCCTCCCCCGGAACCAACAACTCCGCGATGTCCAGCACATGGTGGCCCGCCATCGCCGGCAGACAGCTCCCCCGTGCCGGGCCGATCGCCGAGGCCCAGTCGGTGGGGATGGAGGAGGCGCCCCGGGTCGCTCCCGCCAGCGCGCCCGCCACCGCCGCCGTCGTGTCCGCGTCGCGGCCCATGTTGACCGCCGTGAGGACCGACTCGACGAAGTCGCCGTCCGCCGCCGCGTACGCGCCGAAGGCGAGGGCGACGGCCTCGGGGGCCAGGTCGGTCCAGGGGTAGCCGCCGATGACGACCGCGGAGCGGACCGCGCGTTCGCCCCGGTGGGCGACCGCCACCGCTCGGCGCAGGGAGCGGGCCGTCCAGGAGTCGTCCGGGACCACCGCCAGGGCCGATGCGACCACCGCGATCGTCGGCGCTCCCGCCATCGCCGCCGCCACACCCGCCGCGACCGCCTGGCCGCCGTAGATGCCCTCGCCGTCGTGGCTCACCGAACCGTCGATCGCGACCAGCCGGGCCGCCTCCGCCGGGCGGCCCGCCGCGAAGACACCGAAGGGGGCCGCGCGCATGGCCAGGCCGTCGCTCCAGGCGTGGCGGTGCTGGGCGGAGATGGGGGCGGCCAGGCCCCGGCGGAGGTTCTCCAGGGTGCCGCGTTCGCTGAAGCCCGCGCCCCGGAACGGGCCCTCGTCCCGGTCCGCGATCCACTCGTGCCAGGCCGCCTCCACATGGGAGGGGGTCAGGGCCGATCCGTGGCGGGCGAGGAGCAGGCCGGAGAAGATCGCGTACTCCGTGTCGTCCGTGCCCGCCGGGTGCTCCGCCACGTATCCCTCGATACGGCCCCAACGGGCGCGGATCTCGGACGGCTTCATGTTCTCCGCCGGTGCGCCCAGGGCGTCCCCGACCGCCAGGCCGAGCAGCGCGCCGCGTGCCCGCTCGCGGAGTTCGGAGGCGTTCTTGGGCGCCGGGACCGGGGGAATGCAGGCGATCGATGCCATACGCGCGACCTCTCCTACGGGGTTCCCTCAGGGCGCCTCAGGGCGCGGAACCCTTTGCTGATGTCTCCCACGGGAGGCCTTCGGCAGGGCCTGACCCAGTGCAACATCACCCGGTCGACATCTGATGAGCTATCGGCTCGGATGAGCGTTCGAGGGTAAACCCGCAGGTTAGCCCAGCCTTTCCTTGCTGGTGGGCATGAAATGAAAGGCGTATGTTCGGTGTTGTCGAAGAGTGGAACGTGTCTAAACTTAGCCTTACCTTAGCCCCTGGGGGATCACCGCATGGCCATCATCGAGACCGAGGCGACGCTCCACGAGGCGCACCGCGACAACCACACCCACCGGGATGTGAGCGGCGGCTGGCTGCGCCCCGCGGTGTTCGGCGCCATGGACGGTCTCGTCTCCAACCTCGCCCTGATGACCGGTGTCGTCGGCGGTGCCGTCAGTCATCAGACCGTCGTGATCACCGGGCTGGCCGGGCTCGCCGCCGGTGCCTTCTCCATGGCGGCCGGCGAGTACACCTCCGTCGCCTCCCAGCGCGAGCTGGTCGAGGCCGAACTCGACGTCGAGCGCCGGGAGTTGCGCAAGCACCCGGAGGACGAGGAAGGGGAGCTCGCCGCGCTGTACGAGAGCCGCGGGGTCGAGGCCGCGCTCGCCCGCGAGGTCGCCCGGCAGCTCTCGCGCGATCCCGAGCAGGCCCTGGAGATACACGCCCGGGAGGAGTTGGGGATCGACCCGACCGATCTGCCCTCGCCGCTCGTCGCCGCCGTGTCGTCCTTCGGCGCGTTCGCGCTGGGCGCGCTGCTTCCCGTGCTGCCGTTCCTGCTCGGGGCGACCGCGCTGTGGCCCGCCCTGCTGCTCGCGCTGGTCGGGCTCTTCGGGTGCGGTGCGGTGGTGGCCCGGGTGACCGCGCGGACCTGGTGGTTCAGCGGGCTGCGGCAGCTCGCGCTGGGCGGTGCGGCGGCCGGTGTGACGTACGCCCTGGGCACCTTGTTCGGAACGGTCGTAGGATAGCTCGACGCGCACTTATGCGGTGGTCCGCATAAGTAGCCGTTACTCGCTGGTTTCGAACGCTTAACCACTGGGCATGAGCCGTAAGCGCTATGGGCAACGACGCCTGTGGCGCACCCGCGGGATGGGCGACGACGCTCCCTCTGCCCTGGACCGGCGGACATCGATCTGTCCGCTTTGGTCCCCTTAATCTTCACCGCTGGTGCGGTGCACCGCCGCCACCCCGCGGCGTCCGCATGTTGGAACGGAGTATCCGGTTCCCGAGAACCGTTCCATCATGTAACCTGCACGAAATTTTGCGCTTACCCGCAGAGGGCCAACGTCGTCCCTATGCCCATGCATATGCCACGACGACGACGGGAGAGCCGATGCGTACGCCGCGCCAGCCGTCCCAGCAGCCCACGAATGGCCAGAAGTGGTCCTTCATGGATGCTCGCCCTGCCGCGCAGGGTATGTACGACCCCCGCAACGAGCACGACGCCTGTGGCGTCGGCTTCGTGGCCACCCTCACCGGCGAGGCGAGCCACGCGCTGGTCGAGCAGGCGCTCACGGTGCTGCGCAACCTGGAGCACCGCGGTGCGACCGGTGCCGAGCCCGACTCGGGCGACGGCGCGGGCATCCTGTCCCAGGTGCCGGACGCCTTCTTCCGTGAGGTGGCCGGATTCGACCTCCCCGCCGCCGGCGGATACGCGGTCGGCATCGCCTTCCTGCCCCCGGACGGCGCGGACACCGCCGTCTCACAGATCGAGACGGTCGCCGCCGAAGAGGGCCTCACCGTCCTCGGCTGGCGTGAGGTTCCGACCGCGCCCGAACTCCTCGGCGCCACCGCCCGCTCCACCATGCCGCTCTTCCGGCAGGTCTTCGTGAGCGACGGCGAGACGCGGGGCATCGACCTCGACCGCAAGGCCTTCGCGCTGCGCAAGCGCGCCGAGCGGGAGGCCGGTGTCTACTTCCCGTCGCTCTCCGCGCGGACCATCGTCTACAAGGGCATGCTGACCACCGGCCAGCTGGAGCCCTTCTTCCCGGACCTGTCCGACCGGCGCTTCGCCTCCGCGATCTCGCTCGTGCACTCCCGGTTCTCCACGAACACCTTCCCGTCGTGGCCGCTCGCCCACCCGTACCGCTTCGTCGCGCACAACGGCGAGATCAACACGGTCAAGGGCAACCGCAACTGGATGGCGGCCCGCGAGTCCCAGATCGCCTCCGACCTCTTCGGCGACCAGGACAAGATCGACCGGATCTTCCCGATCTGCACGCCCGAGGCCTCCGACTCCGCGTCCTTCGACGAGGTGCTCGAACTCCTCCACCTCGGCGGGCGGTCGCTGCCGCACTCCGTGCTGATGATGATCCCGGAGGCGTGGGAGAACCACGACTCCATGGACCCGGCCCGCCGCGCCTTCTACCAGTTCCACGCCACGATGATGGAGCCCTGGGACGGCCCGGCCTGTGTCACCTTCACCGACGGCACCCAGGTCGGCGCGGTCCTCGACCGCAACGGCCTGCGCCCCGGCCGCTACTGGGTCACCGACGAGGGCCTCGTCGTCCTCGGCTCCGAGGTCGGCGTCCTCGACATCGACCCCGCGAAGGTCGTCCGCAAGGGCCGCCTCCAGCCCGGCCGCATGTTCCTCGTGGACACCGCCGAGCACCGCATCATCGAGGACGACGAGATCAAGGCCGGCCTCGCCGCCGAGAAGCCGTACGCCGACTGGCTCGAAGCCGGCGAGATCGAGCTGTCCGACCTGCCCGAGCGTGAGCACATCGTGCACACGCACGCCTCGGTCACCCGCCGCCAGCAGACCTTCGGCTACACCGAGGAAGAGCTGCGCGTCATCCTCGCGCCGATGGCCAAGGCCGGTGCCGAGCCGATCGGTTCGATGGGCACCGACTCGCCGATCGCCGCGCTCTCCGCCCGCCCGCGCCTGCTCTTCGACTACTTCACCCAGCTGTTCGCGCAGGTCACCAACCCGCCGCTGGACGCGATCAGGGAAGAGCTCGTGACCTCCCTGCGCTCGTCGCTCGGCCCGGCGAGCAACCTGCTGGAGCCGACGGCCGCGTCCTGTCGTAGCGTCACCCTGCCCTTCCCGGTGATCGACAACGACGAGCTGGCCAAGCTCATCCACATCAACGCCGACGGCGACATGCCCGGCATGAAGGCCGCGACCCTCTCCGGCCTGTACCGGGTCTCCGGCGGCGGCGACGCCCTCGCGGCCCGCCTCGCCGAGATCTGCACCGAGGCCGACGCCGCGATCGAGAACGGCGCCCGGCTGATCGTCCTCTCGGACCGGCACTCCGACGCCGAGCACGCGCCGATCCCCTCGCTGCTGCTCACCGCCGCCGTCCACCACCACCTCATCCGCACCAAGCAGCGCACCCAGGTGGGCCTGCTGGTGGAGGCCGGCGACGTCCGCGAGGTCCACCACGTCGCGCTGCTCATCGGCTTCGGCGCCGCGGCCGTCAACCCGTACCTGGCGATGGAGTCCGTCGAGGACCTCGTCCGCGCGGGCACCTTCCTCACCGACATCGAGGCCGAGCAGGCCATCCGCAACCTGATCTACGCGCTCGGCAAGGGCGTCCTCAAGGTCATGTCCAAGATGGGCATCTCGACGGTCGCCTCCTACCGGGGCGCCCAGGTCTTCGAAGCGGTCGGCCTCGACGAGCAGTTCGTCAACAGCTACTTCAGCGGTACGGCCACCAAGATCGGCGGCGTCGGCATCGACGTCATCGCCAAGGAGGTCGCCGCCCGCCACGCCAAGGCGTACCCGGCGAGCGGCATCGCGCCCGCGCACCGCGCCCTCGACATAGGCGGCGAGTACCAGTGGCGCCGCGAGGGCGAACCGCACCTGTTCGACCCGGAGACGGTCTTCCGCCTCCAGCACTCCACGCGCACCAACCGCTACGACATCTTCAAGAAGTACACGGACCGCGTGAACGAGCAGTCCGAGCGGCTGATGACCCTGCGCGGCCTCTTCGGCTTCAAGTCGGACCGGCCCTCGATCTCTATCGACGAGGTCGAGCCCGTCTCCGAGATCGTCAAGCGCTTCTCCACCGGCGCCATGTCGTACGGCTCCATCTCCCTGGAGGCGCACGAGACGCTCGCCATCGCCATGAACCAGCTGGGCGCCAAGTCCAACACCGGTGAGGGCGGCGAGGACGCGGACCGGCTCTACGACCCGGCCCGGCGCAGCGCCATCAAGCAGGTCGCCTCCGGCCGCTTCGGCGTCACCTCCGAGTACCTGGTCAACGCGGACGACATCCAGATCAAGATGGCCCAGGGCGCCAAGCCCGGCGAGGGCGGGCAGCTGCCCGGCCACAAGGTCTACCCGTGGGTCGCGAAGACGCGTCACTCGACCCCCGGTGTCGGTCTGATCTCCCCGCCGCCGCACCACGACATCTACTCCATCGAGGACCTCGCCCAGCTCATCCACGACCTGAAGAACGCGAACCCGCAGGCGCGGATCCACGTCAAGCTGGTCTCGGAGGTCGGTGTCGGCACGGTCGCCGCGGGTGTCTCCAAGGCGCACGCGGACGTCGTCCTCATCTCCGGCCACGACGGCGGTACGGGCGCCTCGCCGCTCACGTCGCTCAAGCACGCCGGTGGGCCTTGGGAGTTGGGCCTCGCCGAGACCCAACAGACCTTGCTGCTCAACGGACTTCGCGACCGGATCGTCGTCCAGACCGACGGTCAGCTCAAGACCGGCCGTGACGTCGTCATCGCCGCGCTGCTCGGCGCCGAGGAGTTCGGTTTCGCGACCGCGCCGCTCGTCGTCTCCGGCTGCGTCATGATGCGCGTCTGCCACCTCGACACCTGCCCGGTCGGCATCGCCACCCAGAACCCGGTGCTGCGCGACCGGTTCGCCGGCAAGGCCGAATACGTCGTGAACTTCTTCCAGTTCATCGCCGAAGAGGTCCGCGAGATCCTCGCCGAGCTGGGCTTCCGCACCATCGAGGAAGCCGTCGGCCAGGCCGGCACGCTCGACGTCGAGCGCGCCGTCGACCACTGGAAGGCACAGGGCCTCGACCTGGCCCCCCTCTTCTACGTTCCCGAACTCCCCGAGGGCGCAGCCCTCCACCAGGTCATCCAGCAGGACCACGGTCTGCAGAAGGCGCTCGACAACGAGCTGATCAAGCTCGCCGCCGACGCCCTCGCCGCGTCCAGCGCCACCGACGCCCAGCCGGTCCGCGCGCAGGTCGCGATCCGCAACATCAACCGCACGGTCGGCACGATGCTCGGCCACGAGGTGACGAAGAAGTTCGGCGGGGCGGGCCTGCCCGACGACACCATCGACATCACCTTCACGGGCAGCGCGGGCCAGTCCTTCGGTGCCTTCCTCCCGCGCGGTGTCACGCTGCGCCTGGAGGGCGACGCCAACGACTATGTGGGCAAGGGCCTTTCGGGCGGCCGGGTCATCGTCCGCCCCGACCGGGGCGCCGACCACCTCGCCGAGTTCTCCACCATCGCGGGCAACACCATCGCGTACGGCGCGACCGGCGGCGAGCTGTTCCTGCGCGGCCGGACCGGTGAGCGGTTCTGTGTCCGCAACTCCGGTGCCACGGTGGTCTCCGAGGGCGTGGGCGACCATGGCTGCGAGTACATGACCGGCGGCCGGGCGGTCGTGCTCGGCGAGACCGGCCGCAACTTCGCGGCGGGCATGTCCGGCGGCATCGCCTACGTCATCGACCTGAACCCCGACAACGTGAACGTCGGAAACGCGGGCGCCGTCCAGGAGTTGGACGAGGACGACAAGCAGTGGCTGCACGACGTGGTGCGCCGCCACGCCGAGGAGACCGGTTCCACGGTCGCCGAGAAGCTGCTCGCCGAGTGGCCCGTCTCCGTGGACCGCTTCAGCAAGATCATCCCCAGTGCCTACAAGGCAGTGCTCGCCGCCAAGGACGCCGCCGAGCGAGCGGGTCTCTCCGAGACCGAGATCACCGAGAAGATGATGGAGGCGGCGATCAATGGCTGACCCGAAGGGCTTTCTGAACCACGGGCGCGAGGTCGCCAAGTCCCGCCCCGTGGACGTCCGGTTGAAGGACTGGAACGAGGTCTACGTCCCCGGTTCGCTGCTGCCGATCATCGGCAAGCAGGCCGGCCGGTGCATGGACTGCGGCATCCCGTTCTGCCACAACGGCTGTCCGCTGGGGAACCTGATCCCCGAGTGGAACGACTACGCCTACCGCGAGGACTGGACGGCCGCCTCCGAGCGTCTGCACGCGACGAACAACTTCCCCGAGTTCACCGGGCGGTTGTGCCCGGCTCCCTGCGAGTCGGCGTGCGTGCTGGGCATCAACCAGCCGCCGGTCACCATCAAGAACGTCGAGGTCTCCATCATCGACAAGGCCTGGGAGACGGGCGACGTCGCCCCGCAGGCCCCGGAGCGCCTCTCCGGCAAGACCGTCGCGGTCATCGGCTCGGGCCCGGCGGGCCTCGCCGCCGCCCAGCAGCTCACGCGGGCGGGCCACACGGTCGCGGTGTACGAGCGCGCGGACCGCATCGGCGGCCTCCTGCGCTACGGCATCCCCGAGTTCAAGATGGAGAAGCGGCACATCAACCGCCGTATCGAGCAGATGCGCGCGGAGGGCACCCGCTTCCGCACCGGCATCGAGATCGGCCGCGACCTCAAGGCCACCGACCTGCGCAAGCGCTACGACGCGGTCGTCATCGCCGCCGGCTCCACCACCGCGCGTGATCTCCCCGTCCCCGGACGGGAGTTGACCGGCGTCTACCAGGCGATGGAGTACCTGCCCCTCTCCAACAAGGTCCAGGAGGGCGACTACGTCACCGCCCCGATCTCGGCCGAGGGCAAGCACGTCGTCGTCATCGGCGGCGGCGACACCGGCGCGGACTGCGTCGGTACGGCGCACCGCCAAGGGGCCGCGTCCGTCACGCAGTTGGAGATCATGCCGCGCCCCGGCGACGAGCGGAACCCGGTCGCGCAGCCCTGGCCGACCTTCCCGATGCTCTACAAGGTGACCTCCGCGCACGAGGAGGGCGGTGAGCGGGTCTACTCCGTCAACACCACCCACTTCGAGGGCGACGAGGACGGCAACGTCCAGTGGCTGCACCTCGTCGAGGTCGAGTTCGTCGAGGGCAAGCTGACCCAGAAGCCGGGCACCGAGCGCCGGATCCCCGCCCAACTGGTCACGCTGGCCATGGGGTTCACCGGCCCGGACCGCGAGAACGGCCTGGTCGAGCAGTTCGCCCTGGGCCTCGACGAGCGCGGCAACATCGCCCGCGACGCCGACTTCCAGACCAACGTCCCCGGCGTCTTCGTCGCCGGTGACGCGGGCCGCGGCCAGTCCCTCATCGTCTGGGCGATCGCCGAGGGCCGCTCGGCCGCGCGCGGAGTCGACCGCTTCCTCACCGGCGCCAGCGAACTGCCGGCACCGATCCGGCCGACGGACCGTGCGTTGATGGTCTGACGGCACCAAATAACGAGGGGAATCCCCTCCACAGACGTCCCGCACAATGGCGTGCGGAACAGAGCGCGGCGCCTGCTCAGTCCCCGACCGGACCGGCAGGCGCCGTGGTGCGTCCGAGCACCCGACGGACGGAGTCCGGCGCAGCCTTGCGAAGCTGGGAGGCCCCTTGCGGCCGAGCAGTGCGAGGAAGGCGTTGAAAAGGGGTCGGCGCCTGCCTTGTCCCCGACCGGACGTGGGCAGGCGCCGCCGCATGTCCAGGCTCAAGTCCCGGACTCTTACGGCACCTTGTACGTCTCCCCGTACACCTTCCACACCAACGGCGTCCGCAGGCTCAGGTTCCCCTCCTCCAGGAACTTCCGCTGGGCCGTGTCGATACGGGAGGTGTCGATGCCGGGATGCTTGGCCCGCATCGTGGCGCGCCGGACATCGAGGAAGGCGTTCAAGTAGGCCTCCTCGGAGCCGCCCTGGGCCGGGGGCTCGGCCCGTTGCGTCGCGCGCTCCCGGATGCCGTAGAAGCCGTCCGTGCCCGGGCCGTGGAAGACCATCGCGTCGTAGTAGATGAACTGGCCCAGCGGGCCCAGGCCGTCGCGCTTGGCGGTGCTGACCGCCGGGTCGAAGTAGATGCGGTCGCGCTCCGCGTCCTGCGCCGCCTGGAAGGCGGGCACCTTCGCCTCGGCGCGCCAGGCGGCCGGGAAGCCGGGGTCCAGGCCCTGGTGGGAGTCCGTGCCGTCGACCCTGCGCAGGGCGGGGAGGTAGCGGGCGAGCCCGTTGTCGGGGTGGGCGGCTGTGTAGCGCTCGACCAGGACGAGCAGGTCGTGGGTGCCGGTGCAGAAGCCGATGATGCCCGCCGTGTAGCCCTGGCCGTCGCCGATGTCCTGCACATACCCGTACGCGCTGCGCCAGTTGAGGGTCGAGTTCTCGGCGCTGGCGACAAGCTTCTGCGCGAGGTTCTTCATGGCCGGCGCGGCCAGACCCTGGGCTGCTCTGCGTTGCGCGGCGGCGGACGGGTGTCCGGGCCGAGGGTCGTCGTGGGCCGTGGGTGAGGAGCCGTAGGCCGTCGCGGCGAGGACGACGGGTACGGCGGCGAGCATCAGGACGCCGGCGCGTTTCATGGGGCCAGCGTAGGGGCGGTTACGTCCGTTATTCCGGGGGTTGGGGGGACAATGTGCTCGCCGGACCTCCGTGGCGTAATCTCGGTCCTTTCGCCGTGATCCGAAGGGAGCCCCTGTGGCCGCGATCTCGCTCAGCAAGGTCGAGGAGACCGCGCCCGCGCTGGTCAGCCTGTACAAGAGCGCCGGGGTCTCGCTCCGCGAACACGGCCTGGACGGGCAGCGGGCCGCCGTCTATCTGGTGGTCGACTACTCGGGCTCCATGAAGCCGTACTACAAGGACGGCAGCGTGCAGGCGCTCGCCGACCGGGTGTTGGGCCTGTCCGCGCACCTGGACGACGACGGGACCGTGCCGGTCGTCTTCTTCTCGACCGACGTCGACGCCGTCACTGACATCGCCCTCGACAGCCATCAGGGGCGGATCGAGCGGATCGTCGCCGGACTCGGGCACATGGGCAAGACCAGCTACCACCTCGCCATGGACGCCGTCATCGACCACTACCTCGACAGCGGCGCCAAGGACCCCGCCCTCGTCGTCTTCCAGACCGACGGCGGCCCGATCAACAAGCTCGCCGCGGAACGGTATGTGTGCAAGGCGGCGAAGCTCCCGCTGTTCTGGCAGTTCGTCGGGTTCGGCGACGCGAAGAGCAAGCAGTTCGAATTCCTGCGCAGACTGGACGAGTTGGCGGTGCCGCGGCAGCGGGCGGTCGACAACGCGGGCTTCTTCCACGCCGGTTCGGACCCGCTGAGGATGTCCGACACGGAGCTCTACGACCGGCTGGTGGGCGAGTTCCCGCAGTGGCTGTCGGCGGCGCGTGAGCGGGGGATCGTCCAGTGACCCGCTCCCTGCCCGCCGCGTCCCGAACTCCCGTGCCCTGGAAGAACGGTGGCGGTGTGACCCGGGAGATCGCCGCCTGGCCCGAGGGCGCCGGCATGGACGACTTCGCCTGGCGGGTGAGCCTCGCCGAGGTCGCGGCGGACGGGCCGTTCTCGGCCTTTCCCGACGTCGACCGGACCCTCACCCTCGTCGAGGGCGCGGGCATGGACCTCACCGTCGACGGCACCCGGCACCTCGTCGACACCCCTTACGTCCCACGGGACTTCAGAGGCGACGTACCGACCGACTGCCGACTGCTGGACGGCCCCGTCGTCAACCTCAACGTGATGTGGCGCAGGGCAGCCGGTGCCACGACCCCCACGGTGGCCGTCGTGCGCGGGCGGCTGCGGGTGGGGGCCGATGCCCTGGTGGTGGCGCTGGACGGGACCGCCGAGGTGGCCGGAGTGACCCTCCAGCCGTACGACGCCGTCCAGTTGGGCGGTACGGAGGCGCTGCTGCACGCGTACGGCCGAACGGCGGTGATCGGGATCGGCGGGCCGGTACCGGCTGCTGACGCACCGTTGGCTTAACCGGTCCACCGTGGCACCCTGTCGGTGAACCGACGGGGAGGGCGGCCCACGCATGGACGGCGCACGATCGGTGAACGGAGCGGCGGATCCCGCACGTTCGGTGAACGGCTCGGTGAACGGTGGCCGTTCGGCCAACGGGTCGGTGGACGCCGGGCGGCGCCCCGAGGCCGGCAAAGGGGAGAAGCTCGCCGACTGGGCGGACGGACGCCTCGGGCTCTACGCGATCGCCAAGTCCAACATGCGCAAGGTCTTCCCGGACCACTGGTCCTTCATGCTGGGCGAGATCTGCCTCTACAGCTTCCTCGTCCTGATCCTCACCGGCATCTACCTCACCCTGTTCTTCGAGCCGAGCGGCGTCGAGGTCATCTACCACGGTTCGTACACGCCGTTGAACGGCATCCCGATGACCAGGGCCTTCGAGTCCACGCTCGACATCAGCTTCGACGTGCGCGGCGGGCTGCTGATCCGGCAGATCCACCACTGGGCGGCCGTCGTCTTCATCGCGGGCATGCTCATCCACATGATGCGGGTGTTCTTCACCGGCGCGTTCCGCAAGCCGCGCGAGATGAACTGGGTGTTCGGCTGGACCCTGTTGTTCCTCGGCATCCTCACCGGGCTGACCGGCTACTCGCTCCCCGACGACCTGCTGTCCGGCACCGGCATCCGCTTCGCGGACGGCGCGATGCTGTCCGTGCCGATCGTCGGCACCTACATGTCGATGTTCCTGTTCGGCGGGGAGTTCCCGGGGCACGACATCATCTCGCGGCTCTTCCCGATCCATGTCCTGCTGCTGCCGGGCATCATGCTGGGCCTGGTGGTCGCGCACCTGATCCTGGTCTTCTACCACAAGCACACGCAGTACCCCGGCGCCGGACGCGACGAGAAGAGCGTGGTCGGCAGCCCGTTCCTGCCCGTCTACACCGCCAAGGCGGGCGGCTTCTTCTTCCTCGTCTTCGGCGTCCTCGCGATCATGGGCGGGATCGCCAGCATCAACCCCGTGTGGGCCTTCGGACCGTACCGGCCGGACCTGGTGACGACCGGCGCCCAGCCCGACTGGTATCTCGGCTTCTCCGAGGGACTGGTCCGGGTGATGCCGGGATGGGAGATCAACGCCTGGGGCCACACACTGGAGTTGGGCGTCTTCATCCCCTTCACGCTCTTCCCGCTGATCCTGATCGCCCTCGGCGTCTACCCGTTCATCGAGGCCTGGATCACCGGCGACAAACGCGAACACCACATCCTGGACCGGCCGCGCAACATGCCCGTGCGCACCGGACTCGGGGTGGCCTGGCTCAGCCTGTACGGGGTGCTGCTGATCGGCGGCGGCAACGACGTGGTGGCCACGCATCTGCATCTCTCCATCAACGCGATCACCTGGTTCGTGCGGATCTCCTTCTTCGTCATGCCGGTCCTCGCGTTCCTGGTCACCAAACGCGTCTGCCTCGGGCTCCAACGCCGGGACCGGGACAAGGTGTTGCACGGCCGGGAAACCGGCCTCATCAAGATGCTGCCGCACGGCGAGTACATCGAGGTCCACGAACCCCTCGCGTCCGACGAGCGGTTCAGGCTCACCCAGCACGAGCAGGAACCGCCCTACGCGATCGGACCGCTCGTCGACGCGAACGGTGTCGAGCGGCAGGTCAAGGGCGGGCAGCGGGTGCGGGCCCGGCTCGCCAAGGCGATGTTCGGGCCCGAGACCCACATCCCGAAGCCGACGGCGGAGGAGTACAAGGAACTCACGAGCGGCGACCACCACCACTGAGCCCGTCGAGCACGGCGGCCCGGCACTCACCCGGGTCGCCCCAAGCGCCGTGCAGGGCACGGGCCTTGGTCAGCCACAGCGACAGGTCGTACTCGGCGGTGTAGCCGATCGCCCCGTGCAGTTGCAGCGCCGTCCGGGCCGCCTTGTACGCCGCCTCGCACGCCGTGACCTTCGCGGCGGCCACGTCGGACTCCGTCATGGTGAGCGCGGCGCCGAAGACCAGGGGCCGCGCGAACTCCAACGCAAGCTTGGCGTCCGCGAGTTGATGCTTGACGGCCTGGAACGAGCCGACCGCGACACCGAATTGGGTGCGCTGCTTGACGTATGCCACCGTCCGGTCGAGCAACGCGAGCCCCACACCGAGCGCCTGCGCGGCGGTGGCGAGCCGGGCCCAGCTGAGAGCGTGCGCCAACGGCGGCTCCGCGGTGAGGAGTTCACCGCCGGGGAGGAGACGGGTGAGACGACGGGCCGGGTCGAGGGACGCGCGTACCGGTCCGTCGGGTCCGGGAGCCAGCCGCAGCCCGTCGCCGTCCCAGCTCAGACGGGTCGTCGCCACGTCACCGTCCAGCGCGTACGCTCCCGCGGGCGCCGCCGTGGCCAGTGCCTCGCCCGATGCCAGCGTGGGCAACAGGCGCTTGGCGAGCCCGGGTTCGGTCAGCAGCGCCGCCGCCGCGACCGTCTCCACCAGCGGCCCCGGAACCGCGTGCCGCCCCAACTCCACGAACGCCACGGCGAGTTCGACCGGCCGGGGGCCGAGTCCCTCGTACGCCTCGGGCACCGCCAGCGCGAACACCCCGGCGTCCGCGACACGGCGCCACAACGCACGCCCCCGCGCATGCTCGCCACGACTCCACTCCCGTACGACCGACGGCGTGTCCGCGGCCGTCAGCATCGCGTTCAACGAGTCGGCGAACGCCCGCTGTTCGGGGTCGAGGAGGAAGCGCATCAGCGGCGTCCCTTCGGCAGGCCGAGCAGCCGCTCGGCGACGATGTCGCGCTGGATCTCGTTCGTACCGGCGTAGATGGGTCCCGCGAGGGAGAACACATAGCCCTCGGCCCAGTCCGAGTCCGCCGACTCGCCGTCGGAGCCCAGCAGTTCGAGAGCCGTCTCGTGCAGGGCGATGTCGTACTCGGACCAGAAGACCTTGTTCAGGCTGGACTCCGGGCCGATGGACTCGCCGTCGAGGAAGCGGGAGGCGTTGGCGTAGGTGAAGAGCTGGTAGGCGCGGGCGCCGATCACCGCGTCCGCCACCCGGTCGCGCAGCGCCTCCGAACTGCCCTGCTCCCGCCAGAGGTCGACCAGGCGGTCGGCGGCGGCGAGGAAGCGGCCGGGGGAGCGGAGGGTGAGCCCGCGTTCGTTGCCCGCGGTCGACATGGCGACCCGCCAGCCCTGGCCCGGCTCGCCGATCACGTCCTCGTCGGGGACGAAGACGTCGTCCAGGAAGAGTTCGGCGAAGGCGGGCTTGCCGTCGAGGCGGCCGATCGGACGGACCGTGACGCCGGGGGAGCGGAGGTCGAACATCAGGTAGGTCAGGCCCTGTTGGGGCCTGGGGGTGTCCGGCTCGCTGCGGAACAGGCCGAACGCACGGTCCGCGAAGGCCGCCCGCGACGACCACGTCTTCTGTCCGCTCAGCAGCCAGCCCCCGCCCGTGCGCACCGCCCGTGAGGTGAGTGAGGCCAGGTCCGAACCCGCCTCCGGCTCCGACCACGCCTGCGCCCACACCACCGCACCGGTCGCCATCTCCGGCAGTACCCGCGCGCGTTGCTCCCGTGTGCCGTGGTCGAAGAGGGTCGGGGCGAGGAGATTGATGCCGTTCTGACCGACCCGGCCCGGCGCGCCCGCCGCGTAGTACTCCTCTTCGAAGACCAGCCACCGTACGAGATCCACGCCCCGGCCGCCGTACTCCTCGGGCCAGGACACCACCGACCAACGGTCGGTGGCCAGTTGAGCCTCCCAGGCGCGGTGCGCGGCGAAGCCCTCCTCGGTCTCCAGGGAAGGGAGCGGAGAGGCCGGCACATGCGCGCGCAGCCAGGCGCGGGCCTCGGCGCGGAAGGCCTCCTGGCCGGGCGTGAAGTCGAGGTCCATCGACGGCGGTTCCTCCCCGGGAATCCTTCCCTAACAAGTGTTTGGTAGGTTAGCGTGAGCGTATGACAGGCGTCGAGACTCCGGCATACGTCCCCGGGCACGGGCTGCTGACGGGACGCACCGCCGTCGTCACCGCAGCCGCCGGCGCGGGCATCGGCGGGGCCACCGCGCGCCGCTTCCTTGAGGAGGGCGCCCGCGTGTTCATCAGCGACGCGCACACGCGGCGGCTGAAGGAGTACGAGGCCGAGCTGGCCGGGGAGTTCGGGGCCGAGGCCGTGGGTGCGCTGCCGTGCGACGTCACCGACGAGGCACAGGTGCAGGCCCTGTTCGACGCGGCCGTCGCCGCGCACGGGCGACTGGACGTCGTCGTCAACAACGCGGGCCTGGGCGGCACTTCGGACCTCGTCGACATGACCGACGAACAGTGGTCGAAGGTGCTGGACGTGACCTTGAACGGCACCTTCCGCTGCACCCGGGCCGCCCTGCGCGCGATGCGCGGGACCGGCGGCGGCGTGATCGTCAACAACGCCTCCGTCGTCGGCTGGCGCGCCCAGGCCGGACAGGCGCACTACGCGGCGGCCAAGGCGGGCGTGATGGCCCTGACCCGGTGCGCTGCGATCGAGGCCGCCGCATACGGGGTGCGGATCAACGCGGTCTCGCCGAGCCTCGCCATGCACCCGCACCTCGTGAAGGTGACGACGCCCGAACTGCTGGCGGACCTCACCGCGCGCGAGGCCTTCGGGCGGTACGCGGAGCCCTGGGAGGTGGCCAACGTGATCGTGTTCCTGGCCTCGGACTACTCCTCGTACATGACCGGCGAGGTCGTCTCCGTGAGCAGCCAGCATGCGTAGCCGCGCGAGCGTGTGGCCGAGGGGCCGCACGGAAGGCCGGGGCCGGGGCACGACAATGGGTCCGTGCCGACCAAGAAGAAACCCCCGGTGACCGCCGCTCCGGCCCGCCGTCGTGAACTCCTCGACACGGCGGCCGAGGTCTTCGCCGAGCAGGGGTACAACGCCACGACCGTACGGAAGATCGCCGACCACGCGGGCATGCTCGCGGGCAGCCTCTACTACCACTTCGACTCCAAGGAATCGATGCTGGAGGAGATCCTGCGGACCTTCCTCGACGAGCTGTGGAGCGGCTACGACACCGTCCTGGACGCCGAGTCGGGGCCGCGCGAGACGCTGGAAGCCCTGGTCACCGAGTCGTTCCGGGAGATCGACCGGCACCGCGCAGCCGTCGCGATCTACCAGAAGGAGAGCAGGCAACTCGTCGTGCAGGAGCGGTTCGCGTTCCTCGCCGAGTCGCAGCGCAAGTTCGAGAAGGCATGGCTGTCCACGCTGGAGCGCGGGGTCGCCGCCCGGGTCTTCCGCGCCGACCTCGACGTCCGGCTCACCTACCGGTTCGTCCGGGACACGGTGTGGGTCGCCGCGTCCTGGTACCGGCCGGGCGGACAGCACAGCGCGGAGGAGATCGCCCGGCAGTACCTGTCGATGGTCCTGGACGGGATCGCCGTACGCACGTAACTCACTGGTCTGTATGGGGAGTTGACATGGCCGAGGCCTACATCGTCGAAGCGGTACGGACGCCCGTCGGGCGGCGCCGGGGAGGGCTCAGCGGGGTGCATCCCGCCGACCTCGGGGCGCATGTGCTGAAGGCGCTGGTGGTGCGCGCGGGGATCGATCCCGCCGCCGTCGAGGACGTCGTCTTCGGGTGCCTGGACGCGGTCGGGCCGCAGGCCGGGGACATCGCGCGGACCGCCTGGCTGGCCGCCGGGCTCCCCGAGGAGGTGCCGGGCGTGACGGTGGACCGGCAGTGCGGGTCCTCGCAGCAGGCCGTGCACTTCGCGGCCCAGGGCGTGCTCTCCGGCACCCAGGACCTGGTCGTCGCGGGCGGCGTCCAGAACATGTCACTCATCCCCATCGCCTTCGCCTCCCGCCAGGCCGCCGAACCGCTCGGCCTCACGGACGGCCCCTTCGCGGGCAGCGAGGGCTGGCGCGCGCGGTACGGCACACAGCCGGTGAACCAGTTCGCCGGCGCCGAGATGATCGCCGCGAAATGGGGGATCAGCAGGCAGGACCAGGAGGAGTTCGCCCTCCGCTCCCACCGGCGGGCCCTGCGCGCCATCGACGAGGGCCACTTCGAACGGGAGACCGTTGCCTACGGCGCGGTCGCGATCGACGAAGGCCCGCGCCGGGACACCTCACTGGAGAAGATGGCCGGCCTGAAACCGGTCGTCGACGGCGGCACCATCACCGCCGCCTGCTCCTCCCAGGTCTCCGACGGCGCGGCGGCGATGCTGCTCGCCTCCGAACGGGCCGTACGCGAGCACGGGTTGACGCCCCGCGCCCGTATCCACCACCTCTCCGTGCGCGGCGAGGACCCGATCCGCATGCTCTCGGCGCCCATCCCGGCCACCGCCCACGCCCTGAAGAAGACCGGCCTGACCATCGACGCCATCGACCTCGTCGAGATCAACGAGGCCTTCGCCCCCGTCGTCCTCGCCTGGCTGAAGGAGACCGGCGCCGACCCCGACAAGGTCAACGTCAACGGCGGCGCGAT
>NZ_JAENRY010000158.1 GCF_016612545.1 Streptomyces sp. MBT65 | reverse complement strand
TACTGCGTACGGCGCTCGGCTGCGGCACCGGCCGGGGCGGCGGTCTGTGGGACCGGTCCCCTGCCGCGCAGTTCGCGGGCCCAGGTGCGCAGCCGCTCCGGGTCGGCGTCGGCGGGGGCGGCGAGCGCGACCTCGGCGCGGACGACGAGATGTTCGAGGGCACGGCGGGGTGCGGTGCGCGCGCCGGTGGCGAGGAGGGTCTGCCAGGCAGCGTGGATAGCGGCCGCCGCGGTGGCACGCGCGCGTGCGTGGCCGTCACCGGCGCCCTGGGTGGCGGCGTACGTCGCCGTCGCGTTCAGGGCCTGGGCGGTGGCCCGGCGTTCGGGGCCGTGGGGGCGGACGAGCGCGGGGGCCATGCCGACGAGCCACGCCCAGGAGCCCGCGGCGACGGCCAGGGCGAGGTGGGCGGGGACCTGGCCGAGCGTCTGCGGTGCGAAGAGCGAGGCGGAGCTGATGAAGGTGAGAACCACGTTGCCGGGCGGGCCGATCCGGGTCGCGTCGCACAGCCCCTTCTGTACGGCGGCCAGGGCGGCGCCGACCGTGACCAGCACGACGGCGTTCGCGGTGAGGGAGGCGGTGACCAGCGCGACGGCGAGACCGGCGATCATCCCGAGGGCGACCCAGAACAGGGCGCGGGCCCGGGCGGCGTAGGGCTTGTTGTGGGCGTAAAGGGCACACAAGGAGCCGGCCATCGTGTACATCGCCAGGTCGAGGCGGCCGAGAGCCAAAAGGATCAGGTTGGGCGGGGCGACCGAGGCGACCACGCTGAGCGCGGGCTTGAACCAGATGTCCGAGGGCCGGCCGAGGCGCAGCACGCCGGTGAGCGGGAGGCGTCGGACGCGCGGGGTGGTGGTCGTGGGGGCGGGGGTCGCACTGCTCATAACCATAAGATTAGCAGGTGTTTTACTCGTAAATCATTCACCCGCACCGCCCACCGGAGGCCCGGGATATGCCGCCGCCATACCGCTGACCTGCCGCGCTCCGTCGAACGCTCCCCGTGTACACCGTTGCGCTCGGTTGTGCCCCGTACGGCACGGGCATCCTGTGACCGACTGTCGACGCAGGGGGGAAGCGCGTGCACGGTGGACCGACGTCGCCCGGCTGGCTCCTGGTCGCGTTGTGCGCGGCGACCGGCGCCTACTGCCTGCTGCGGATGCGCAGCCCCGTCGAGGAACAGCGCCGGGCCGCGGGCGGCGAGGCGCTGATGGGCTTCGGCATGGCCGCGATGGCCGTACCCGCCGCGGTGTTCACCCCGCCGGCGTGGGCGTGGCCCGCCTACGCGGCGGTGTTCGGGGCGGCGGCGCTGCGCGCCCTGTGGTCGGCACGCAGGAGTCCGCACCATGTGCACCATCTGCTGGGCACCGCGGCCATGGTCTACATGGCGCTCGCGATGGCCGTCTCGCCCGGGCACCACCACGAGCACGGCGACTCCGGAATCCCGCTCCTGACCGGCGCGTTGCTCCTCTACTTCGTCGGATACGTGCTGCTGTCGGGCATCCGGCTGATGCCCGCGACCGGCGCGGCCGTCGGCACGGGAAGCGTCGGTTGGGGCGACCGGCCGGAGTTGGCGCGCGCGTGCCGGCTGTCGATGGGGATCGGCATGGTCGCGATGCTGCTGACGCTCTGAGGCAGCGCTGTCGCGGGGCTGTACGAAATCGTGGTCTGCGTCACTTTGCCGTGGCAAGCCGTACCCCTGATCACCGCGCCGCTCATAGGGTGCTCCCATGATGGTCCCCGCGGCACTGTTGCTGCTCGGCGCCTTGGCCGCCGTCGTCGCCCCACGGCTGCTCGCCCGGGCCGACTGGCCGGACCATGAGCCGGTGCTCGCGCTGTGGGTGTGGCAGTGCGTGGTGGCGGCCGTCCTCCTGTGCTGCGCGCTGTCGATGACGCTCAGCGCCGCCGCCGCGTGGCAGGCGGTGCGCGGCCATGTGTTCGCCAGTGCCCCGCACGGGGTCATGGACGCCTATCCCCTTGTGGCGAACGGGCCTTGGGCCGCCACCACCGCGGTGACGCTCGCGTGCGGCGGGGCGTGGACCGCGGCGATGCTGGTCCGGGAAGTCGTACGGGCCCGGTCGCGACGTCGGCTGCGGCGGGCCGAACTCCTTGTCCGCGCACCGGTGTTGCCCGGCGAGGAGCCCGGTGCCGAGCCGCTCGTCATCCTGGAGGCTGAGCGGCCGGACGCCTGGTGGATGTCCGGTACCGCGCCCCAACTGGTCATCACCACAGCCGCGTTGAGGCGCCTCAAGGGGCGGCAGCTGGACTCGCTGCTCGCGCACGAACAGGGGCACGCACAGGCCCGGCACGACTGGCTGCTGCACTGCTCGGGCGCACTCGCGAACGGGTTCCCGCAGGTGCCGGTGTTCGCCGCGTTCCGGGACGAGATGCACCGGCTGGTCGAACTCGCCGCCGACGACATGGCGTCCCGGCGCTTCGGCCGCCTGACGACCGCGCTCGCACTGGTCGAACTCAACGAGGACCGCGGGGTGTTCGGGCCGTGCCCCACTCCGCACGCCCATGTCCCGCAGCGGGTGAACAGGTTGCTCACTCCCCCGGACCGGCTCTCGGCGATGCGCCGTCTGGGGTTCACCGCGACGGCGGCGCTGGTGCCGGTGATTCCGGTGCTGGTGGCGTTCGTGCCGGGGTTGCGGGCGCTCGGCTGAGGAGAGGCCGGATGAGAGCCGCGGTTGGCTCCGCGCACCGTGCGTCGGCGAGGATCGTTCCATGTCCTACGCGCACCACCCGCCCCGCCCGACGCTCCGACGGACCGGCAGCGCCCTCGCCCTGTGCTCCGCGCTGCTCCTCACCCTGGTCGCGATCGAGTGGCGTCCGCTGGTCGACCTAGACGAACGGATCGCCCGGACCACGCACCGGTGGGCGGTCGAGGACCACGGGATCACGCGCGCGTGCCGCATCCTCACCGACTGGATCTGGGACCCCCTCACCCTGCGCCTTGTGTGTGCGGTGACCATGGTGTGGCTGGTCTGGCGGCGCTCGGCCTGGTGGACGGCCCTGTGGCTGGCGGCCACCTGTGCGCTCGGCACACTCCTGCAACAGGGCCTCAAGGCACTGGTCGGCCGCCCCCGCCCGGTGTGGCCCGACCCCGTCGACTCGGCCCACTACGCCGCCTTCCCCTCGGGACACGCCATGACCGCCACGGTGGTCTGCGGCCTGTTGCTGTGGCTGCTGCACGACTACGGCGCCGGACGCGCTGTGTGGCGTACGACCATGGCCCTGGCCGTGATCTCCGTGGCGGGTGTGGGACTCACCCGGGTGTGGCTGGGCGTGCACTGGCCGTCGGATGTGGTGGGCGGGTGGCTCCTGGGGGCGTCCGTGGTGGCGGTGGCTGTCGGGGCGTACGAACGGTGGCGGGTGTGAGCGCGGTCGGGCGGCGTCATCGCTATGTCGGACCTGCGGAGCTGCTGACCGCTGTTCGGCCGGGCGCGGAGGGCCGGATCGTACGGTCGGCCGAGGACCTGCACGCCTGGCTGGCCGGGCGGGACAAGGCCGAACTCGCCGAACCCTTCACCTTCGTCGTCGGACTGGACGGGCTGCTGCGGCTGGCACCGCGCCGGAGTGAGCACGTGGCGTGTGCCGGGGGCACCGAGGTGCTGGGCGCGGGCGAGATCGGATTCGGGCGCGCGGCGGGGTCCTGGGTTGTCGCGGAGGTCAGCAACCAGTCCACCGGCTACTGCCCGCACCTCGACTCCTGGGACGCGGTGGCACGCGCACTCGACCTGGCCGGCATCGACCGCCCCGCCGGTTTCACCCACGCCGTGGTGTTCCGGCGCTGTGCGTCGTGCCGGGAGATCGGCATCGTGCGCGAGGGCGACTTCGTCTGCGTGTTCTGCGGAAGTGATCTTCCCGCCCAGTGGAACGTGACTGCGTAGGATCACCGCATGGATGCCGTCCTCTTCGACTTCTCCGGAACCCTCTTCCGTGTCGAGTCCACCGAGTCCTGGCTGCGCGCCGTGTTGCGGGATGCCGACATCGCCTTGCCCGAACGGGAGTTGACCGAGGCGGCGCGGGCGCTGGAGTCCGCGGGCGCGATGCCCGGCGGGGCCCAACCGGAGCGGCTGCCCGAGAAGTTCACCGAGGTGTGGGCGATCCGGGACGAGAGTTCCGCGCTGCACCGGGCCGCGTACACCGGCGTCTCCCGCCAAGTCCCGCTCCCCGACCCGGCGTTGCACGACGCGCTGTACGACCGGCACATGACACCGGCCGCGTGGACGCCGTACCCGGACACGGAGTTCGTGTTGCGGACCCTGCACGAGCGCGGGATCGGTGTGGGCGTGGTGAGCAACATCGGGTGGGATCTGCGGCCGGTGTTCCGCGCACACGGTCTGGATCCGTACGTGGACGCGTACGTCCTGTCGTACGAACACGGTGTCCAGAAGCCGGACCCACGGCTGTTCACGGTGGCCTGCGAGGCGCTCGATGTCGACCCGAAGGACGTGCTGATGGTCGGTGACGACCGGCGGGCGGACGGCGGGGCGGCGGCTCTCGGGTGCGAGGTGCACTTCGTGGACCACCGACTCGTGACGGAGCGGCCCGACAGTCTGCGCCCGGTGCTCGAACTGGCCGGGCCGGGGAAGTAATCGTCAATTACAGATTGACGATTGGGGAGCGTCAATTTAAAGTTGACGCATGAGCCCACTCGACATCAGCCTCGCCGACCTGATCGCCCGCCTCGACGAGGAACTGCCCGAATCCGACGAACTGGCCCGCATCAGCGAGGCCCGACTGCGCGCCCAGACCCTGTCCGACCTCGGCGACCAGCTCATCGACCACTACGTCAGCAAGGCCAAGCAGGTCGGCGCGTCCTGGACCGAGATCGGCGACGCCATCGGGGTGTCCAAGCAGGCCGCCCAACAACGCCACGCACCCGGCCCGTTCGAGCGGTACACCAACCTCAACCGGCACAGCATCGTGCTCGCACAGGAGGCCGCCCGCACCCACAAGCACGACTCCATCGGCACCGAACACCTCCTGCTCGGCCTGCTCGGCGAACCGAAGGGCCTGGCGTACGAGGTGCTGGTGGCGAAGACGGAGTCGGAGCAGCGCGTCCGCGACGCGATCGAGGAAGCGCTGCCACCGGCCGGCGAGAAGGCGCTGCGGGGCCACATCCCGTTCCGGCCGGAGACCAAGGAGGCCATCGGGCAGGCCCGCAGCGCGGCGGCCGACCTCGGCCACGACTGGGTCGGCACGGAGCACACACTGCTGGGCCTGATCCGCGTCGAGGAGAGCCCGGCGGCACTGATTCTGCGCGACCTCGGCTTCACACCGGACGAGTTGAAGGAGACGGTCAGGACGGAGATCGCCACCAGGCTGGCCGCGCGCGGCGAGCACTGAACAGTGAGCGGCGAGGGGCGAGCGGTGACTAAACCCGTCACCTCACGTCACCACACGCGGTCACCTCACCCCTGATACCCCTCGACCTCGGACTCCGGCCGCACCCGCGCCTCGTCCGGGTTCTCCCCGAACTCCACCTTGGCGCGGCGCTGGCGCAACAGGTCCCAGCACTGGTCGAGTTCGCGTTCCAGTTGCCCGAGGCGCTGATGCTCGGTGGTGCTGTCGATCGTGCCGGACGCGAGGGCCTCCCGGAGCTTGCGCTCGTCGTCGACCATCTCGTTGATCCGCGCGAAGATCTGCTGGTCCTGCTCCATGCCCGTGCGCCTCCTCGGCTCGACATCCGTGCCCACTCTAGGGACGGTTCACGTGCCGTGCGACAGATGTGCGAGAAGGCGGTGCCGGGCATCGGGTCAAAAGTCGCCCAGGGAAACCATTGGGAGGAAAAGGAGCCGCCCGCCTGAGACGATCCCCCGCGTCGCCCCAGACGGACGGCAGCATGAGCCAGGCCCCCCTGGACGGGCGACCCGGACGTCCTGAGTATAGTTGGCTGATAGCCAGTCAACGCAGGAGTTACAGCATGTCCCCGCGAAGCGCCTCGGTCAATGAAGAGTTGCGACGGCGTTCCCGGGAGCGGCTGCTGCACGCGGCCGTCGAGCTGGTCGGCGAACGTGGGTACGAGGCCACGACCTTGGGCGACATCGCGGACCGGGCAGGCTCGGCGCGCGGTCTGGTGTCGTACTACTTCCCCGGAAAACGCCAGCTCGTGCAGTCCGCCGTGCACCGGCTGATGCACCGCACGCTGGAGGAGGCCCTGGAGCGCGAGCCCCGGACCGACGACGGGCGGGAGCGGATGGCGCGGGCCATCGACGCGATCCTTGGCCTCGCCCACGACCGGCCCGTGCTGATGCGCCAGCACATGGCGGGACTCCTCCAGGGCGAGGGCTTCGTCCAGTGTCCGGAGCAGCGACGCCTGGCCGAGCTGCTCGGGCAGACGATCGCGCGGTACGGATCGGGGAACCCCTCCGACTACCCCATGCTGCGCGCGCTGCTCATGGGCGCGGTCTACGCGGCGCTCGTGCCCGGGGTTCCCATGGCGATCCCGGTGCTGCGCACCGAGCTGTTCCAACGGTACGGACTCGACTGGGAGTTGGGGATCCCGCCGGAGTCCGGCGCACAGGCCGGGACGGCCGACACGGACCTGTCGCGGTTCTTCGCGACGGACGAAAGGTCCGCGCCCGTACCAACTCCCGCACCGACAGCCGCACTCACGCCCGAGAGCCCGGCCGACGACCGCCCGGCCGAGCCTTCCGACACGTAACAGCCTTACTCATCGCCGGGCATGACGAGGCGTCAGATAACCCGCGTCCCGCGCCTGCGAGATGAGCCGAAGCGACCGGCGCCGACTGTGCCCGGTCGCGCACATCACCGCGAGGACGGGGTCGACTCCCTCCTCCTGCGCGGCGCGATACTCCTGGGCGATCAGCCGGCGCCCCTCGATGCCGCGCGGCCAGGCCGGCCGGGCCCGGCGCGCCCCGCCCGGCTCCGCCTCCTCCCCGGCCTCCCCCGGTTCCAGCCCGCACGCGTCGAAGAGCGGTCCCTCGATCCAGTCGGCCAGCACCGTCAAATCGTCCAGGGACAGGGCGGGTTGGGCCCGTACGTCCTCGACGGAGACCTGCCCCTCGGACACCACGGCCAGGGCGTCGACCCGGGCGCCGTCGGTGAAGGCCAGCCGGACATGGAACCAGGAGATGGCACCGTCGTGCTCCTGCACCTCCCACGCGGGCCACACGGACACCGCTCCGTCCGCCGGGCAACGATCGGAAAGATTAACAAAGGATGCTTCTAGCACATACGCAACGTAACCGCATCATCACATTCCATACGAACGGACACGCACGCCCCCGGCGCGTACGGGTGCGTCCGGCACCCTGTCAGCGGAGCACGGGTGGTGCGATCCTGGACCTGTCAGTGGTCTGGCGAATCAGCGATCTCCTGCGTGCCTGAGGGGTGAGGAGTTCCGCCGTGCTGCGTGTCGCCGTCGTCGGCTCAGGGCCGAGCGGGGTCTACACCGCCCAGAGTCTGGTCCAACTGGAGCCCGGGGTACTGGTCGACGTCCTGGACCGGCTGCCGTGCCCGTACGGTCTGGTGCGCTACGGCGTGGCACCGGACCACGAGAAGATCAAGTCGCTGCAGAACAATCTGCGGACGGTCCTGGAGCACGGCCGGGTGCGCTTCCTCGGCGGAGTGCTCGTGGGCCCCGGCGGACTGTCGACCACCCGCCTGCGGGAGCTCTACGACGCGGTCGTGTACTGCGTGGGCGCCGCCACCGACCGCCGACTGGGGATTCCCGGCGAGGACCTGCCGGGCAGTTGGTCGGCGACCGAGTTCGTGTCCTGGTACAGCGCCCACCCGGACTCCACCGCCGACGGTTTCGTGCTCGGGGCGCGGACGGCCGTGGTCATCGGCGTGGGCAATGTCGCGGTGGACGTGACCCGGATCCTGGCGCGCGGCGCGGCCGAGCTGAGCCCTACCGACATACCGCAGGCGGCGCTCACCGCGCTGGCCGCGAGCGGGGTGACGGACGTCCACATGGTCGGTCGGCGGGGCCCCACGCAGGCCCGCTTCACCACCAAGGAGCTGCGCGAGCTGGGCGGTCTCCCGGACACCGAAGTGATCGTGGATCCGGGCGAGTTGGCGCTCGACCCGGGCTGTCTCGACCTCGCCGCCCTGCCCGGCGCCCAGCGCCGCAACGTGGAGGCGCTGCGCACCTGGGCCGCGCTCCCGCCCCGGGGTGCCGCCCGCCGCATCCACCTCCGCTTCTTCCTCCGTCCCGTCGAACTCCTCGCCGACGCGGGGCGCGTGGGTGCGGTCCGCTTCGAACGCACCGCGCCGGACGGACAGGGCGGAGTGGTCGGCACAGGTCAATTCGAGGAGATCGAGGCGCAGTTGGTGCTGCGTTCGGTGGGCTATCGCGGGGTGCCGCTGGACGGGCTGCCGTTCGACGCCGAGCACGGCACCGTGCCGCACCTCGCGGGCCGTGTCGTACGCGAAGGGCGGACCGTGCCCGGCGAGTACGTGGCCGGCTGGATCAAGCGGGGCCCGACCGGCGTCATCGGCACCAACCGCCCGGACGCCAAGGAGACGGTGACGTCCCTGCTGGCGGACGCCTCCGTGCTCGTACGAGATGAAGCACTCGTACGACGGGAAGCATCCGACGACCCGCTCACCGCGCTGCGCGCCGAGGGGATCGAGCCGGTCGAGTGGGCCGGGTGGGAGGCCATCGAGCGGGCCGAGGCGGAGCTGGGGGTCTCGCTCGGGCGGGGCGGTGTGGTCAAACTCCCTGGCTGGGAGGCTCTGCGGGCCGCTGTACGTGGTGCGCACACATAACCGAAACGCACGACACACAGCGGCAACAACCCAGACATCAACAAACTGTTCAAGGCGCCTACGGTCTCGTCCTGTTCGAACTCTTTCCCCCTCCTTCGCTCAGGAGTGCCCATGGCCACGACCACACCCGTGCATCCCGTCGACGAGGTCCCTCCCGTACGGCAACTGGCCGCCTTCGGACTCCAGCACGTGCTCGCGATGTACGCGGGCGCGGTGGCGGTGCCGCTGATCGTGGGCGGGGCGATGAAGCTGTCGGCCGCGGATCTGGCGTATCTGATCACCGCGGATCTGCTGGTGTGCGGGATAGCCACGCTCATCCAGTGCATAGGTTTCTGGCGGTTCGGCGTGCGGCTGCCGATCATGCAGGGCTGTACGTTCGCCGCGGTGTCGCCGATGGTGCTGATCGGTACGACGGGCGGCGGACTGCCCGCGATCTACGGCTCCGTGATCATCGCCGGGCTCGCCATCGCGCTGCTGGCGCCCGTCTTCGGCAGGCTGCTGCGCTTCTTCCCGCCGCTGGTCACCGGCACGGTGATCCTGATCATCGGTCTGTCGCTGCTGCCCGCGGCGGGCAACTGGGCGGCGGGCGGGCAGGGTTCGAAGGACTTCGGTGAGCCGAAGAACATCGCCCTCGCCGCGTTCGTCCTCGCGGTCGTCCTCGGTGTGCAGCGGTTCGCGCCGGCCTTCCTCAGCCGGATCGCGGTGTTGATCGGCATGGCCGTGGGGTTGGTGGCCGCCGTGGTGTTCGGGTTCACGGACTTCAGTGGGGTCGGGGACGCCGACTGGGTCGGCATCAGCACGCCCTTCCACTTCGGCACGCCTACCTTCCACGCTTCGGCGATCGTGTCGATGCTGGTGGTGGCGCTGGTGACGATGACCGAGACGACCGGTGACCTGATCGCGGTAGGCGAGATGACCGACCGGAAGATCGAGCCGCGCTCGCTCGCCGACGGGCTGCGCGCCGACGGCCTGTCCACCGTCCTCGGCGGGGTCTTCAACACCTTCCCGTACACGGCGTACGCCCAGAACGTCGGGCTGGTCGGGATGACCCGGGTGCGCAGCCGTTGGGTGGTCGCCGTGGCCGGCGGCATCCTGGTCGTGCTCGGCCTGCTGCCCAAGCTGGGCGCGGTCGTGGCGGCGATACCGGCGCCGGTGCTCGGCGGCGCGGGTCTGGTCATGTTCGGCACGGTCGCCGCGAGCGGTCTGCGCACCCTGACCCAGGTCGACTTCAAGGACAACCACAACCTCACCGTCGTCGCCGTCTCGGTGGCCGTGGGCATGCTCCCGGTCGGGGTGCCGACGATCTACGCGCAGTTCCCGGACTGGTTCCAGACGGTGATGAACAGCGGTATCAGCGCGGGCTGTCTGACCGCGATCGTGCTGAACCTCCTCTTCAACCACCTTCCGGCGAAGGGCAGTTCACCGGTCACCAGCACGGCCACCGCGACGGAGCCGGTGCTCTAACGCAGCAGTCCGGCGGGAACCGCCGCTGCCAGCACTCCGTACCCCGCCGGATTGAGATGCAGCCAGTCGCCGACCTGGAGGGCCGGGAGCAGTCGGCGCGGATCGGCGGGGTCGCGTACGGCACGGTCGAAGTCGAGCACCGCGTCGAAGCAACCGGCGGTGCGGATCCAGGAGTTGACGACCTGGCGGGCGGACTCGCGTTCGCCCGCCGGGTCGTCGTAGGTGTTGCCTCCGAAGGGGAGCAGGGTCGCGCCGTAGACCCGAATGCCCTGGGCGTGGGCGCGGACGACGATCTGGCCGTAGGCGGCCAACAGGTCCTCCGCGACCTGGAGTTGGGCGGCGGGGGTTGGGGCGGCGGTGCCGATGTCGTTGACGCCCTCGAAGACGATGAGGCGGGTGACTCCGCTGCGGGAGAGGACGTCGCGGTCCAGGCGGGCGAGGACGTTGGGGCCGAGGCCGTCGTTGAGGACCCGGTTGCCGCCGGCCGCCTGGTTCAGGATCGCCACGGCGGCCGTGGAGGGGTGGGTGCGGAGACGGTCGTAGAGCTGGTCGGGCCAGCGGTCGTTGGCGTTGGTCGTGGAACCCCGGCCGTCGGTGAGCGAGTCGCCCAGGATCGCCACGGCCGTGGCGGTGCGCGGAGCCAGGACCTCCACGTCGCTCAGCAGATACCAGTGGTCGACAGGGCTGGACCCGGGCAGATCCTCGTCCTGAGTGTGGTCTCCGATCCGGAGATACGACGTCGTGCGCGAGCCCGGGTGCGAGGTGAGCGCGAGCGAGGGCTGGCCCGTCGCCAGGTACGTCGTCACGGTCAGGACGGTCGCGGCGCTCAGCTCCAAGTCCACTGGATCGGAGACCAGTTGGGCGCCGACGGGGACGGTCGCCGAACCGCGTCCGGCGAAGGTGACCGGTCTGCTGCTGCCGGGCACGATCGCGCTCGCTCCCGCTCTGCCGTCCTGCGGGAGCGCCAGGGTCACGGCGGTGAGCGGGAGCAGGGTGTCGCCGTAGGCGTTGGAGAAGCGCAGACGCAGCTTCCGGCCTCCGGTGGTGACGCGGAGTGTCTGGCGCAGGGTGGTGTCCACGAGGACCGACCTGGTGCCGGTGAACGGCGCCGGTGGCAGGTTGCCGGGTTCGGTGAGCTGGGGCATCGCCGTCCAGGTGTTCACCCAGCGCGCGCCGGAAGGAGCCGAACTCCCTTCGGCGCGTGCGGGGTTGGTGGCGACCAGGGCCGACAGTGCCGTCGTGGTCGTGGCGACGAGCGCGGTCCGTCTCGTGGGCTGCACTGAATTCACCTTCCCCGAAGAGGAGTTGGACGCGGAAGAGGAGTTGGGCGCAAGGAACACCAGGTGGGGGTCAACCGACCGTGCAGGCCGTCCCGTTGAGCGTGTAGGCCGTCGGTGCCGCGCTGTTGCCGGTGTGGTTCGCCTGGTAGCCGATGGTCACGCTCGCGTTCGGGGCGATCGTGCCGTCGTAGGAGGCGTTGGTGGCCGTCACAGTGCCGGAGGCCGGTGCGTACGTCGCTCCCCAGCCGTTGGTGATGGTCTGGCCGGTGGGCAGGGTGAAGCCGAGCTGCCAGCCGTTGACCGTGCTCGTCCCGGTGTTGGTGAGCGTCACGGAGGCGGTGAGGCCGGTGTTCCAGGCGCTGGTGGTGACCGTCACCCTGCAGGGGCCGGTCGAGGGCGGGGGTGTGGTGCCGCCGCCGGACAGGCCGAAGAAGGTGAGGACGCGGGCACCCATGCCGTAGGCGTAGAGGTTGTGGGTGACTCCCTGGAGGCTGATCGCCTCGACGGGGGCCTGGTCACCGGTGGCGCCGTAGCGGGTGCGGGTCCAGCCGGTGGCCGGGGAGTCGGTGGCGGCCGGGGTCTGACCGACGCCCTGCACGTTGGTCCACTGTTTGATCTCCTCGCCGAAGTTGGGATAGCGCAGGATGTCGTCGGCGGTGCCGTGCCAGAGCTGCATGCGAGGGCGGGGGCCGGTGTAGCCGGGGTCGGCGCCGCGCACCAAGTCGCCCCACTGCTGCGGGGTTTGGACGACCGTCCCGTTGGCGCAGGCGCTGTTCCACTCGGAGCCGTCGGTGGTGGCGAAGCAGCCGAACGGTACGCCGGCGAAGGCCGCGCCGGCCGCGAACACGTCCGGGTAGTCGCCGAGCAGGACGTTCGTCATCATCGCGCCGGAGGAGATGCCCAGGGCGAAGACGCGGGAGGTGTCGGCGGAGTAGGTGCTCGTCACCCAGTCGACCATCGACTTGATGCCGACCGGGTCGCTGCCGCCGTCGCGGTGCAGGGCCTGGGGCGAGGAGACGTCGAAGCACTTGCTGGCGCGGGTGACCGACGGGTAGACGACGATGAAGCCCAACTGGTCGGCCAGCGAGGCGTATTCGGTGCCGGAGTACATCGCGGGGCCCGATCCCCCGCAGTAGTGCACCGCCACGACGATCGCCGGGTGCGCGGTGACGGCGGCCGGGACGTACACGTACATCTGGAGGTTGCTGGGGTTGGCGCCGAAGCCGGTGACCTCGGTGAGGGTCGCGGTGGGGACGGCCTCGGCGCGGGCGGCGGCCGGGGGTGCCAGCAGGGTCAGGGCCGCGAGTAACGGCACCAATGCTCCGAAGAGGGCGACGAGCACCGAACGCGGCGGTTTTCTCGAGGACTTGAGGGTGATTCCGGCTGCGGGCGCCATGGGTGCGTCCCTTCCTGATCGCGGCTCGTGGGGCATCGCTCAGGGAAAGCATTCGAGCGGAACAACCGGCATCGTGACATGCACATGAGCGCCATGGAAGCGCTCCCACACTCCGAATACTTTCGCGCGGAGCGTTGACTAGAAAGCGCTTGCACTCTACGTTCCGTTCAGAAGTGTGACCGCTAGGTCCTTCATGGCGTACATCGTTCACCTACTCGATCGCCCATGCCCTCTCGAAGGGACGCACCCGCATGCGTACTCGACGATCAGTCCTGGCGGCCGCCGCTCTCGCCGCGACGGCCGCGCTCACGCTCCCCCAGTCCGCGTCGGCGGCCGACGCCTCACCGGTCGGATTCGGCGCCGGGACGACCGGCGGCGGCAGCGCCACGGCGGTCACGGTGTCGACGCTGGACGCCTTCAGGTCGGCGGTCACCGGCAGCACTTCGAAGGTCGTCAAGGTCAACGGCCTGATCCCGCTGAGCGGTCAGGTCGACATCGGGTCCAACACGACGGTCTTGGGCGTCGGTTCGGCCTCCGGGTTCACCGGCGGCGGGCTGCGCCTGAAGAAGGTGACGAACGTCGTGGTCCGCAATCTGAACATCAGCAAGCCGGTCGCACCCGCCGACGGCATCACCGTGCAGGCGTCGACGAAGGTGTGGATCGACCACAACGCCTTCTCGTCCGACCTCGACCACGGCAAGGACTACTACGACGGCCTGCTCGACATCAGCCACGCCTCCGACTACGTCACCGTCTCCTGGAACACCTTCAAGAACCACTACAAGGGCTCGCTCGTCGGCCACAGCGACAACAACGCGAGCGAGGACACCGGACATCTGCGGGTGACGTACCACCACAACTGGTTCAACCAGGTCAACTCCCGCATCCCCAGCCTCCGTTTCGGCACCGGGCACTTCTACGACAACTACGTCGTCGGCGCCGAGACGGCCGTGCACTCGCGCATGGGCGCCCAGATGTACGTCCAGAACAACGTCTTCCGGGACACGGAGGTCGCCGTCACGACCAACCGGGACAGCGACGTGGACGGCTACGCGAACCTCAGCGGCAACGACCTCGGTGGAGCCGCCACCGAGATCTCGCGGATCGGCACGTTCACCAGCCCGCCGTACAGCTACACCGCCGAGCCCGCCTCGACCGTCGTCGCCTCGGTGACGTCCGGCGCGGGCACCGGAAAGCTCTGACCACTCCCCCACCTCGGAGAAGGAATCGGGACATGACTTCCTCCGCACGATCACGCGCGCTCACCGGCGCACTGGCCGCCTTCGGCCTCTCGATTGGCATGATCATGGCATCCGGCACACTCTCGCCGGCCAGTGCCGCCACCTGGCCCACCGCCAGCGGCAGCAAGGCGGTGACCTC
Source organism: Streptomyces sp. MBT65 (assembly GCF_016612545.1). Classification (GTDB taxonomy): domain Bacteria; phylum Actinomycetota; class Actinomycetes; order Streptomycetales; family Streptomycetaceae; genus Streptomyces. The sequence continues at coordinate 4,894 of NZ_JAENRY010000158.1, read as the reverse complement.
CACGATCTCGGTCTCGGGCACCAAGGACTACGGGATGCTGCGCCTGTACGGCAGCGGCGACCTGGGCACGGGCAGCCAGGACGAGGACCAGGGGCCGATCCTGGAGCTGGCCGCCGGGGCCGTCGTCAAGAACGTCATCATCGGCTCGCCCGCCGCCGACGGCATCCACTGCCTGGGCAGTTGCACGCTGCAGAACGTCTGGTGGGAGGACGTCGGCGAGGACGCGGCGACCTTCCTGGGCTCCTCGTCGTCCAACGTGTACACCGTCTCCGGCGGTGGCGCGAAGGAGGCCAGCGACAAGGTGTTCCAGTTCAACGGCGCCGGGACGCTCAACGTCTCCAACTTCGCGGCGCAGACCTTCGGTACGTTCGTCCGCTCGTGCGGCAACTGCAAGACGCAGTACAAGCGCACGATCAACCTCAACACCATCGAGGCGACCTACAAGGGCAGCCGGATCGTCGGCATCAACACCAACTACGGCGACAGCGCGACCCTGAAGGGCATCACGATCGTCGGGGACACCAGCAAGAAGATGATTCCCTGTCAGAAGTACATCGGCAACAACACGGGCGCGGAGCCGACGACCAACGGCACGGGCGCGGACGGGACTTACTGCAAGTACGCGAGCTCGGACATCACGTACAAGTGAGCCCCCCACGGTGACGGCGGCCGTACGGAGCGTCCCCGCACGACGCTTCGCACGGCCGCTCCCCGGCTACGTCGGGTTCCCCAGCACGGCCGCGGTCAACTCCCGTCGGTGGCGGGTGTACGCGGTACGCAGGGCGGGGCCCGGCCAGTCGGTGGGCAGGAGTTCGGGGGGCAGGACCGGGTCGGCGAGCAAGTGCCGTACGGCGGCGGCCAGTACGGTGAAACGGTCGGTCGGGTGGTCGGCGGTTGCGGTGATCCGGTCGAGCAATGTCTCGGCCGTCTTCGCCCAGGCGTCAAGTGGCCAGAGGGCCTCGGCCAGTTCGCGGGCGGGCTCCTCGGGGCGGGTGGTGAAGTGCCGGGCGACCGAACCGAGTTCGGCCGGGCGGGGTCGTAGCAGATTGGCCGGGCGGAGCCAGACTCCCTCGCGGAGTTCCGCGAACCGGAGGGCGGTCAACTCGCCGCGCAGTCCGGCGCGTTCGGCGGCGCCACGGCCGGTCGCGGTGACGACGGTCATCTCCCAGTCGCCGTCCCAGGGGCGGGTCTCGGGGTGGACGGCGGCGTCCTGGCGGCGCTGGCGTTCCAGCAGCCGGTCACTGAGGCGGTAGACCGCGTCCGCGCTGCGCAGATCTCCGGCCGCCACCATCCGGCTGAGCGCGGCCCGCAGGGTGGAGCCGGCCACGCCGAGCGGCTCGACCGCGCGCAGCAGATCCCGTACGGGCAGCTCGGGCGGATGCGTGCCCAGCAGCAGGCTGAGCACGACCGACCGGGCGGACAGCGGGCGCAGGTCCACCCCACCGGGCCCTTCCGACACGTTCATGCGCATGGCCTCGTACTCTACGTGGCGATCTCCGCACGACGGTTCTCGTGTTACATCATTGATGCGACCGTTCGGATAGTGCAACACTGGGCGTATGGCCCAGACACTCGCGCACCTGTCCCCGCAGCCGCTCGACGCCACGCACGACGTCACCAACCAGCCCCCGCCGCTGACCCCGTACGACGCCTCCGAGGACGCTGCCCTGTTGGAGGGGCTGCGCCGGGAGGGCGCCGACTGGGCCGAGGAGGACGTACGGCGGCTCGGCCGGGCGGCGGGCAGCGCGGAGGCGCAGGAGTGGGGTGAGCAGGCGAACCGGCACGAACCGGAGCTGCGCACGCACGACCGCTACGGCAACCGGATCGACGAGGTCGAGTTCCACCCGAGTTGGCACCGGCTGATGGGCACCGCCGTGGCCGAGGGACTGGCCGGCGCGCCCTGGGCTGACGAACGCCCCGGCGCCCATGTGGCCCGCACCGCACGGGGGTTGGTGTGGGGACACACCGACGCCGGACACGGCTGCCCGACCTCGATGACGTACGCCGCCGTCCCCGCCCTGCGCGCCACGCCCGAACTGGCCGCGGTCTACGAGCCGTTGCTGACCAGCCGGGTGTACGACCCGGTCCTGCGCGTGCCGACCGAGAAGCGCGGACTGCTGGCCGGAATGGGGATGACCGAGAAGCAGGGCGGTTCCGACGTCCGGACCAACACCACCGCGGCCACTCCTACCGCCGAACCGGGCGTCTACACCCTGCGCGGGCACAAGTGGTTCACGTCGGCGCCGATGTGCGACGTGTTCCTCGTGCTGGCACAGGCGCCTGACGGACTGTCATGCTTCCTGGTGCCGCGTGTGCTGCCCGACGGCAGTCGCAACGTGTTCCGTATCCAGCGGCTGAAGAACAAGCTGGGCAACCGCTCCAACGCGTCCTCGGAGCCCGAGTTCGACGGGACCGTGGCCTGGCTGGTCGGCCCTGAGGGACGCGGTGTCAAGACCATCATCGAGATGGTCAACTGCACGCGTCTGGACTGCGTGATGATGTCGGCGACGCTGATGCGCAAGACGCTCGTCGAGGCGGGCCACCATGTGCGCCACCGCAGCGCGTTCGGCGCCCGGCTGCTCGAACAGCCCCTGATGCGCAATGTGTTGGCCGATCTCGCGCTGGAGTCGGAGGCCGCCACGACCCTCACCCTGCGGCTGGCGGGCGCGGCCGACCGCGCGGTGCGCGGGGATGGCGCCGAATCGGCGTTCCGCCGTATCGCCACCGCCGTCGGCAAGTACTGGGTCACCAAGCGCGGCCCGGCCTTCACCGCGGAGGCCCTGGAATGCCTCGGCGGCAACGGCTACGTCGAGGACTCGGGCATGCCCCGCCACTACCGTGAGGCTCCGCTCCTCTCCATCTGGGAGGGCTCGGGGAACGTCAACGCCCTTGACGTACTACGGGCGTTGACCCGCGACCCCGGCACGGCGGAGGCGCTGTTCGCCGAACTCGCCCTCGCCCGGGGCGCGGACGCCCGCCTGGACACGGCCGTGACCCGCTTGAAGACCCGACTCGCCGAGGCCACCGAGACCGGCGCCCGCCGCCTGGTCGAGCAGATGGCCCTCACCCTTCAGGCCTCCCTCCTGGTACGGCACGCCCCGGCGGCCGTCGCCGACGCCTTCTGCGCGACCCGGCTGGCCGGCGACTGGGGACACGCCTTCGGCACCCTCCCCGACTCCGCCGACCTCGACACGATCCTCGCCCGCGCTCTGCCCGAAGGAGACTGACCCTCGGTCACCTCCCGATTCCGCTTCGTTGTCAGTGGCGTGGTGCAGACTCGCGATCAGTTGGCACCGCGCCTGGGGAGGACAACGTGTTCACGGGGATCGACGAGATCGACTGGGCCTCACTGCGGCATGCGTACGGCAGTGCGGCGGACGTGCCCGGACTGCTCCGGGGACTGGCCTCCACGGACCCCGTCGAGCGGGCGAACGCGCTCGACGGGATGTACGGCGCTGTGCACCACCAGGGGATCGTGTACGACTCGACGCTCGCCTGCGTTCCGTTTCTGTGCGCGCTGGCCGCGTGTCAAGAGGTCGCTGACCGGGGCGGGTTGGTGGAACTCCTGGTCAGCATCGGGCGAGGACACGGCCCGGAGGAGGACGGGTCCGAGCCGGCGGACGCCGCCGTCCGCGCGCGGGCCGAGGTCTTCGCCGTGCTCCTCGGCGACCGGGACCCCGACGTGCGCCGCGCGGCTCCCGAGGCCCTCGTCCGGTTCCTCGACCAACCGGCGCGCGTACTGGGCCTGTTGCGCCGGCGCATCACGGTGGAGCGCGACGACCGGGTGCTGCTCGCCCTGACCGAGAGCCTCGGCCTGCTCGTACGACAGCGCCCATCCCACTCCGCCGAGGCGCTGGACACCCTGCTGATGCTCGGCACTCCGCCGTACGACCCGGGTCTACGGCTCGCCGCTCTCGGCCAACTCGCGGGCTGCGCACCCGATCTGCTCCCCGCCGACCTCGTCCCGACCGTCGTGGAGCTGCTCGGGGAGCGGTCCGAGCAGCGCCGGTCGGGCCGCTCGACGTGGGACGGGACCGGAGGCCCGGACGCGGACACCCTCGCGGGACGGTTACGGCGGCTGCGGCCCTCGGACGAGGAGGGCGCGCTGCTGCTGCGGACGCTGCACACCGCGCTCGGCGGGCGGGTGAGCGAGCGGATCGCCCTGCTGGAAGGGCAGTTGAGCAGCCCCGACGCGGCCGACCGGTGCAACGGGGTGTGGATGGCGGCGGGGCTGTTCCGCGAGTGGCGGGCCGACTACACGGCACCCGTCGAGCTGATCGGTGCGCAACTCGACGCGGGCGCACCTCCGTTGCCCGGGCTGGAGGAATCGGACCGGTTGCGCGACGCGGCGGTGTCGGTGCTGGGTGATCTCTTCCATCTGGCCGCGCCTGCCGCCGACCACCTCCACGCGCTGGTGACCGCACGCCCCGACCTGTGGGTGCACCGCTGGGAACGCCGACCACCGACCCTGGGCGGTCCGCTCAAGTCCCTTGCCCGCAGCGGCGATCCACGGGCGACACCGGTGCTGGCCCAGGTGCTCGCACAGCCGGTCGTACCCGACGATCTGGGGCGCGTGATCGTCCACCTCGGCCGCTCCGCCGCACCGCTCGCCCCGGCGCTGCGACAGCGGCTCGGCCGGGTGCCGCTCGACTCCCCCGAGACGTACGACCGTGCCGTACCGCTGCTGTCGGCGCTGACCGCGTTGGCCGATCGGGAGGCCGTGCCGGAAGTGGTGCGGTTGGTGCGCGGGATGGGGGACGGGGTGCGGTCGAGGCACCGGATCGTGGAGGCGGCGGTCCGGGCGCTCGACGTGTTCGGGGGTGGTGCGGAGGGGGTCGTAGCGGTACTGCGGGGGTTGTTGGAGTCCGAGTGCGCCGGGGTGGCCGCCGGTGCG
>NZ_JAENRY010000157.1 GCF_016612545.1 Streptomyces sp. MBT65 | reverse complement strand
CCCGACGCCGATCGAACAGCCCCCGGAGATCACCGCACCGGCGAACGGCAAGGTAGAGCGGCATATTCATCGCCCCTCGACTGCCGCCCACCACCCCCGAACCGCCACTCAGCGTCACCACTCGCGCCCGCCCCGGCCGCAATCGATCTCCCCGCGCGTCCGGATCCGTACGTTCCTACAATCCGTAATCCTGGCCGAACAGACCGTAGTAACCGCACCCAGGCGCCCCTAGCTTGTGGCGCGTGCGCCGACCCCCAGTTCAGCCCAGCCCGTCCACGCCGCCCACCCCGCCGTTCGACGCGCCCGCCGCTCACCGGCTCCGTACCGCGCTCAACATGGGTCCCGAACACGTCGCTTACGGGATGCGTGCCTCTTACGGGCTGCCCTATGTCACGCCCGACCTGGTCATCGCCTGGGAGCGGGGGCTCACCGCGCCCTCCGGGCCCGAACTCACCGCGCTCGCCGGGGTGTTGTGGTGCTCCCCGGCGGAACTCATCGGCAAGCCACGCACGCTGCGTGAGCATCGCCTCGCCCGTGGCCTCGCGCCGGAGGACGTCGCGCGGGCCGTCGGGCTCGAACTCCTGGCGTATCTACGGATGGAGGAGCACGACCAGTGGCGCGGCACCGAGCGCCAGACCTCCGCGCTCTCCGATCTGCTCGACCTCTCGCTGCCCGAGTTCATCAGCGTCACCGGACGGGACGCCCGCCTCGCGGAGTTGCTGCGCAGCGCGATGACCACCCGCTGGCAGGGATACGTCCGTCCCATCGGCAAGATGGTGCCCCTGGACCGGCGGCTCCTGGAGGACTCCCTCCAGGAGTTGCACGAGGACTACCAGACGCAGATGGCCGCCACGCTGAACTGGGGCGGCGGCAACTCCGCCGTGGAGGCGAACGAGGCCGGCCGTGACTTCCTCGACCAGATCATCAGCCGTTTCTGGGCCATGGTCGAGAAGAGCACCTACTGAACTCCCCCAAAAAAAGCACCCGGCTAGAAGACCGACTCCGCCTCGTCCATCCGGTCCTTCGGCACCGTCTTCAGCTCGGTGACCGCCTCCGCCAGCGGCACCATCACCACGTCCGTCCCCCGCAGCGCCGTCATCCGCCCGAACTGCCCCTGGTGCGCGGCCTCCACCGCGTGCCAGCCGAACCGGGTCGCCAACACCCGGTCGTACGCGGTCGGTACGCCACCGCGCTGGATGTGGCCGAGGATGACCGGCTTGGCCTCCTTGCCGAGGCGGCGTTCGAGTTCGTAGGCCAGTGCCGTGCCGATGCCCTGGAAGCGCTCGTGGCCGAACTGGTCGATCGCGCCCTTGTTGTAGTCCATGGAGCCCTCGGCGGGGTGCGCGCCCTCGGCCACGCACACGACGGCGAACCTCTTGCCGCGGGCGAAGCGTTCCTCGACCATCTTGACCAGGTCGGCCGGGTCGAAGGGGCGCTCGGGCAGGCAGATGCCGTGCGCGCCCGCCGCCATCCCGGACTCCAGCGCGATCCAGCCCGCGTGCCGGCCCATGACCTCGACGACCATCACCCGCTGGTGGGACTCGGCGGTCGTCTTCAGGCGGTCCATCGCCTCCGTCGCGACCCCGACCGCCGTGTCGAAGCCGAAGGTGCGGTCCGTCGACGAGATGTCGTTGTCGATCGTCTTGGGGACACCCACCACCGGGAGCCCGGCGTCCGACAGCATGCGCGCCGCCGTCAGCGTGCCCTCGCCGCCGATCGGGATCAGCGCGTCGATCCCGAAGTCGCGCGCGATGTCCAGCGCGTTCTCGCAGGCCTCGCGGAGGCGGTCGCGCTCCAGGCGTGAGGAGCCGAGGATCGTGCCGCCGCGGGCGAGGATGCCGCTGACCGCGTCGAGGTCGAGGGTGCGGTAGTGACCTTCGAGCAGTCCGGCGTAGCCGTCCTCGAAGCCGATGACCTCGTCGCCGTAATTGTCGACCGCTCGGTGCACGACCGATCGGATCACGGCGTTCAGGCCGGGGCAGTCGCCGCCTGCGGTGAGAACTCCGATGCGCATCGTGCTGTGTCTCCTGCTCGCTGTTGAGACCGGTGAGCCGGACCCGATTGTTTCACGTCCCCCATGGCACTGCCGCTCCCGTCGGACTGACGGGCGCCTTAACCACCCCCAGAGGTATTGTCAAGAGGGTTCCGCTCACCCCTGTGGGCGATTTCTATGACCGCCGAAACGGGCAGCCAGCAAGCGTCAGAATCCGCCGGAAGGGGAGTCCACGCGTGACCCGCAGTGTGTACGTGACCGGGATCGACCGCGGCGACGGCCGTCAGGTCGTCGAGCTGGGGGTCATGGAACTCCTGACCCGACAGGTCGACCGGGTGGGGGTGTTCCGCCCCCTCGTCCACGACGGCCCCGACCGTCTCTTCGAGCTGCTGCGTGCGCGCTACCGGCTGTCCCAGGACCCGACGACCGTCTACGGCATGGACTACCACGAGGCCTCCGCCCTCCAGGCCGAGCAGGGGACCGACGAGCTGGTGTCGACGCTCGTCGACCGGTTCCATCTCGTCGCCCGGGACTACGACGTCGTCCTCGTCCTCGGGACCGACTTCGCGGACACGCAGTTCCCGGACGAGCTGGCCCTCAACGCCCGCCTCGCGAACGAGTTCGGCGCGTCCGTCATCCCCGTCGTCGGCGGCCGCAAGCAGACCCCCGAGTCGGTGCTCGCCGAGACCCGCAACGCGTATCGGGCGTACGACGGGCTCGGCTGCGACGTCCTCGCCATGGTCACCAACCGGGTCACCCGCGAGGACCGGGCCGCGATCGCCGACCGGCTCGCCACCCGGCTGCCGGTGCCCTGCTACGTCGTACCGGACGAGCCCGCGCTCGCCGCCCCCACCGTCGCCCAGATCACCCACGCGCTCGGCGGCAGGGTGCTCCTCGGCGATGAGTCGGGGCTCGCCCGCGACGCGCTGGACTTCGTCTTCGGCGGGGCCATGCTGCCCAACTTCCTCAACGCGCTGACCCCGGGCGCGCTCGTCGTCACCCCGGGCGACCGCGCCGACCTCGTCATCGGCGCGCTCGCCGCGCACAGCGCCGGCACCCCGCCGATAGCCGGCGTGCTCCTCACCCTGAACGAGGTGCCGAGCGACACGATCCTCACCCTCGCGGCCCGTCTCGCGCCGGGCACCCCGGTGGTCTCGGTGGCCGGCACCTCCTTCCCCACCGCCGCCGAACTCTTCTCCCTGGAGGGGAAGTTGAACGTGGCCACCCCGCGCAAGGCGGAGACCGCGCTCGGCCTCTTCGAGCGGTACGTCGACACCGGCGACCTGCTCAAGCGGGTCTCCGCGCCGAGCAGCGACCGCCTCACCCCGATGATGTTCGAGCACACGCTCCTGGAGCGGGCCCGCTCCGACAAGCGCCGGATCGTCCTCCCCGAGGGCACCGAGCCCCGCGTCCTGCACGCCGCCGAGGTGCTGCTGCGCCGCGGTGTCTGCGAGTTGACGCTCCTCGGTCCCGAGGACCAGATCCGCAAGCGGGCCGCCGACCTCGGCATCGACCTCAGCGCCGCCCAGTTGATCGACCCCCAGACCTCCGGACTCCGCGACCGCTTCGCCGAGAAGTACGCCCAACTCCGCGCCCACAAGGGCGTGACCGTCGAGCTGGCCTACGACGTCGTCGCCGACGTGAACTACTTCGGCACCCTGATGGTCCAGGAGGGGCTGGCGGACGGCATGGTCTCCGGCGCCGTGCACTCCACGGCCGCCACCATCCGCCCCGCCTTCGAGATCATCAAGACCAAGCCGGACGCCGACATCGTCTCGTCCGTCTTCTTCATGTGCCTCGCCGACAAGGTCCTCGTCTACGGCGACTGCGCGGTCAACCCCGACCCGAACGCCGAGCAGTTGGCCGACATCGCCGTCCAATCGGCCGCCACCGCCGAGCAGTTCGGCGTGGCGGCGCGGATCGCGATGCTGTCGTACTCGACCGGTACGTCCGGCTCGGGCGCCGACGTCGACAAGGTGCGCGAGGCCACGGAGCTGGTCCGGCTGCGGCGGGCCGATCTGCGGATCGAGGGGCCCATCCAGTACGACGCCGCCGTCGAGCCGAGTGTCGCCGCCACGAAGATGCCGGAGTCCGAAGTCGCGGGCCGCGCAAGCGTGTTGATCTTCCCGGACCTCAACACCGGCAACAACACCTACAAGGCCGTGCAGCGTTCGGCCGGCGCGATCGCCGTCGGGCCGGTGTTGCAGGGCTTGCGCAAGCCCGTCAACGACCTGTCCCGGGGCGCCCTCGTCTCCGACATCGTCAACACCGTCGCCATCACGGCGATCCAGGCACAGAACCCGAAGACCTCGAACGAGAAGGCCTCCCAGCAGTGACCGCGACCCGTGTCCTCGTCCTCAACTCCGGCTCCTCGTCGGTGAAGTACCAGCTCCTCGACATGCACGACGGCGAGCGGCTGGCCCTGGGGCTCGTCGAGCGCATCGGCGAGGAGACCTCCCGGCTCAAGCACACCTGCGTGACGACCGGTGCCGTACGGGAGTCCACCGGGCCGATCGTCGATCACGAGGCCGCCCTGAAGGCCGTGGCCGAAGAGCTTTCCAAGGATCAACTCGGGCTGGATTCACCAGAGTTGGCGGCCATCGGGCATCGGGTGGTGCACGGTGGGATGACCTTCACCGCGCCGACCGTGATCGACGGCGCCGTACTCGCCGAGATCGAGCGGCTGATCCCCGTCGCTCCGCTGCACAATCCGGCGAACCTCGTCGGGATCCGGACGGCGACGGCGTTGCGGCCGGATCTGCCGCAGGTGGCCGTGTTCGACACCGCGTTCCACACGACGATGCCGGAGTCGGCCGCGCGGTACGCGATCGACGTGGCGACCGCCGACGCGTACCGGATCCGGCGGTACGGGTTCCACGGGACCTCGCACGCGTATGTGTCGCGGGCCACGGCGAAGCTGCTGGGGAAGGCGCCCGAGGACGTCAACGTCATCGTGCTGCATCTCGGGAACGGGGCGTCCGCGTCGGCGGTGCGAGGCGGGCGGTGCGTGGACACCTCGATGGGGCTCACGCCGTTGGAGGGACTGGTGATGGGGACCCGGTCGGGAGACCTGGATCCGGCCGTCATCTTCCATTTGATGCGTGTTGGCGAAATGTCCACCGATGAGATCGACACTCTTCTCAACAAGAAGAGCGGTCTGATCGGGTTGTGCGGGGACAACGACATGCGGGAGATCCGGCGCCGGATCGACGAGGGCGACGAACAGGCGGAACTCGCCTTCGACATCTACATTCACCGGTTGAAGAAGTACATCGGTGCGTACTGCGCGGTGCTCGGCCGGGTGGACGCGGTCGCCTTCACAGCGGGAGTCGGGGAGAACGCGAGTGCGGTGCGGGAAGCTGCCGTGGCGGGCCTGGAGCTGCTGGGGCTCGAGGTCGACGGCGCGCTGAACGCCGTACGGAGTGATGAACCGCGGCTGATCTCGCCCGCGGCCGGGCGGGTCGCGGTCGCGGTGGTGCCGACGGACGAGGAATTGGAGATCGCCACACAGACCTATGCACTGGTCGGAAATTCCAACGCCTGAGCGCCTGCCCGCCCATTTGTATCTTCCGCCAGACGGAATATTCCGTAGCGAAACAAACCGATAGGATCGTCCCATGCGCCGTTCGAAAATCGTCTGTACTCTCGGCCCCGCGGTCGACTCCCACGAGCAGTTGGTGTCGCTGATCGAGGCCGGCATGAATGTGGCCCGCTTCAATTTCAGCCACGGCACCCACGCCGAGCACCAGGGCCGGTACGACCGCGTCCGTGCCGCGGCCAAGGAGACCGGCCGTGCCATCGGCGTCCTCGCCGACCTGCAGGGCCCGAAGATCCGCCTGGAGACCTTCGCCGAGGGTCCCGTCGAGCTGGTGCGCGGTGACGAGTTCACCATCACCACCGAGGACGTCCCGGGCGACAAGACCATCTGCGGTACGACGTACAAGGGCCTGCCCGGTGACGTCTCCCGCGGCGACCAGGTCCTCATCAACGACGGCAACGTCGAGCTGAAGGTCGTCAGCGTCGAGGGCCCCCGTGTGAAGACGATCGTCATCGAGGGCGGCGTCATCTCCGACCACAAGGGCATCAACCTGCCCGGCGCGGCCGTCAACGTGCCCGCGCTGTCCGAGAAGGACGTCGAGGACCTGCGCTTCGCGCTGCGGATGGGCTGCGACATGGTCGCGCTGTCCTTCGTGCGCGACGCGAGCGACGTGTACGACGTCCACAAGGTGATGGACGAGGAGGGCCGCCGGGTCCCCGTCATCGCCAAGGTGGAGAAGCCGCAGGCGGTCGCCAACATGGAGGCCGTGGTCGCGGCCTTCGACGCGGTGATGGTGGCCCGTGGCGACCTCGCCGTGGAGTACCCGCTGGAGAAGGTCCCGATGGTGCAGAAGCGCCTGGTGGAGCTGTGCCGGCGCAACGCCAAGCCGGTGATCGTGGCGACCCAGATGATGGAGTCGATGATCACCAACTCCCGCCCCACCCGCGCCGAGGCCTCCGACGTGGCCAACGCGATCCTGGACGGCGCGGACGCGGTCATGCTGTCCGCCGAGTCCTCGGTGGGCGCCTACCCGATCGAGACCGTGCAGACGATGTCGAAGATCGTCCAGGCGGCCGAGGAGGAGCTGTTCTCCAAGGGCCTTCAGCCGCTGGTGCCGGGCAAGAAGCCGAAGACGCAGGGTGGTTCGATCGCGCGTGCCGCGTGCGAGATCGCCGACTTCCTCGGCGGCCGGGCCCTGGTGGCGTTCACGCAGTCCGGTGACACCGCCCGCCGGCTGTCCCGCTACCGCGCCTCCCAGCCGATCGTCGCCTTCACCACCGACGAGAGCACCCGCAACCAGCTCACGCTCAGCTGGGGCGTGGAGTCGCACGTGGTGCCGTTCGTCAACAGCACGGACGAGATGGTCGACATGGTCGACGGCGAGATCGCCAAGATCAACCGCTTCAACCCGGGCGAGACCGTCATCATCACCGCCGGCTCGCCCCCCGGCGTGGCCGGCACGACGAACATGCTCCGCGTCCACCACCTCGGCGGCGGCGAGGGCAACTGACGTACCGCTGAAGTCTCTTGTACGGCGCTGAGGGCGCCCCCTGTGGCCAGGGGGCGCCCTCAGTTCGTGCGCGGCTCCCGAACGGGCTTGTGGACGGGCTCAGTTCTGATAGCTGCGCAGTCCGGGGACGGTCAGCGTGCCGCCGAACTGGCCGGCCTGGACCACCTTCACCTTGGTGAAGTAGATCAACGGGATGTTCAGCGGCGGCGGGTTGTCCGGGGTGAACGTGATCGGGATCAGTCCGAACAGGTTGCCCGAGATGGACTCCGTGTACATCACCGTGTCGCCGTCGCGGATCGTGGACGTCGAGCCGGAGGCCGCCTGCACGTGGTACGTCTTGCCGGACTGCTTGTCGTCCACCGTCTGGTGCAGGTCGCCGATGTCGGTGCCGCCGGAGATGACGTACTTCAGGACCTTCTTGACCTTGCCGCTGGCGGTCTTCACCTCGACGACGCCCTTGTAGTCGGCGCCCTTGAGCAGCAGTGAACTCGCGTTCAGGTACCAGGGGTCGTCGGGCAGCAGGATCTTGTTGTCGACGCCGCTCAGGTCGTCCGTGGCGACCGGGCAGTCCGAGGTGTCGGTGCTCGCGCTCGCGGACGGGCTCGCCGTGTCCGAAGCGGTGGCGGTGGGGCTGGCCGTGTCCTCGGCCGCCTTCGTCGCCGCGTCGGTGGCGTCCTTCACGGTGTCCTCGACCGTGTCGGTGGCCTTCTTCGTCGTGTCCTTGACGGTGTCGGACCCACTGGAGGAGTCGTCCGTGGACGTGTCCTTCGTGGCGCTCGCCGAGGCGGACGCGGTCGGCGTCGGGGTGGCGCTCGCCGTCGCGTCGGAGTCCGAGGAACCTCCGGTGAGGAGGTCGGTGATGGCGTCGCCGATGGTGTCCAGCAGGTTGCCGCCGCTGGACTCGGACGCGGAGGGCGTCGCCGTGGCCGTACTGCCCGACGAACCGCTGGTATCCGTCGACTTGCTCGCGGACGCCGACGGCGTGGCGGTGGGCGTGGCCTTGTCGTCGGAACCTGAATCCGACGACGAGGTCGTGTCCGAGTCCGTGTCCTTCGAGGCGGACGCCGACGGTGTCGCGTCGTCCGTGGAGGAGTCGGAGGACTCGCTCGCACTCGTGGACGGCGTGGCCGAGGGGCTCGCCGACGAATCGGCCAGCGCCGCGACGCAGTCCTTGTACTCGTCGGCGGTCAGGCTCTTGGAGGACGGCGAGGTCGTCGCACCGTTGTCCGCGAGCGCGAGGGACGACGTGAAACCGAGTCCCATGATCACGGCGGTCGGCATCGCCACCGTGGCTATCGCCTTGCCTGCGGGCATGTGGAGCCTGGTGAACAGCGGCTTCTTGGGCGCGGCATGCCGCGGCCCGGTTCTCACACGGGACTCCTCCACATCAGTCCCGTGGGTCACCTCGTCAGCCGGCACTGTGCCTCCCGTTCGCCCCGTTGCTCACCGGGCTCGTTCCTGACAGATCGTTCGGCTCGCCCGCCTCGTCGGCGGGTACGTGCGGCGCGGCTTCGGGGGCGTCCTCGTGCGGAGCGGTCCCGTACTCCGTCGCCTCCGGGGCGGACTCGTACGGAGCGGCCTGCGGAGCACCGCCCTCTCCCCGTAGGTCCTGGAGCGACTGCGGCTCCGGCGGTGCGCCCGGCGCCCACGACACGGCCAGCGCGCCGCCGACCAGGGCGAGCAGGAAGCCGATCAGGAAGCCGCCGAGGTTGGACACGGGGATGGACACCAGCGCCAGCAGGATCGCCGCGACACCCGCGAAGGTGCGCACGTGCTTCTGGTACCAGAGGCTGAAGCCCAGGACCACGAGCAGTACGCCGATGATCAGGGATCCGGCGCCCGCGGTGGTCGCCATCGCCAGGGTCAGATGCCCGATCTGGAGATGGGCGTACGGGAAGTAGGCGATCGGGAGTCCGCCGAGCATGACGAACAGACCGGCCCAGAACGGCCTCGTGCCACGCCAGGCACGAAACTGCAGCCTCCGGCGGGCGAACTGACCGGGTGCGGCAGGAGTCTCGGCGCTCATGGAAAACAGCTCCCTGGTACGGCGTTGCTGTGGTGGAGAGGTGCACCTCGTACGGAGGTGCGGCTGGAAGGTGGACGGGCGGGGGCGCCACCGGCTCCCCCGCCCGCCGTCAAGTGCCTAGTAGCACTCGTGGGTGCCGGCCTGGACCGACATCTTCAGACCGCTGAGCTTGAAGGTTCCGGCAGTGGTGGCCCACGCCGTCTGCTGCACCTTGGTCAGCTCGACCGACTCGGCCTGCTGCGCGAACCCGTACGGGTTCGCCGCCTCCTTGCCGCCCTTCATGCCCGGACCCTGGCCACCCTTGTCGGCACCGGTGTTGCCGGCCGCCACACCGATGTCGATGTTGTGGAACACAGCGTCGGCGCTGAGGTCCTCGACGTCGATGTACAGGTTGTCGGCCTCGACCGGCGTACCGCTGCCGCCCGCGTGCAGCACGAGGCTGACGGAGCCGAGCAGCGGGATGTTCGGGGTGACCACCGACTGGCACATGTTGGTGATCTCGGCGGACTTGAACGACGAGACCGCGACAGGGTGCAGCGCGTTCCCGCCGGTCAGGGTGTAACCCGAGTCGAGCGCGCCGTACTGGGCGAAGCCCTTGCCCTCGAGCGAGTCCGCCGTCACCTTGAACGACTGACCCGAAACGCTGAATGACGCGGCGAGAGCACCCTGCGCGAGGGCGACACCTATACACGCCGTAGCGGCGACGCTGGGCACCATGACCACAGCGAAGCGCTTCCATCTCGTCCCGCCACGCACCTGGGACTCCATATTTCCTCCTTCTCGGACGTACATCTCCTGGCCCTGACTGCCCCCAGATGGCGGCTCAGCCGGGCAGGGATGGGAGAAGTGCTACGTCCTCGGGAAGGGGAGCGCCCGTCTTCGGAGGCGCGAACCGCGCACCGATCACCGGCGATCACCCCCGAGCGACAACCACTGGTCGCGCCTGACGCACATCACGCACAACCTTGCTGGACAGGCTCCGCCGCACGGCGAAGACCCCCCTGCCCAAGAGCCGACTCCATTGTTTCCGGCTCTACTCGGTGGGGACCCAGGAAACTCCGTTGACCCGACCGGCTGTCGGGGTGCGGAAATGGACCGAGCGTCGCCGATCGTGGTGCATTCTCGCCGCCCGCACAAGGGGCTTCGTTACTGGGTAGTAACGGCCGGATAACCGAACAACGACCCGCCGGTATCGGTCGACGACGCTGGGTGTCATCGTGGGCCAGGACAAAAGCGTCGATCCTCGGACACAGTCCGGCAGATCAACGCCTCTGACTTACTCCAAGTAACAGCGGCCGCGATTACCAAGATTTGGTAAAGCGCGGCCGCAGTGACACTCCGTCGGCAAATCTTTCACTCCGGCATCACACGTCACGAGGTTTACCGACTGGTCAGAACCGGCCCCGCGCCCCGCTCAGAACAGCGCCCGCGCCAGTGCCCGCCGGGCCGCCGTCACCCTGGGGTCATCGGCCCCGACGACCTCGAACAGCTCCAGCAGCCGCAGCCGTACGGCATCCCGGTCGTCACCCACCGTGCGCCGCACGGTGTCGATCAACCGGCTGAACGCGTCCTCCACATGACCGCCCACCAGGTCCAGGTCGGCGGCGGCGATCTGCGCCGGCACGTCACCGGGCTTCTCGGCCGCCTCGGTGCGCACCTGCTGCGGGTCGAGGGTGGCCACGCGCTGCAACAACTCGGCCTGGGCGAGCCCCAGTTTGGCCTCGCTGTTGCCCGGGTCGTCGCTCAGCACGTTCTTGTACGCCTGCACGGCCCCGCCGAAGTCCCCCGCGTCCAGGGCCTGCACGGCGGCTTCGAGCAGTCCGTCGTACGGTCCCGCCGGCGCCTCGGCCGCGACCTCGGGGCGCTCCCCCGGGACGGCGTCCGGGTCGACGTCCAGCCCGGTGAGACCGAAGCGCTGCTCGGCGACCTGGATCAACTGGTCGAGGGTCTGCCGGATCTGCGGCTCGGCGGCGGCCCCCTGGAAGAGCGGCAACGCCTGGCCGGCGACCACCGCGAAGACGGCCGGGATGCCCTGCACCCCGAACTGCTGCATCAGCATCTGATTGGCGTCGACGTCGATCTTGGCAAGGACGAAGCGTCCGTTGTAGTCAAGCGCGAGCCGCTCCAGGAGCGGGCTCAGCTGCTTGCACGGCTCGCACCACTCGGCCCAGAAGTCGATGACGACCGGGACCTCGGTCGACCGCTGCAGGACCTCGCTCTCGAACCCCGCCTCATCTACGTCGATCACCAGGTCGGCCGGTGAGACGGCCCCGCCGCCGCCCTGCCTGGCGGTCTCGGCGCGCGCCTGCTCCGCCTTGACCTTGGCCTCCTGGGCCGCCTTCACCGCGGCGAGGTCGACGACTCCGCTCATGGACATGTTCCGTGGCTGCATGCGTCTATCCTCCCCCGTCCGCGCGTGTGAATGAAAAGCGTTGTGAAAGCCGTTGAGAAAGCTGGTCTGTTGCCGGCCCGGCGCGAGTCCGGTGCGTGCTGTTCGGCGCCGGGTCCCCACCCCGCGCCCGTGGTTTCGCTACGGGTCGTAGCGTAATAGCAGCGGATGCCTCCGGGATAGACGTACCCCGTGATCTCCCTCACTGCACCACAGGAACCGCCGGTTATGGTCAAGGGATGCAGAGCAGCACTCCCGTCCCACGCGCCGCGGGACGCCCGCGCAGCGCCACCGCGGACACCGCGATCCTCGCGGCCACCCGGGAGGCCCTGGTCGAACTCGGTTGGTCCAGGCTCACGTTGGGAGACGTCGCCACGCGCGCGGGGGTTGCGAAAACGACCCTCTATCGCCGCTGGGCCGGCAAGAACGAGCTCGTCGTCGACGCGGTCGCCGAACTCTTCGACGAACTCCACCTCCCCGACCGCGGCACACTGGCCGCCGACATCGAGGGCGTCGTCCTCCAGTTCGCGGCGATCCTGGCCCGCCCGGAGGCCAAGAGCGGACTGATGGCGGTGGTCGCCGAGTCCATCCACGACGACGCCCTGCGCGAACGCATCCGCGAGTCGATCGTCGACCGCCAGAAGTGCCTGGTCGTGGAGGGCAGGGCACGGGCCCAGGCGCGCGGCGAACTGCCCCCGGAGACGGACGCGGAGGAAGCGGCGCGCACGGCGGACCTGATCTTCGACGTGGTGGCGGGGGCGGTGGTGCACCGCACCCTGGTGAGCGCGGAACCGGCCGACGAACGCTGGGTCCACAGCCTCACCCAGATGCTGCTCCTCGGCCTGACGTCGCTCAACAACCCCTAGGGTCTGTGCGACGGATCAGGTCGCGGGAAACGGGCGGAGCCCGATGGGCGTCGGCGCGCGGGACGTGACGCGAGCGGCTGTGGGACCCGGCGGAGGGCGGAGACGCACTGCGGGTCCCCACACCCTTACGGCTGCCTGCCACGCCCCGCGTCTGCGGCACGATCCGCCGGACAGGCCTAGCTACTTGCCCCTGAAGAAGTCCGGCTCTGCCTCTGGGTTGTCCTCTGGGGAGAGCTGGTGAGGGCCGGGCTATGGCCGCCACAGTGGAGGCGGGTCTTGGGGTCGGGGGTGTGGCGGTGTTACGTGTCGCGGGAGTGCAGGACGCCTGGTGGGAAGTGCTGCCGGAGCATGCGCGGCTGTTACCCGCCGAACTGAGCCTGGTCGATGCGTTCTTGGACGACGAGCGATTCATCGCTCCGTGGCGGGCGGTGTTCGCCGAGCGGCTGGGGCGGCCGTCGGTGCCAGTGGAGACGCTGCTGCGCCTGCTGTATCTCAAGCACCGCTACCAGCTGGGTTACGAGACCCTGTGCCGTGAGGTCGCGGACTCGTTGAGCTGGCGCCGGTTCTGCCGCATCCCGCTGACCTCCCCGGTGCCGCACCCGACCACGCTGATCAAGCTGGTTCGCCGCAGCGGACCGCAGGTGGTGGACGACCTGAATGCGGCCCTGCTGGGCAAGCTGGTCGAGGACAAGCTGCTGCGGTGCCGCAAGCTGCGCATCGACACGACCGTGATGGAAGCAGACATCGACCACCCCACGGACGCCGACCTGCTCGAACACGGGGTACGCAAACTGGGCCGGCTGGTGGGGTGGATCAAGGCGTCCGGGGCAGCCAGGCGCACCCGCTTCCGTGATCGCAGCCGGTCAGCGGGACGCCGCGTGAAGGAGATCTCGCGCACGCTGCGGCGGCGCACCGGCCAGGCGCTGGGCGAGATCGACCGGCTCACCGGTGAAATCGCCGCCGTGGCCCGCGCGACCTTGCGGGACGTGGCGGCAGTGGAGCGCAATGCCCGACGCACGCTGCGCAAGCAGCCTTCGGGACGACTCGCGCACCTCGTGGGCGAGCTGGCCCAGACCGCGGCGGGCACCCGCCGACTGCTGGAGCAGACCGCCTTACGCCTGGCGGGCATCCGCACCATCCCTGACCGGCTGGTCTCGTTGGCCGACCCCGACGCCCGACCAATCCGCAAGGGCAAGCCCCAGCACCCCACCCAGTTCGGCTACACCGCGCTCGTGGCCGAGGACGAACGCGGCTTCATCATCGACCACCAGGTCCAGCGCGGAAACCCGGCCGATGCGCCGCAACTGGTTCCCTCGGTGCAACGCGCCGTGTCCCTGACCGGCCGCCCGCCCAGCACGGTCGTCGCCGACCGCGGCTTCGGCACCGCAGCCAACGATCTTGCCCTGGCCGAACTCGGCGTCCAGCGGATCGGCCTGCAACGCGCAGGGAAGCCTGGAAAGGCACGGCGTGAGTACGAACACAGCCGCCCATTCCGGCGGATACGCAACTGGAGAGTCGGCGTCGAGGCCCGCATCAGTCACCTCAAGCGCAGCTTCGGCTTCCGTCGCACGCGCCTGCGCCGCCTGGCCGGCGCCCAGACCTGGGCCGGACTGGGGATCTTCGCCTACAACCTCCAGCGGATGACCATCCTCAGCCGGTGACGGACACACCCCCGACCGGCCAGCGACACAGCGCCGTCCCGCAGTAGCGGCCCCGTCACCAGCCCAAACACTTTTTCAGGGGCAAGTAGCTAGAAGCCCGCAGGCTCCGTGTACACCCCCCACTCCTCTCGCAGCACCCCGCAGATCTCCCCCAGCGTCGCCTCCGCCCGCGCCGCGTCCAGCATCGGCCCGATCATGTTCGACCCGTCCCGCGCGGCCGCGAGCATCGCGTCCAGGGCCGCCGCTACGGCCGTCTCGTCCCGTACGCCCTTGCGCGCCCCCAACTCCCGGACCTGCTCCCGCTCCACCTCGTGGCTGACCCGCAGGATCTCCAGGTCGCCGGTGACCGAGCCGTGGAGCACGTTGACGCCCACGACGCGCTTGTCGCCCTTCTCCACGGACCGCTGGTACTGGAAGGCGGCCTCGGCGATCTCGCCGGTGAACCAGCCGTCCTCGATGCCGCGCAGGATGCCCGAGGTGATCGGCCCGATCGGGTGCTGCCCGTCCGGGTGGGCGCGCAGCCCGCGCTCCCTGATCTGCTCGAAGATCTTCTCGGCGTCCGCCTCGATCCGGTCGGTGAGCTGCTCGACGTACCACGAACCGCCCAGCGGATCCGCCACGTTGGCGACCCCGGTCTCCTCCATCAGCACCTGCTGCGTGCGCAGCGCGATCTCCGCGGCCTGCTCGCTCGGCAGCGCGAGGGTCTCGTCCAGGGCGTTGGTGTGCAGCGAGTTGGTCCCGCCGAGGACGGCCGCGAGCGCTTCAACTGCCGTACGGACGACGTTGTTGTACGGCTGCTGCGCGGTCAGCGAGACGCCGGCGGTCTGGGTGTGGAAGCGCAGCCACTGCGCCTTCTCGGTCCGCGCGCCATAGACATCGCGCATCCAGCGGGCCCAAATCCTGCGCGCCGCGCGGAACTTGGCGATCTCCTCGAAGAAGTCGACGTGCGCGTCGAAGAAGAAGGACAGGCCGGGGGCGAACACGTCCACGTCGAGGCCACGGGACAGGCCGAGTTCGACGTACCCGAAGCCGTCCGCCAGCGTGTACGCCAGCTCCTGCGCGGCCGTTGAGCCGGCCTCGCGGATGTGGTAGCCGGAGACGGACAGCGGCTTGTAGGCGGGGATGCCGGTCGCGCAGTACTCCATGAGGTCGCCGATGAGGCGCAGGTGCGGCTCGGGCTGGAAGAGCCACTCCTTCTGGGCGATGTACTCCTTGAAGATGTCGGTCTGGAGCGTGCCGTTGAGGACGGCCGGGTCGATGCCCTGGCGCTCCGCGGCGACCAGGTACATGCAGAAGACGGGGACGGCCGGTCCGCTGATGGTCATCGAGGTCGTCACGTCGCCCAGCGGGATGTCCTTGAAGAGGACCTCCATGTCGGCGGCGGAGTCGATGGCGACCCCGCAGTGCCCGACCTCGCCGAGCGAGCGCGGGTCGTCGGAGTCGCGGCCCATGAGCGTGGGCATGTCGAAGGCCACCGACAGACCCCCGCCGCCGTTGGCCAGGATCTTCTTGTACCGCTCGTTGGTCTGCTCGGCGTTCCCGAACCCGGCGAACTGCCGGATCGTCCACGTCCGCCCGCGGTAGCCGGTCGCGTACAGACCGCGTGTGTACGGATACTCGCCGGGCCACCCGATCCGCTCGAAGCCGTCGTACCTGTCCCCGGGGCGTGGCCCGTACACCGGCTCGACCGGGTCCCCGGAGAGCGTGGTGAAGTCGGCCTCACGCGTACGTGCGGCGTCGAACCGGGCCTGCCAGCGTCGGCGGCCCTCTGCGATGGCGTCAGCGTCCATGCCTTCGAATTTACTAGGACGTCCTAGTAAATGTCGATGCCTTACCGGGGCGTCCGAGTGACACCCCGGTGGCGATCAGACCTTGGCGGCGACCGGAGTCGGCTCGACGATCTTCGACTCCAGCTCGTGGCTGATCTTCCGCTCGACGAAGAACGCGGCCGTCGGAATCGTCCCCGCGAGCAGCACCCAGAGCTGCTTGCCGACCGGCCACTTGGCCTTGGAGCCCAGGTCGAACGCGAAGAGCAGGTACACGACGTACAGCCAGCCGTGCGCGATGGCGACGACCTCGGTGAAGCTCCCGGCGCCGTCGATCTTGAGGAGGTACTTGGCGATCATGCTGAGGCACAGCAGGACCAGCAGGACACCCGTGACGTACGCCATGACGCGGTAGCGGGTCAGCACGCTCTTTTTCATGAGGACGAGCGTAACGACCGGTTCCGGGCGATCTTTCCCCGGGTCGGCCCCCGTCCTTCGCCCGGGTCGGACCTCAGTCCCCTGCCCGGGTCACTCCTCGTCGAAGTCCGCCGCCGCGACCCTGAGCGGGCGCAGCATCGCGAAGATCTCGCCGCACTCCTCCGCGTCGTAGGCGCTCAGCCCGAAGTCCATCTCCATCAGGTCGCGGGTGGCCGCGTCGCAGACCTCGCGGCCCTTGTCGGTGATGGAGGCGAGGGTGCCGCGGCCGTCGTTGGGGTTGGGGCGCTTGGCGACGAGGCCGGACCTGGACAGCCGGTCCACGGTGTTCGTCACGGACGTGGGGTGCACCATGAGCCGCTCGCCGATCTTGGACATCGGCAGCTCGCCCGCCTTGGAGAAGGTGAGCAGCACCAGTGCCTCGTAGCGCGCAAAGGTCAGTCCGTACGGCTTGACGACCGCGTCGACCTCGGCGAGCAGGATCTGCTGGGCCCGCATGATCGAGGTGATGGCGGCCATCGAGGGCACGTTTCCCCAGCGTTGCTTCCAGTGTTCGTCGGCGCGGGCGATGGGGTCGAAAGGGAGACTGAGGGGCTTCGGCACGGCACCAGACCTTACCGGCCGGTCACATCGTGGTCAGCCCCGTCTCGTCTTTCGGTCCATAGGGCTCTCCCCGGCGGTCCTGTGGGCTTCTACGGCCAGCAGCGCGCAGCACACCGTGCCGAGCGCCCCGGCGCCCACCACCGCCCCGCGCACCCCGGCGAACTCGGCGGCCACCCCGGCCAGGGCCATGCCTACGCCCTGGATGGTCATCAGCCCGGCGGTGAGCAGGGTCATGGCCCGGCCGCGCAGTTCCTCGGGCACGTCCCGTACGAACCACTGGTCGAGGCCCAGCGTGTACGCGGACCCGGCGCCCGCGACCGTCAGCAGCGCGAGGGAGACGGCGAGGCCCGGGCGGAAGGCGTAGCCGAGGTAGGGCAGCAGGGTGCAGCAGACCAGCGGGAGGGCGATCCGCTGCCGGGTGGCGGGGCGCAGTCGGGAACCGGCGTAGAGCTCGCCGGCGATCGTGCCGACGGGCAGGGCGCACATCAGCAGCCCGAGCCCGGTCGAACCGGCGCCGAGTTCGGCCGCGTAGGGCGCGGCGAGGGCCTCGGGGGCGACGGAGAACATCGCCGGGAGCCAGAAGAGCAGGAGCAGCGCCCGGACCCGGCGGTCGGCGAGGACCTGCCGGGCGCCCTTGAGGGAGTCGGCCAGCAGGGCGCTCCCGCCGCCCGCCCTCGCGGGGCGGCGCCGGGTGCCGAGGCGCAGCAGGGCGGCGGAGGTGAGGAAGGTGCCGACGGTGATCAGCAGGGCGTGGCGCGGGGAGACGGCGGTGAGGAGCAGGCCGCCGAGTCCGTATCCGACGAGCAGCGCGCTCTGCGACACGATCCGCAGCAGCGAGCGGCCGAGGACGAAGAGGTCGCCGTCGCCGAGGATGTCGGCGAGGGTCGCCATCCGGGTGCCCGCGAACACGGGTGAGACGACGGCGAGGGCACAGCGGAGGAGCAGCAGGACGGCGATGCCGGTGCCGGGAGTCACCATCGCGGCGACGCAGGCCGCGCACACCAGGTCGCAGACCACGAGCACGCGTCGGGCGGGGTAGCGGTCGGCGACCCCGGCCAGCAGCGTCCCGCCGATCAGATACGGCAGGAAGCCCACCGCGAACGCGAGCGCGCTCAGCAGGGGCGAGCCGGTGAGGTCGTAGACGAGGACCGAGAGGGCGATCTCGGTGACGACCACGCCGAGGAGGGAGAGCGCGTGGGCGGCGAAGACGAAGCGGAACTCGGGAACGGCGAGGACACGGCGGTAGCCGGTGGGCGGGGCTTGGACGTGGAGCATGGGGAGCAGCGTGCTGACCGGCGCCGGGGCGTCCTAGAGTTTCGGGTACGGCCGAATCTTCCGGTCCGGGTCTCTTGGGGGTGGGCATGCCGTCGCGGCTGTATTTCGGGGAGGACGACTTCCTCAGGTGCCGGTTCGCGGTGTCGCCGCTCTGGGAGACGCAGGAGGCGGTGCGCACGTTCAAGCGGCCCGAGCGGCAGGGGTATCACGCGCCCTGGCTGCGGCGCGCCGGTGCGGCGGCGGCCGGGCTCGATCTCGCGCCGCTGTGGCTGCTGATGCCGCAGACCGGGCACTGCCCCGGCTGGCTGTGTCCGCCGCCGATCGGGCCCTCGGCCACCTTCGAGCAGGAGATCGCGGCCGTCCGCGCGGCCGATCCGGACCGGGCCAGGGAGGACACGGCCCGCTCGCTGGCCTCCACGCCGGGCGCGCT
The DNA here is from genome assembly GCF_016612545.1 of Streptomyces sp. MBT65. Taxonomy (GTDB): domain Bacteria; phylum Actinomycetota; class Actinomycetes; order Streptomycetales; family Streptomycetaceae; genus Streptomyces. Next base: position 951 of record NZ_JAENRY010000157.1, on the reverse strand, counting down.
GGAGTCGGCGCGCGGCCGGGCCTGGCTGCGTGAACCCGCCCGCATGATCGAGGAGTTGGCGGACGCGATGGAGGCCGTCTGGCACACCCTGGTCGCGCCGGACTGGCCACGGCTGCGCGCCCTGCTGGAGGCGGACATCGCCTTCCACTCGCGCCGGCTGGCCGAGGTCGGGCTCGGTGTACTGCTCCCGGAGATCAGCCGGCACTGCGCCTGGGACGCCGGGACGCTGACCGTGGACTTCCGGGGCGAGCACGATCGGCGGCTCGGCGGTCAGGGCCTGGTGCTGCTGCCGAGCGTCTTCATCTGGCCGAACGTGGTGAGCACCTTCGAGCACCCCTGGCAGCCGACCCTCGCCTACCCGGCCCGCGGCATCGGCGCCCTGTGGACCGAGCCCGCCGACCACACACCGGACGCGCTGCTACGACTGCTGGGGCGCGGCCGGGCCACCGTCCTGGCCGCGCTCGACGAACCCGCCTCCACGACCGCCCTCGCCCACCGCCTCCGCCTCGCCCCCTCATCGGTGTCCGCCCATCTGACGGTCCTGCGCGACGCGGGCCTGCTCACGGCGCGCCGCTACGGCCACCAGGTGCTCTACGAACGGACCCCGCTGGGCATCGCCCTGACGTCGGGCGGCACCTGACCACACGCCGGGCCCGACGCCGTGCACCAGCACCCGGGACCGTGCACCACTGGCCATCCGCCCCGGCCTCACCCGACGCCTGACCGGCACACCAGAGTCCGACTTGGTGCGCCGACACCCGACACCGCACGGCGGCGGGCATCTGCGGCCCTCTTAAGCACCGGCCGACCGACGCACAGGCACCCGACCCGATGCACGAAAGAACACCACCGGCAATCCGCCCCTCACCTCACCCCCCGCCCGCCCGGCGCGCCAGGCCCCGGCGCAATGACCGATCGTTCACAATTGCTGACGAATCATCACTTAATGTC
>NZ_JAENRY010000156.1 GCF_016612545.1 Streptomyces sp. MBT65 | reverse complement strand
CTGCCCCGCGCCCTCCCCGGCGAAGCCCCCCGACTCCGTACCGGGCACCAGCCGCGCGAGCTCCGCACCCACACCCCAGGGCGTCTCGTCACCTACGGCGATATTGGCGACGGGGGCGAGGAGAGCGACGTAGGGCGCTTCGGTGAGGGGAGTGAAACCGTCTGCGCCGGTGACCGTGAGGGCACGACGGGCGGCGACGAGGCCGACGTCGACGCGCGTCACGTCCGGCGCGGGGGCGGGGGCTTCTTGCGCAACCGCCGGAGCGCCCGCAGAGCCGCTCCGCGCAATCCGCGCAGCGGAGGTCGCCCACCGGGCCAACCCCCGTACCCGTTCCGCCGCCTCGGCCAGGCGCTCCTCCGGCAGGTCGCCCGAGCGGACCGCCCCCACCAGCGCGTCCCGCAGTCGTCGTACCGTCTCGTCGTCCGCGAGGCCGCCGCCCACGCAGATCGCGTCGGCGCCGGCGGCTATCGCGAGGACGCTGCCGCGTTCGATGCCGTAGGTGGCGGCGATGGCCTGCATCTCCATGCCGTCGGTGACGATGAGGCCGTCGTAGTCGAGGCGGCCGCGGAGGAGGTCGGTCAGGACGCGGAGGGAGAGGGTGGCCGGGTGCTCCGGGTCCAGGGTGGGGACCAGGATGTGGGCGCTCATCACCGCACGGGTGCCGGCGGCGATGGCCGCGCGGAACGGGAGGAGTTCGCGCTCCTCCAGGACCGACTGCTCGGCGTCGATGCGCGGCAGCGCGTGGTGGGAGTCGACCGCCGTGTCCCCGTGGCCCGGGAAGTGTTTCGTGCAGGCCGCGACGCCCGCCGACTGGAGGCCGGAGACGTAGGCCGCCGTGTGCCGGGCGACCAACTCCGGGTCCGCGCCGAAGGATCGGACCCCGATGACCGGGTTGGAGGGGTTCGAGTTCACGTCCGCGGAGGGAGCCCAGTTCAGGTTCACGCCGCAGGCGGCGAGTCTGCGGCCCAGCTCGTGGGCCACCGCCCTCGTCAGGTCCACGTCGTCCACCGCGCCCAGCGCGTGGTTGCCGGGGAACGAGGAGCCCGTGCGGGCCTCCAGCCGGGTGACGTCGCCGCCCTCCTCGTCGATCGCGACCAGAACGTCGTCCCGTTCCGACCTCAACTGGGCAGTGAGAGCGGACAGTTGTTCCGGTGAGGCGATGTTGCGGCCGAACAGGCCGACGGACGCCAGGCCTTCACCGAGGCGCCGCAGCAGCCAGTCGGGGGCCGTGGTGCCGGGGAAGCCCGGTTGCAGGACGGTGAGGGCGTCGCGCGTCAGGGTGTCTGTACCGCTGGCGAGTGTCGTCATCGGTGGCGTTATCCCTTCACAGCGCCCGCGGTCAGCCCCGCGGCCATCTTGCGCTGGACGATGAGGAACAGGACGACGATCGGCACGGCCATCATCGTGGCGCCGGCCATCATCGGGGCGTACTCGGTGCCGTGCTTGGTGGTGAAGTTGCCGAGCCAGACGGTCGCCGTCTGGTGCTCCTGACTGAGCAGCATGAGGGCGTAGAGGTATTCGTTCCAGGCCTGGATGAAGCCGTAGACCGACGTCGCGACCATGCCGGGGGCCAGCAGCGGGAAGACCACGCGGATGAAGGCGCCGGTGCGGGAGCAGCCGTCGACCATGGCCGCCTCCTCCAGTTCCTTCGGGATGTTGACGATGAAGCCGCGCAGGGTCCACACCGTGAACGGCAGGATGAAGGTCAGATACGTGATGACCAGGCCCGAGAGCTTGTCGTACTGGTCGAGGTCGTTCAGCAGCAGGAAGACCGGGATGATCATCGAGACCAGCGGGACCATCTGGACCGCGAGGATGCCGACGATCACGATCTTGCGGCCGCGGAAGGCGAAGCGGGAGATGGCGAGCGCGGCCAGCAGGCCGACGACGACGCCGATCACGACCACCGACAGGGACACGATGAGGCTGCGGCCGACCGGGCCCCAGAAGTCGGCGATGTCCAGCGCCCGGCGGAAGTTGTCGAGCGTGATACCGGTGGGCAGCAGGCTCGGGTCCGGGTCGATGGCGTCCCGCGCCGGCTTGAACGCCGTGTCGAGCATCCAGTAGAGCGGGAAGCCGACGACGACGAACACGAGCAGGCCTACGAGGTTCCAGCCGAGCTTGGACTTCTTGCGCCCGCCGGTCGGTGTGCGGGGCGCATCGGTCGTGAGCGCGCTCATTCGACCTCTCCGATCTGAAGCATCTGACGCATGTAGACGGCGACGACACCGAGCAGCAGCACCACGGTGACCAGGGCGATCGCCGAGCCCTGCCCGTAGTCGTTGACGACGAACGCGCGGTCGTACGAGTAGGTGCTCAGGAGTTGGAAGTCGGCCTCCGGGTGGCCGCCGCGCATCACGAACACCTGGGGGAAGACGCCCATGTCCCAGATCACCGACAGGGTCGTGAGCATCACGATGATCGGCTTGAGGATGGGCAGGGTGACGTACCGGAAGACGCCCCACGCGCCGGCGCCGTCGAGGCGGGCCGCCTCCTCCAACTCCTGGGGGACCTGGGTGAGTCCGGCGCTGAGGGTGATCACCACGAAGGGCACCGCGCCCCACACCACCAGCAGCATGATGACGAGCAGGCCCTGCGGTCCGCTGGCGAACCAGTTGTGGCCGATCATGTCGACGCCGGGCAACTTGCTGAGCAGCGCGTTGAAGATGCCGTAGTCCGAGTCGAAGAGCCACTTGAAGACGGTGGTCGCGACGATGACCGGCATGCCCCAACTGGCCACCAGGACAATGTTGATGAGGGTCTTCATCCAGCCGGAGACCTTCTGCTGGAGCAGGGCGAGTGCCATGCCGGCGACCATCGTGAAGATGACCGACCCGGCCGCGAAGACGATCGTGCGGACGACGACGCCCCAGAACTCGCCGTCGCCGAGGACCCCGGAGAAGTTGTCGAAGCCGATCCACTCGGCGGGCTTGAAGCCCCACAGCTGGGACTGCCCGAAGGACTGGAAGGACAGCGTGACCAGCCGGACCAGCGGATAGCCCATGACCAGGCCGAGGATGAGCAGACAGGGGGCGAGCAGCAGCCAGGGAACCCCGGCGCCTCTCGCCGTCCGCCGTCTGCGGGGTGCGTCGGCGACGCGCGGTGGGGGCGCCTGCCGCGGCGGCGGCACCTTGGCATGGGTGGTCGTGTCGGCACTCATCACGCGCTCCTCGGCGATCCCTCAGGTCGTACGGCCGTACCTCGTACGGGAATTCGCACAGCTCGTGGAATCCGTACGAGACGCGGGGCCCTGCCCCGAGGACGCATATGGCGTCCAACAGGGCCCCGCGCTCAGGTCACTTGGTGTTGATGACCTTGTCGATCGCGGTGTCCGCGGCCTTCGCGGCGTCCGCCACCGACTGCTTGCCGGTGCCGATGTTCTGCAGCATGGTCTGAAGGACCTGGGCCTTCTCGACCTGGCCCCAGCCCGGCGCCATCGGCACGAACCAGTTGGACTCGGCCGCGGTGGCCGGGACCGCCGTCGCGGGGTCGGTCTTCAGCGTCGCGAGGTCGGTCTTGTTGTTCGGCAGGTTGCCCTTGGCCATCAGGCCCTTCTGGCCGGAGGGACCGGTGAAGGCGTTGATCCACTCGGCGGCGAGCGCCTGCGCCTTGGACTTGACCGGGACGGCCAGGTCCGAACCGCCCAGGAACACGGGCATGTTCTTGCCGGACGGGCCGGGCATCACGAAGTTGACGAGGTCGGTCTTCAGCTTGCCGCCGGTCTTGTCGTTCTTCGGGTCGGCGGCGGTCGCGCCCTCCCACGCGGCGGCGAAGATCATGGACGCCTTGCCCTGGCCGTAGACGATGTAACGGTCGGACTCGTCCTTGGTCTTGTCGCCGTGCATGTACTTGTCGATGACCGACTTCCACTCGGTGAGTCCCTTGATGGACTCGGGCGAGGAGAGGCTGGCCTTCCAGTCGCTGCCGGACTGGGTGGCGATGGCGCCGCCGGCGTCGTAGACGAAGGACATGGCCGCGTACCAGTCACGGGTGGGCTGGTACCAGGCGCTGAACTTGCTGCCTTCCTTCTTCTGGATCTTGTCCAGGTCGGCGGTCAGCTCGGTGTAGGTGGTCGGGGGCGTCTTCACGCCGACCGAAGCGGCGATGTCCGTACGCCAGTTGGCGACGCGGCCACCGGCGTAGTAGGGGACGCCGTAGGTCTTGCCGTCGTAGGTCACGGAGGCCTTGAGGCCGTCGAGCCAGGCGGAGGAGTTGGTGAACTTGGCAGGGTCGACGGGTGCGAAGGCGCCCTTGACCATGTAGCTCAGCATCTCGGTGTTGCCCATCTCGACCACGTCGGGGGCCTTGTCGGTGGCGAGGACCGCGTCGAGCTTGGTGTTCTTGTCCGGCCAGCCGTAGTACTCGTGCTTGATCTTGACGCCGGGGTGCGCCTTCTGCACGGCCGCGTCGGCTGCCTTCACCAGCTGGGGCCAGTTGTTCTGCGCGTCGACGGTGAGCCAGACGGTCAGCTCCTTGGCGTCGGCGCCACTGTTCGAAGAGCCCTTGTCGTCGTTGCCCCCGCACGCCGCGATGGAGACCATCATGCCCGCGATACCGATCGCGGCTATGAGCTTGCGCTTCACGCCACCCTCCTCAGGGATGCCTGCCACACCTCCCGCCCAAGGGCCGGGACCTGAACCAATGGTGTAGACCAGTACCGGGAGCTTGGACCAGACCAGTGGACCTGTCAAGGGCCCTCGAAACACCCCTGACCAGCCGTTATGGGACCTACATATGCAGGAACCTTTAAGTAAGAAGGCAGCGAAAACAGTCGCGCCGGAGTACTCTCCTCCACTAGACCACTTGGCGCTGTGGACTAGACCAAAAGCGGCGGCGACGGTATACAGAGGGGATCACCGAATGACCCTTGCCCGGAGCCGGAAAGGCGGAGCATGAGCACCGACGTCAGCAGTGCGGAGAACGAGGGTGGGGCCACCGTCCGCACCGCGCGTGTGCCGAAGTACTACCGCCTGAAGAAACACCTGCTGGACATGACGGAGACGTTGCCGCCCGGTACACCGGTCCCGCCGGAGCGCACCCTGGCGGCGGAGTTCGACACCTCGCGCACGACCGTCCGCCAGGCCCTTCAGGAACTGGTCGTCGAGGGCCGGCTGGAGCGCATCCAGGGCAAGGGCACGTTCGTCGCCAAGCCGAAGGTCTCGCAGGCCCTCCAACTCACCTCGTACACCGAGGACATGAGGGCCCAGGGCCTCGAACCCACCTCGCAGCTCCTGGACATCGGCTACATCACGGCCGACGACACCCTCGCCGACCTGCTCGACATCACCACCGGCGGCCGGGTCCTGCGCATCGAGCGCCTGCGCATGGCCAACGCCGAACCGATGGCCATCGAGACGACCCACCTCAGCGCGAAGCGCTTCCCCGCCCTGCGCAGGTCGCTGGTCAAGTACACATCCCTGTACACCGCGTTGGCCGAGGTCTACGACGTCCATCTCGCCGAGGCCGAGGAGACCATCGAGACCTCGCTGGCCACCCCGCGCGAGGCCGGCCTCCTCAGCACCGACGTCGGCCTCCCGATGCTGATGCTCTCCCGCCACTCCCTCGACAAGGAGGGCAAGCCGGTGGAGTGGGTGCGGTCGGTGTACCGGGGCGACCGGTACAAGTTCGTGGCGCGACTCAAGCGCCCACAGGACTAGGGGACTTACACAGTCACGCCCGTTGCTCTACGTTCCTCCCGTCGCCGCATGGACGGGAGGACTCCCCGGTGCGTACCGCGAACGTCCGAACCATCGTCGTCTGGACCCTCGTCGCGCTCGTCGCCGCGGCGGGCTGGTCCGTGCTCGCGCTGGCGCGGGGCGAGAACGTGTCGGCCGCCTGGATGGTCGCCGCCGCGCTCGGCTCGTACGCCATCGCCTACCGCTTCTACGCGAGGTTCATCGCGTACAAGGTCCTGAAGGTGGACGGCACCCGGGCCACCCCGGCCGAACGCCTCGACAACGGCATCGACTTCCACCCCACCGACCGCCGCGTCCTGTTGGGCCACCACTTCGCCGCGATCGCGGGCGCCGGACCGCTCGTCGGACCCGTACTGGCCGCGCAGATGGGCTACTTGCCCGGCACGATCTGGATCATCGTCGGCGTCATCTTCGCGGGCGCGGTCCAGGACATGGTGGTGCTGTTCTTCTCAACCCGTCGCGACGGCAAGTCACTTGGCCAGATGGCCCGCGAGGAGATCGGCCCCTTCGGCGGCGCCGCCGCGCTCCTCGCCACCTTCGCCATCATGATCATCCTGCTCGGCGTGCTGGCCCTGGTCGTCGTGAACGCGCTGGCCTCCTCCCCCTGGGGCACCTTCTCCATCGGTATGACGATCCCGATCGCCCTGCTGATGGGCTTCTATCTACGGGTACTTCGCCCCGGCCGGGTCTCCGAGGTCTCGCTGATCGGCGTGGCCCTGCTGCTGCTCGCCCTGGTCGCGGGCCGCTGGGTCGCCGAGTCGTCCTGGGCCGGCACCTTCACGCTCGCGCCCTCGACACTGGTGATCTGGCTGGTGGCGTACGGCTTCGTCGCCTCGATCCTCCCCGTCTGGACCCTGCTCGCCCCGCGCGACTACCTCTCCACCTTCATGAAGATCGGCACCATCGCCCTGCTGGCGATCGGGGTCGTCGTCGCCCTGCCCGACCTGCGGATGCCCGCCGTCACCGACTTCGCGAAACACGGCAACGGCCCGGTGTTCGCCGGCTCCCTCTTCCCCTTCGTCTTCATCACGATCGCCTGCGGCGCCCTGTCCGGCTTCCACTCGCTCATCTCCAGCGGTACGACCCCGAAGATGATCCAGAAGGAAACCCAGATCAGGATGATCGGCTACGGCGCGATGCTGATGGAGTCGTCCGTCGCCGTGATGGCCCTGGTCGCCGCGAGCATCATCGACCCGGGTCTCTACTTCGCGATGAACGCCCCTTCGGGCGCGATCGGCGCCACCGTGCAGAACGCCTCGCAGGTGGTGGGCAGTTGGGGCTACCACATCTCCCCCGCCGACCTCGCCCAGGCCGCGAAGAACGTCGACGAGGCGAGCCTGCTGTCCCGCACCGGCGGCGCGCCCACCCTCGCGGTCGGCGTCTCGGAGATCTTCTCCAAGGTCACCGGCGGGAGCCTACGCGCCTTCTGGTACCACTTCGCGATCATGTTCGAGGCACTGTTCATCCTGACCGCGCTGGACGCGGGCACACGGGTGGGCCGGTTCATGCTCCAGGACATGCTGGGGAACGTCCATCGGCCGTTCAGGAACGTGAGTTGGCGTCCGGGCCTGGTCCTGACGAGCGCGATCGTGTGCGCGCTGTGGGGCTACTTCCTCTGGGTCGGCGTGCACGAACCCCTCGGCGGGATCAACCAGCTCTTCCCGATCTTCGGCATCTCCAACCAGCTGCTGGCCGCCGTCGCGCTGGCCGTCTGCACCACCCTCCTGGTGAAGTCCGGCCGCCTCAAGTGGGCCTGGATCACCGGGATTCCACTCGCCTGGGACGCGACGGTCACGCTCACCGCGAGCTGGCAGAAGGTCTTCTCCAGCGACCCGAAGGTCGGCTTCTTCAAGCAACGGTCCGTGTTCCAGGACGCGATCGACGCGGGCAAGGTGCTGCCGCCCGCCAAGTCGATGGACGACATGCACACCGTCGTCACCAACTCCACGGTGGACGGGGTGGTTTCGGCCATTCTCGCGGTGCTGGTCGTGGTCGTGATCGCGGACGCCCTTCGCGTCTGCGTTCGACACGTCCGCCGCCCCGCGCTCTCCACGCTGAGCGAGACGCCGTACGTCGAGTCGAACATCACGGCACCGGCCGGGCTGCTCCCGACCCGGGAGGAGAAGGAGGAGGCACGTGATGTGGTCGGTGCTCAGGCGGGCGACTAGCGGAGTGCGTTGGTACGTCCGCGAGTTGACCGACGAGTCGGCCTACGACCGGTATGTCGCGCACGTACGCCGGGACCATCCGGACGCGGAGGTGCCGAGCCGCCGCGACTTCGAACGCATGCGGTCGGACCGTCAGGAGGCCGATCCACGCCAGGGCTTCCGCTGCTGCTGAACCCGCTTTTGACACCGATGTCAGGCTTTCACCGAATCGACATGACGATATGCGGACGGGGTCTTTCGCTTCGGCGATTCCGTGACCTACATTGCCTGCGCGTTACACAGGTGATCTGCGAGGGGACGGACCGCGAAATGTCAGATGTGCCGGAAGTTCCGCCCGAAGTGGCCGCACCGGTGGTGACCCCGGTCCGCGTCGTCATCGCGGTGTGCCTGTTCGCACCCTTCGTGGCGCTGCTCTGGGTCGGCTCCTACACCAAGACGGACCCCACGTTCATCGGCATCCCGTTCTTCTACTGGTACCAGATGCTCTGGGTGCTGATCTCGACGGCGCTGACGATGACCGCCTACAAGCTGTGGCAGCGCGACCAGCGGGCCCGCCATGGAGGTAACCGGTGAACGACGGCGTGAACGGCGTCGCACTCGCCGTCTTCATCTTCTTCTTCCTGGCCGTCACGGTCCTGGGCTTCCTGGCCGCACGCTGGCGCCGGGCCGACAACGAACACAGCCTCGACGAATGGGGCCTGGGCGGACGGTCGTTCGGCACCTGGGTCACCTGGTTCCTGCTCGGCGGCGACCTCTACACCGCGTATACGTTCGTCGCCGTCCCGGCGGCGGTGTACGCGGCGGGCGCGGCCGGCTTCTTCGCGGTGCCGTACACGATCCTCGTGTACCCGCTGATCTTCCTGTTCCTGCCCCGCCTCTGGTCGGTGTCGCACAAGCACGGATACGTGACGACGTCCGACTTCGTGCGCGGCCGCTTCGGCTCGAAGAGCCTGTCGCTGGCGGTGGCGGTCACCGGCATCCTCGCGACCATGCCGTACATCGCGCTCCAACTGGTCGGCATCCAGGCCGTGTTGGACGTCATGGGCGTGGGCGGCAGCGCGAACTCCAACTGGTTCGTGAAGGACCTGCCGCTGCTGATCGCGTTCGCCGTGCTCGCCGCGTACACCTACTCGTCCGGCCTCCGCGCGCCCGCGCTGATCGCGTTCGTGAAGGACGGCCTGATCTACATCGTGATCACGGTGGCGATCATCTACATCCCGATCAAGCTCGGCGGCTTCGACGACATCTTCAGCGCGGCGGGAGCCAAGTTCAAGGCGGCGGGTGCGGGCGGGCTCGTACCGGCCCCGGCGGGCCAATGGACGTACGCCACACTGGCGTTGGGCTCGGCGCTGGCCCTGTTCATGTACCCCCACTCGATCACGGCGACGCTGTCCTCCAAGAGCCGCAACGTGATCCGCCGCAACACCACGATCCTGCCCCTGTATTCACTGATGCTGGGCCTGCTCGCGCTGCTCGGCTTCATGGCGATCGCGGCCGGAGTCAAGGTCACCAACGGGCAGTTGGCGATCCCGCAGCTCTTCGAGAACATGTTCCCGGACTGGTTCGCGGGCGTGGCCTTCGCGGCGATCGGCATCGGCGCGCTCGTCCCAGCGGCGATCATGTCCATCGCGGCGGCGAACCTCTTCACCCGCAACATCTACAAGGACTTCATCAACCCGGACGCGACCCCGGCCCAGGAGACCAAGGTCTCCAAGATCGTCTCGCTGCTGGTGAAGGTCGGCGCCCTGGCCTTCGTCCTGACGATGGACAAGACGGTGGCGATCAACTTCCAGCTCCTGGGCGGCATCTGGATCCTCCAGACCTTCCCGTCCCTGGTCGGCGGCCTCTTCACCCGCTGGTTCCACCGTTGGGCCCTCCTCGCCGGCTGGGCGGTCGGCATGCTCTACGGCACCCTCGCGGCGTACGGGGTCGCCTCGCCGACCCAGGATCACTTCGGCGGCTCGTCCAAGGAGATCCCCGGCATCGGCGAGATCGGCTACATCGGCCTGACGGCGTTCGTCCTGAACGTCGTGGTCACGGTGGTCCTGACCTTCGTACTGAAGGCCCTGAAGGCCCCGGAGGGCGTGGACGAGACGAACCCCGCGGACTACACGGCGGACGCGGGCGACCCGGGGGTGAAGGAGGAGCTCCCGGTGATCGCCGGTCACTGATCCCCCGCGACCAGCCACGACGAACCCGCAGCGGGCCGCCGACAGCGAGAAAACCGGCGGCCCGTTGTCGTACCCCTCCGGCACACTCGCTCCCATGGACATCGTGATCCGGCAAGCCCGCCCCGACGAGTACGAACCCCTCGGCACCCTCACCGCCCACGCCTACCTGGACGACGGCCTCCTCGACTACGGCGAGGCCGACCCGTACCTCCCCGTGCTGAAGGACGTGGCAGGCCGAGCCGCCGCCGCAGAGGTCCTCGTCGCCGTGGAGGGCGACCATCTCCTCGGCGGAGTCACCTTCGTCGCCGGCCCCGGCCCCGTCGCCGACATAGCCCGCCCCGGCGAGGCGGAGATCCGCGCACTGGCGATCGCCCGCGCCGCCCGCGGCCGCGGTGCCGGAGAGGCTCTCGTCCGCGCCTGCCTCGACCGCGCCCGAGCCACGGAGGGCTGCACAGCCGTGGTCCTGTCGACCCAGTCCTCCATGCACGCGGCCCATCGCATCTACGAACGTCTGGGTTTCGTCCGCACACCCGACCGGGACTGGAATCCCGTGCCACACCTGGACGATCTCACTCTGCTCACCTACCAGCTGACGCTCTGAAACCACCGCGACACAACATCTGGTGGTGGCGTGACGGGCGAGCACAAGATGTATGCTCGTGCTCGCTGTCGCCGCAGGGGAATCCGGTGCGAATCCGGAACTGTCCCGCAACGGTGTACTTGCGTGCATATGCACGCCTGGTCAGTCCGAGGACCTGCCGACGGCGCGCGCCCGGCCACCCGGTCAGGGCGTATGACGTCCGGGCCTCGTGGAGTGGGCCGGTGGACGCGACGCCCCGTGCTCGCGAGCTGCCGCCTGCCCTCCGCAAGGCCCCGTGCCGAGCGAGGGAGAGCCCCACCGTGACCATCGCGCCAGCAGAGCCGGCATCAGCGACCCAGGCGAACGAGGCGACCGCGGCGACCGTGACCGGACCCGGAACCGACGTTCCCGGAACGGCCGTTCAGGACGCCGACGGCCCCGGTACCGCGATCCTGCGGACCCTGACCGAGCTGACCGCCGACCTTCCCGACGCCGACCCCGGCCGGGTCGCCGCCGCCACGTTGCGCGGCCGGTCCGCGCGCGCGGACGTGACGGAACTGCGCGAACTGGCCACGGAGGCCGCCGCCGGTCTCATCTCCGAGGACCCCGTCTACTCCCGGCTCGCCGCCCGGCTGCTGACGATCAGCATCGCCGCCGAGGCCGCCTCGCAGGGCGTCACGACGTTCACCGAGTCCGTCGCCGTGGGCCACCGCGAGGGCCTCATCGCGGACCGCACCGCCGAGTTCGCGAGGCTGCACGCGGCCCGCCTCGACGCGCTGATCGACACGGAGGCCGACGACCGCTTCGGCTACTTCGGCCTGCGCACCCTGCACAGCCGCTACCTGCTCCGCCACCCGATCACCCGCAAGGTCATCGAGACCCCCCAGCACTTCATGCTGCGCGTGGCGAGCGGTCTGGCCGAGGACGACTCGACCCGCGCGCTCGACGAAGTCGCCGCGCTCTACCGCCTGATGAGCCGCCTCGACTACCTCCCCTCCTCCCCCACGCTCTTCAACTCCGGTACCCGGCACCCCCAGATGTCGTCCTGCTACCTCCTCGACTCCCCGCTGGACGAGCTGGACTCCATCTACGACCGCTACCACCAGGTCGCCCGTCTCTCGAAGCATGCCGGCGGCATCGGACTGTCGTACTCCCGCATCCGCAGCCGCGGTTCGCTGATCCGGGGCACGAACGGGCACTCCAACGGCATCGTCCCGTTCCTGAAGACGCTGGACGCCTCGGTCGCCGCGGTGAACCAGGGCGGCCGACGCAAGGGCGCGGCCGCGGTGTACCTGGAGACCTGGCACTCCGACATCGAGGAGTTCCTGGAGCTGCGGGACAACACCGGTGAGGACGCCCGCCGTACGCACAACCTGAACCTGGCGCACTGGATCCCGGACGAGTTCATGCGCCGGGTGAACGAGAACGGCATCTGGTCGCTGTTCTCCCCCGCCGACGTGCCCGAGCTGGTCGACCTGTGGGGCGACGAGTTCGACGCGGCCTACCGCAAGGCCGAGGCGCAGGGCCTCGCCAAGAAGACCATCCCGGCCCGTGACCTCTACGGCCGCATGATGCGCACCCTCGCGCAGACCGGCAACGGCTGGATGACCTTCAAGGACGCGGCCAACCGCACCGCCAACCAGACGGCCGAGCCGGGCCACACCGTCCACTCCTCGAACCTCTGCACGGAGATCCTGGAGGTCACGGACGACGGCGAGACGGCGGTCTGCAACCTGGGCTCGGTGAACCTGGGCGCGTTCGTGGTCGAGGGTGACATCGACTGGGAGCGGCTGGACGAGACCGTCCGCACCGCCGTCACCTTCCTCGACCGTGTCGTGGACATCAACTTCTACCCGACCGAGCAGGCGGGCCGTTCCAACGCCCGCTGGCGCCCGGTGGGTCTGGGCGCTATGGGCCTCCAGGACGTCTTCTTCAAACTCCGCGTCCCCTTCGACTCCCCGCAGGCGCAGGCCCTTTCGACCCGGATCGCCGAGCGCATCATGCTCGCCGCGTACGAGGCCTCCGCCGACCTCGCCGAGCGCAACGGCCCGCTCCCGGCCTGGGAGAAGACCCGTACGGCGAAGGGTGTTCTGCACCCCGACCACTACGACGTGGAGCTGACCTGGCCGGAGCGCTGGGCGGCCCTGCGGGAACGTATCGCCCGAGTCGGCATGCGCAACAGCCTGTTGCTGGCGATCGCGCCCACCGCCACCATCGCGTCCATCGCGGGCGTCTACGAGTGCATCGAGCCGCAGGTCTCGAACCTCTTCAAGCGCGAGACGCTGTCCGGCGAGTTCCTCCAGGTCAACTCCTACCTGGTGAACGAGCTGAAGCAGCTCGGCGTGTGGGACGCCCGCACCCGGGAGGCCCTGCGGGACGCCAACGGCTCGGTGCAGGAGTTCAGTTGGATCCCGGCCGAGGTCCGTGCCCTGTACCGCACGGCCTGGGAGATCCCGCAGCGCGGTCTGATCGACATGGCCGCCGCCCGCACCCCGTTCCTGGACCAGTCCCAGTCCCTGAACCTGTTCCTGGAGACGCCGACGATCGGCAAGCTCTCCTCGATGTACGCGTACGCCTGGAAGCAGGGCCTGAAGACGACGTACTACCTGCGCTCCCGCCCGGCGACCCGCATCGCCCGCGCGGCCCAGGCCCAACCCACCGTCCCCGTACAGCAGTCGACGCCCGACGAAGACGCGGTCGCCTGCTCCCTTGAGAACCCCGAGTCCTGCGAGGCCTGCCAGTAATGACCACCGAAGCCAAGAACCTTCTCGACCCGGGCTTCGAGCTGACCCTCCGCCCCATGCGCTACCCGGACTTCTACGAGCGCTACCGGGACGCGATCAAGAACACCTGGACCGTCGAGGAGGTCGACCTCCACTCGGACGTCGCCGACCTCGCGAAGCTGACGCCGGGTGAGCAGCACATGATCGGCCGGCTGGTCGCGTTCTTCGCGACGGGCGACTCGATCGTGGCGAACAACCTCGTGCTGACCCTGTACAAGCACATCAACTCCCCCGAGGCGCGGCTCTACTTGAGCCGCCAGCTCTTCGAGGAGGCGGTGCACGTCCAGTTCTACTTGACGCTCCTCGACACCTACCTCCCTGACCCGGCGGACCGGGCGGCCGCCTTCGACGCGGTGGAGAACATCCCCTCCATCCGCGAGAAGGCCGAGTTCTGCTTCAAGTGGATCAACGAGGTCGAGAAGCTCGACAGCCTCCAGACCCAGGCCGACCGCCGCCGCTTCCTCCTCAACCTGATCTGCTTCGCCGCGTGCATCGAAGGTCTCTTCTTCTACGGCGCGTTCGCGTACGTCTACTGGTTCCGCAGCCGGGGTCTCCTGCACGGTCTGGCCACCGGCACCAACTGGGTGTTCCGCGACGAGACCATGCACATGAGCTTCGCGTTCGAGGTCGTCGACACCGTCCGCAAGGAGGAGCCGGAGCTCTTCGACGACCGACTCCAGCAGGAGGTGACCGACATGCTGCGCGAAGCCGTCGAGGCGGAGCTGCAGTTCGGGCGCGACCTGTGCGGTGAGGGTCTGCCGGGCATGAACACCGACTCGATGCGCCAGTACCTGGAGTGCGTCGCGGACCAGCGCCTCCAGCGACTGGGCTTCGCGCCGGTCTACGGCTCCGAGAACCCCTTCTCCTTCATGGAGTTGCAGGGTGTCCAGGAGCTGACCAACTTCTTCGAGCGCCGCCCGTCGGCGTACCAAGTGGCGGTGGAGGGCACGGTCGACCTGGACGAGGACTTCTAGGTCCCCGGCGGACGGTCGCCCAGAAGGCACCCGAGCCCCTTTATCTGCCTCTTACTTCGCGGACGGCCCATGGAGCTTCCATGGGCCGTCCATGGAGTTTCTATGGGGCGGCAAAGTTCTTGAGGGGTATCTGTTCGCGGTCGTGCCGCCCCGGCTACGTTCTGCCCGTCCTGTCCATGCCATGCACAACGGCATCACAGAGCGCCCTTCAGAACGTTCCAAGTGTCATGCCCATGACGACGTTCAACGCCGCCGCTACGCGCGTCACAGGCCTGCCACCACGCCGAGGAACCCCACTCCAATCGACTCGACGGAGGCAGTACCCCCATGCGTGAGAAGCCCAGACGAAGCCTGCGAAGACTGCTGAGCGCCGCCATACCCGCCCTCGCCCTGAGCGTCTTCGGCCTGGTGGCCGCTACGCCCGCCGGTGCGCAGACGGTCCCCCACGCCACCACCCAGTCCGCCCAGGTCTCCAAGGTCACCCAGAACTCCAAGGCCCTGACGTCCCCCGCGGCCCAGGCCGTCCACGCGACCGGCAAGGCCGGCCAGAAGGTGCCGACCGAGCACCTGTGCGCCGCCGCGACCCCCGGTCACGTGTCCTGCTTCGCCCAGCGGCGCACCGACATCAAGCAGAAGCTGGCCGCCGCCGTGCACGCGGACGCCGCGGCCGCGGTCTCCGGGCTCAGCCCGGCCAACCTGCACAGCGCGTACGCGCTCCCCTCGACCGGCGGCTCCGGCCTGACGGTCGCGGTGGTCGACGCGTACAACGACCCCAACGCGGCCTCGGACCTGGCCACTTACCGCTCCAACTTCGGCCTGTCGGCCTGCACGGTGGCCAGCGGCTGCTTCAAGCAGGTCAGCCAGACCGGCTCGACCACGTCCCTGCCGTCCAACGACACCGGCTGGGCGGGCGAGGAAGCGCTCGACATCGACATGGTCAGCGCGGTCTGCCCGAACTGCAACATCATCCTGGTGGAGGCCAATTCGGCCACCGACTCCGACCTCGGCACCGCCGAGAACGAGGCCGTCGCCCTGGGCGCGAAGTTCGTCTCCAACAGCTGGGGCGGCTCCGAGTCCTCCTCGCAGACCTCCGAGGACACCTCGTACTTCAAGCACCCGGGCGTCGCGATCACCGTCTCCTCCGGCGACGAGGCCTACGGCGCCGAGTACCCGGCAACGTCCCAGTACGTGACGGCAGTCGGCGGCACCGCGCTGTCGACCTCCTCCAACACCCGCGGCTGGACCGAGTCCGTGTGGAAGACCAGCAGCACCGAGGGCGGCGGCTCCGGCTGCTCCGCCTACGACGCGAAGCCGAGCTGGCAGACCGACACGGGCTGCACCAAGCGCATGGAGGCCGACGTCTCCGCCGTCGCCGACCCCGCCACCGGCGTGGCCGTCTACGACACCTACGGCGGCTCCGGCTGGGCGGTCTACGGCGGCACCAGCGCCTCGTCCCCGATCATCGCGGGCGTCTACGCGCTGGCCGGCACCCCGGGCACCAGCGACTACCCGGCGAAGTACCCCTACTCCCACACCGGCAACCTGTACGACGTCACGAGCGGCAACAACGGCACCTGCTCGACCTCGTACTTCTGCACCGCGGGCACCGGCTACGACGGCCCGACCGGCTGGGGCACCCCGGACGGCACCGCCGCCTTCACCTCCGGCACCACCACGGGCAACACGGTGACCGTCACCAACCCGGGCAGCCAGTCCACCGCGACCGGTTCCACGGCCAGCCTCCAGATCTCGGCCACCGACAGCGCGAGCGCGACCCTCACCTACAGCGCGAGCGGACTGCCGACCGGTCTGTCGATCAGCAGCTCGACCGGGCTGATCTCCGGCACCGCGTCCACCGCCGGCACCTACGCCGTGACGGTGACCGCGACCGACTCCACCGGCGCCTCCGGCTCGGCCTCCTTCACCTGGACGGTCAGCACCTCCGGCGGCGGCTCCTGCACCTCGACCCAGCTCCTGGGCAACGCGGGCTTCGAGTCCGGCAACACCACTTGGACCGCGAGCAGCGGGGTCATCACCAACTCCAGCAGCGAGGCGGCCCGCACCGGCTCCTACAAGGCCTGGCTCGACGGCTACGGCTCGACCCACACCGACACGCTGTCCCAGTCGGTGACGGTCCCGAGCGGCTGCACGGCCACCACCTTCACCTTCTACCTGCACGTCGACACCGCGGAGACCAGCACCAGCACGGCGTACGACAAGCTGACGGTCACCGCCGGATCGACCACCCTGGCCACCTACTCCAACCTCAACGCGGCCACCGGGTACGTCGCGAAGTCCTTCAGCCTGTCGGCCTTCGCCGGCACCACGGTCACCCTGAAGTTCAGCGGAGTCGAGGACTCCTCGCTCCAGACCAGCTTCGTCGTCGACGACACCGCCGTCACGACCGGCTGACCTCCTCATGAGCTGAGCCCCGGCCGTCTCGCAGCGGTCGGGGCTCTGTCATGTCCACGAATACTTCACAGTTCACGGGGGATCCGGATACGACCGAGACACGTCAAAGGGACAAAGGAGGCCCCCCATGCGCCGATCGATTCTCGGTCCGTCCCTCGCCGTCGCCACCCTGGCACTGGCCCTCACGGGCTGCGGCGGCACGAAGTCCGACACCGGCAGCGGCAGTGTGTCGCCGGCCCCGTCCCGGTCCCCCGCACCGAGCAAGAGCCACGCGGCCTGTACGGCGAAGGAGACGCTCGCCGCCACCGACAGCAACGGCACGTTCTGTCTGACCACCGGCAACACCATGCGGATCCTGCTGGACGGCACGACCACCCGGCCCTGGGCGCCGGTCAAAACGGTGGGCAGCGGCCTGAAGGCCACCAACAGCGGGATCCTGATCCGGCCCGGCGACGCGAGCAACGCGTACGAGGCGGTCTCGGCCGGGACCGTGAAGCTCAGCTCGTCCCGGCCGCTGTGTGCGACCGCTCCGCACAAGATCTCGTGCAAGGGCATTCAGGAATGGTCGGTCACCGTCGTGGTGTCGACGTCATGAGCCGGTGAGCGGTCCGGATCTGCCGGTCGACGCGGCGGTCGTGCGCGATGCCGAGCAGCGACGGGAAGGTCACGGCCAGGATGATGCCGGCGACGGACAGGAGGGCGATGAGGTTGTCCATGGCTGTATTCATGGACATGAGTCTCGTCCACTTAGCTCCTTACCGTGAGTGGCAGGACTGCCGTACACCCTCGATTTACTGCCACTCAGGGCGCACACTGGCCGCATGCTGAGAAATGTGGCCGTCGTCCTGCTCGACGGAGTCCATCCCTTCGAACTCGGCGTCGTCTGCGAGGTGTTCGGCCTCGACCGCAGCGACGAGGGCCTGCCCGTCTACGACTTCGCCGTCGCCTCGGCCGAGGGGCCGACGCTCTCCACCCACGCGGGCTTCTCGCTGGCCGTCCGACACGGGCTGGAGCGGCTGGAGAGCGCGGACCTGATCGCCGTACCGGCCGGTGCGACCTACGCGGCGCGGGAGTACCCGGAGGAGTTGCTCGACGCGCTGCGGCGGGCCGTGGACCGGGGCGCCCGGGTGCTCAGTGTCTGCTCGGGGGTTTTCGTGCTGGCCGCCGCCGGGCTGCTGGACGGGCGGCGGTGCGCGGTGCACTGGCACCACGCGGAGCTGCTCGCCGAGCGGTATCCGAAGATCCTCGTGGAGCCGGACGTGCTCTACGTCGACGCGGACCCGGTGATCACCTCGGCCGGCACCGCGGCCGGCATCGACGCCTGTCTGCACCTCGTGCGCAAGGAGCAGGGGCCGGAGGTCGCCAACGCGATCGCCCGGCGGATGGTCGTGCCGCCGCACCGCGACGGCGGACAGGCCCAGTACATCGAACGGCCGCTGCCGCGCTCGCAGTGCGACACGGTGGGCGAGGTGCTGGTGTGGATGGCGGAGCACCTCGACCAGGAGGTCACCGTCGAACAGCTCGCCGCCCGTGCCCTGATGTCGCCGCGGACCTTCGCCCGCCGCTTCCAGCAGGAGACCGGGACCACGCCGTACCGCTGGATCCTGCGTCAACGGGTGCTGCTGGCACAGCAGTTGCTGGAGGGGACGGACGAGACGATGGACACGATCGCCTGGCGCGCCGGCTTCGGCACCGCACCCGCCCTGCGCCATCAGTTCGTCCGCGCCCTGGGTACCACCCCGAACGCCTACCGGCGCACGTTCAGGGGCCCGGAAGCCGCCTGAACGTACGCCCGTCACCTCACCTGGGCACGGGCCTGAGCAGCAGCCGGTGCGGGCGCAGCGTGATGCCGACGCGGGTGGTGTCGTTCGAGCCGGACACCTGCTCGAAGCGGTACTTCGTCGCCACCGCGGCCGTGACCAGGCTCAGTTGGGCCATCGAGAAGTGGTCACTGGGACACTTCCGGTTGCCGTTGCTGAACGGGCTCATGGCGAACTTCGGTACGTCCTTGGACCGTTCGGGAAGCCAGCGGTCGGGGTCGAACTCCAGGTTGTGCGCATACGAACGCGCGTCGCGCTGGATCGCGTACGGGCTGTAGATGATGTCGGCCCCGGCCGGAATCCGATAGCCGCCCAGTTCGGTGTCGGCGACCGCCCGTCGCGTCAATATCCATACGGCGGGGCGCAGCCGCATCGCCTCGACGACGACATTGTTGGTGTGGCTCAGCTTGCGGACGTCGTCGAATGCCACCGGACGCCCACCCGTCACGGTCTGGACCTCTTCGTGCACCTTGTCGCCGTGTTCCGGGTGTTCGCTGAGGACCTGGAGCAGCCACATGATCGTGGACGCGATTGTTTCGCTTCCAGGGGTGAGGATCGCGACGACCTGGTCGTGGATCTCCTGTTCCCCGATCGGGTCGCCATTGTCGTCCGTGGCCTCCAGCAAGGCGGTCAGCAAATCGTCCGGCTTTTGACCAGATGCCCGGCGTTCGGCCACGATCTCGTCGACCAGGAGATGCAAATCGGCCAGCGCCCGGTTGAATTCGCGGTTGGCCGGAAGGGGCAGCCGGTAGAGCGGTCCGGCCGGTACCACCATCCGCCGGTACATGCCCCGGAAGACGGTGGCGAGCGCGACGCACAGCCGCTCGGCGCGCTCGTCCATGAAGTCGCCGCGCAGCAGACAGCGGGCCGCGATCCGCACGGCGACCCGGAAGGACTCGGAGGTGCAGTCGATCGTCCCGCCGTGCCGCCAGCGTTCGGTGAGCGCGTGCGCCTCCTCCTCCATGATCGGGCCGTAGGCGGGGATCGCGTCGAGCTTGAACGCGGGCTGGATGATGCGCCGTTGACGCCGGTGGGTGGGTCCGTTGGCGGTGGCCACCCCTTCCTTCCCGAGCAGTCCCTCCAGGGACTCCCACAGCGGGCCCGCGATGATGTAGTCGGGATCCAGCGCCATGGCGCCCGTGAGGGCCGGCGCGGTGACGGCGTAGACCGTCTTGGGACCGAGGCGGAGCCGGACGACCTCGCCGTGGTCCCGGAGTTGGGCCATGAAGGCCAGCGGGTCACGGACCAGCTTCCAGCCGTGGCCGAGCAGCGGGACCCCGCCGCCCGCGAGGGGCGGCTCCAGCAGCTCCGGCGCCCCGGGGGGAGCGGGCTTCACGGACTCGACGGTCATTTCTCACCTGCCGCTTCGTTGTTGACGTACGGGGGTGTGGACCGGTCGTCCCAGCTGTCGACCCGGTAACGGCCGGACTCGTGGTGGAACCAGTAGACGGTGCTGAACCAGTTCCGCATATTGCCGAGGCAGGTCCGCACGGTGGCGCTCAGTTCCATTCCGTGCACGGTGCCGTCGTCGAGCCGGTCGGCGAGACATAAGGTCTCCTGTTCCGCGTCGAGGAAATCGGCTATGCATTCCTCGATACGGCGCCGCAGTTCGGCGACGGATTCCTCGAGAGTCAGCCCCTCGTGCTTGATGAGACTGATCCCGAGATTGTGTACCTCGTCGCCCGCGATTTCCTTGGGCAGCGAACAGAGGTCGTTGTACCAGGCGGCGAATTCCTGACTGAGCAGCGCCGCCCGCCGATATCCCGGGTGTTTCCTCACACTGTCCGGGAGTTCGAGCCCCGCACTCGCCTCCAGCAGATCGGTCCAGATCCAGTGGGCGAAGGTGAGCCGGCGCAGTGCGAGATATTCCTCGACCGTGGGGACGGTCCCCTCGGTGCGATTGCGGAATTCACGGTCGTAGGCCTCGATGACCGCGTGGAAGTGCCGGGCGAACCGCGCGTTCCAGGTGTCGGGGAGGAACGAGTAGATCCGCATCATGCTGTCGGCGAACCCCGCGACCAGGGGATCCGGGTGGAGCAGATGGTGCCTGGGTGAATCCAGTGCAGCATGCAACCGGAACCTCAACCGCCGCCAGGCGTCCGGCCGTTCGTGCACGATGTCCCGGTCGTGGCGGTCGTCCCAGACGAAGAACCACGCGCTGTAGTCCGCTATCGCCTGGAGCACCTCGTCCGGTGCGCCCAAGTAGTACCCGGCCATCAGGTCCGTGTAGCAAAGACCGTCGGCATATTCCCTTACCTTGTCCGCCGGCATGAGGCGCTTTTCCAGCAGCCAGACGCGAGTCTTCTCCTGGAGCCTCGGCCAATACGGATGCAGTTGCCGGGGAAACGCCGCCTCGATCGCCGGGAGAGAGAGCGACGGTGGAACCGTGATCGCCGTCGTTACCGTTGCCGTCGTCGATGTGGTGCTGTGTGAGAAAGCAGGCACGAACAAACCCCTCTCAGCCGCCAGTTGCGCACGCCCCTCCCGCTGTGCCGGGCGTGCGCCGTTGCGTATCCCCGCACTTCCCATTCAGCACCACAACTGACCGTTCTGGGAACGGATTTGCTCCCTTCACTACCCCCAAGTGCCGAGAATCCCCCCTTGCGTGACCGATTCTGGATCACTAGACGAACGAAAACGATCGAATGTGCGAGGGACAGACGAACGGCGCCTGGTCAGGGAGGTGCACCTGAACAGACGCCGTACGGAAGGGGGTGGTGATCGTCTCTGGGACTCGGTGGTCGACTCAGTCGTTGGCGACCACGGGGTAGCGGGGCTCGTTCTCGGCCATCTGCCGCAGGGCGTCCTTGCGGTCGCGCTTGGAGAGCCGGTCGATGTAGAGGTAGCCGTAGAGGTGATCGGTCTCGTGCTGCAAACACCGTGCGAAGTAGCCGGTGCCGCGGACCTTGATCGGGTTGCCCTGCTCGTCCTGCCCGGTCACCTCGGCGTAGTCGGGCCGTGCGAGCGGCGCGTACGCGGTGGGCACGGACAGGCACCCCTCGTTGCTCTCGTCCAGGTGCCGCTTCTCCGCCGGCAGGTCGACGAGCTTGGGATTGCAGACGACACCGACGTGCCGCTTGCCCTCGTCGTCCATGCAGTCGTAGACGAAGACCTTCAGGTCGACGCCGACCTGGTTGGCGGCGAGACCGACGCCCTCGGCGGTCCGCTGCGAGGCGAACATGTCCGCCACCAGTGTGTCCAGCTCCGCGCCGAACTCGGTGACGTCCTTGCACTCCTTGTGCAGCACCGGATTCCCGACGACCGTGATCGCCCGCGAGACCCCCCGCTCCCGCCAGGCCGCCTCACGCTCCTCGGTCCCCTCGGTGTCGACGACAAACCCGTCGTCATCCACGGGAAGCACGCCCACGTGCTGCTGATCGGTGTCCTGCTGCGCCATGACGGACGTAAGCCTTCCTAGGTAGAACGGGGGGAGATGTTGCAGACACAGGGTACGTGGATGCCCTTTAGGGGCGCGGGGCTGTGCATATCTGCGGCTCCGCCGCGGGGCGCACCTAGCGACAACGAACCCGCAGCGGAAAGCAGTCCTCAGCAGACCTCTTCCAGATCCCGCCAGTCCCGAGAATCAGGGCTGTCGGCAACCCACCCGTCCAACAGCCCTCGGACGAGCGACGCCGGGGCCGCAAGCCCACACTCCCGCTCCGGCACCCACAGCTGCCCATCCGTCCGATGCCCCAACGGCCCTGGATGCCCCGGCTCACTGTGATCATGAGGATCAAGATGCTCCCCGTCACCCTCATCGGACGGCATCCGGGACTCCGAGCACATCCGACACAGCAACCGCACCGAAGACGACCAGTCCTCCGCCGCGAACCCCGCATCCGCCGCCAACTGCTCCAACGCGTCCCGGTCGGCCTCGGCCGCGGCCTCCAGCAGCACCACCCACGTAGGCACAGGAGACGGCGCCCACAACTCGATCTCGTCGAACACGGGGTACGAGTGCCCGGCAGCCGTCGTCCGCTCTCCGTGCGGCACCCCGTCGTGCAGCACGACCTCACCCCACCGCCGCCCGGACGAGGGCAGCGGAATCGACAGCACCTCGATCCGCGCCGGATCCAGCCGCCGCCCCCACACCACCTCGGCCTCGCCCTCGGGAGACAGCCGTACGGCCGCGCTGCCGAGGTCCATGCCGGCCGGCTCACCCGCACCGGTGACCCCGCCCGGCACCCGCAGCCCGTACGCCTGCCAGGCCCGCCGGGCCAGCGGCCAGTCCTGCAGCGCGGTGGCCGCGATGCCCACGTTCCACCAGTCGGGCGCCCCGGCCTCCCGCTCCAGCAGCGCGACGGCCCGCAGCCCGGCCGCCCGGGCCTGCTCCCAGTCGTGCCGGAACTTGTGCAACAGGGCGAGGTTGAACCACGACTCGGACAGCCAGGGCTCCAGATCGGCGGCCCGTGTCAGCAGCGCGCCCGCGTCCTCGTACCGACCGTCGCCGATCAGCGTGAACGCGCGGTCGGTGGCCTGCCGCCAGGAGGCGGAGGGCCGGTGCCGTCCCTTGCCGAAGATCCTCACGATTCCCGCCTGCCAGTTCCGTTCAGTGGGCTGGCCACGCCCCCGGACACCCTCTTCTTCGCATCCAACCACGTACGGCTGGGAGGCCGCTCATTACCCATGGGTTACCCAGCCGAAGGCAAGGTCAGACAGTCCCGGGACAGTACCCGGGCCAGTGCTTCCACGACCTCGGGAGCGTAGTCCCCGGCGGTCCCCAGCCGCAGCTCCTCCAGCGCGCGGAGAGGCCCGCCGGGGCCGCCTGCCCGGGTTTTCTCCTCGTACGCGTTCACGGCCCGGACGATCCGCGCGGAGAGCGGCTGCTCCCGGCACGGGTCGGCCTGCCGCTCCACGACGGCCGCCACCTGAGGACTCACCCCGGTCTGCCGTACGACGGCCCCGCCGAGCAGCGGCGGATAGCGCTGCTCGGCGGGGCCGTCGTAC
>NZ_JAENRY010000155.1 GCF_016612545.1 Streptomyces sp. MBT65 | reverse complement strand
GGGGGACTTGGTGGGGGGATTTTTTGGGGGCGGGAGGGTCAGTGGGCTCCGGTGCCGGTCAGGGACCGTACCTCCAGCTCCGCGTACTTGCCGGTGTCCGGCTCCTCCTTGGAGAGGATCGTGCCGAGCCAGCCCAGCAGGAAGCCGACGGGGATGGAGATGATGCCGGGGTTCTCCAGGGGGAACCAGTGGAAGTCGACATCCGTGAACATCGACGTGGGCTTGCCCGAGACCACCGGCGAGAACAGGACCAGGCCGACCGCGGTGACGAGGCCGCCGTAGATCGACCACAGGGCTCCGGACGTGGTGAAGCGCTTCCAGAAGAGGCTGTAGAGGATCGTCGGGAGATTGGCGGAGGCGGCGACCGCGAAGGCGAGGGCGACCAGGCCGGCGACGTTCAGGTCGCGGGCGAGGGCGCCGAGGAGGATGGAGACGGCGCCGATGCCGACCGTGGCGTACCGGGCGGCGGCCATCTCCTGCTTCTCGGTCGCCTGGCCGCGCTTGATGACGTTCGCGTAGATGTCGTGGGCGAACGAGGAGGACGAGGCCAGGGTCAGCCCGGCGACGACCGCGAGGATCGTGGCGAAGGCGACCGCGGAGATGGTGGCCAGGAGGATCGCACCCCAGTTGGAGTCGACTCCGCCCAGATGCAGTGCCAGGAGTGGGGCCGCGGTGTTGCCCGCCTTGTTGGAGGCGATGATCTCGTCGGGTTTGATCAGTGCCGCCGCGCCGAAACCGAGGGCCAGGGTCATCAGATAGAAGGCGCCGATCAGGCCGATGGCCCAGATGACCGACTTACGGGCGGCCTTGGCGGTGGGCACCGTGTAGAAGCGGATCAGGATGTGCGGCAGACCGGCGGTGCCGAGGACGAGGGCGATGCCCAGGGAGATGAAGTCCAGCTTGGTCGTGCCGGTGGCGCCGTACTTGAGGCCGGGGTTCAGGAAGGCGGAGCCCTTGCCGCTGTTGTCGGCGGCCTTGCCGAGCAGGTCGGAGATGTTGAAGTTGAACTTCAGCAGGACCAGGAAGGTGAGCAGCAGGGCGCCGGCGATGAGCAGGCAGGCTTTGACCATCTGGACCCAGGTGGTGCCCTTCATGCCGCCGATGGTGACGTACACGATCATCAGGACGCCGACCAGGGCGACGATGCCGATCTTGCCCGCGTCCGTGGTGATGCCGAGGAGCAGGGAGACCAGGACGCCCGCGCCGGCCATCTGGGCCAGCAGATAGAAGATCGACACCACGATGGTGGAGGTGCCGGCCGCCGTACGGACCGGGCGCTGGCGCATGCGGTACGCCAGGACGTCGCCCATGGTGTAGCGGCCCGAGTTGCGCAGCGGTTCGGCCACCAGGAGCAGCGCGACCAGCCAGGCCACCAGGAAGCCGATGGAGTACAGGAAGCCGTCGTAGCCGAAGAGGGCGATGGCGCCGGCGATGCCGAGGAAGGACGCGGCGGACATGTAGTCGCCGGATACGGCGAGGCCGTTCTGGAAGGCGGTGAACTGGCGGCCGCCCGCGTAGAAGTCGGCGGCGCTCTTCGTCTGGCGGCCCGCCCAGACGGTGATGACCAGTGTCGCGGCGACGAAGATCGCGAACAGGGTGATGATCAGCGGTCGGTGCTGGCTCGCCTCGCCTGCGGCCAGGGTGATCGTGGGGCTCATGCGCCGCCCTCCATCCGGGACTTGATGGCTTCGGCCTTGGGGTCGAGCTTCGCGGCGGAGTAGCGCGCGTACCACCAGGCGATGAGGAACGTGGTGAGGAACTGGGCGAGACCCAGGACCAGGGCCACGTTGATGTTGCCGACGACCTTGGTGTCCATGAAGTCGTCCGCGTAGTTGCACAGCAGCACGTACAGCAGGTACCAGACGATGAAGGCGATGGTCAGCGGGAAGGCGAAGGAGCGGTGGGCGCGGCGCAGTTCGGCGAACTCCGCGCTCTCCTGGACCTGTTCGAACTCCTCGGTACTGGGGAGTTGGTGTTCGGCTTTCGAGGGGGGTGGTGTCTCGGTGGCCACGGTGTCTCCTCGCGTTACGGACCTGCGGGTTCTGGTCTGGCTCGGCGCTTCCTGCCCAAGGGCACGGCGCCGCGCGTCGACCGGTTCAACTCCTTTGACTTCTTTCGGTAGTCGTCTTTGGGAAATCATTGCTGGCCAGCCACCGCGGAAGATAACTTCAGGTCTGCACCACTAGTCATGTACCTGCCCGGGCGCGCACCACGTCTCGGGCCGTTTCGTATCCGGATGATGTGGAGATCCCATGGCTCATCTGCGCCCCAGACGCCGGCTCGCCCTGGCCGTACCGGTCGTGCTGTCCCTGACCGCCTCGCTCGGCTTCCTCCCGTCGACGGCCTCGGCGGTCCCGAGCACGGAGACCACCGCACAGACCGCTGACGCGCCCAACCTTGCGTATGTGGTCAACACTCGGCTGGACCACTGGACGATCAACTCGGTCAAGAAGGCGATCAATGCGGCCGGCGGCACCATCGTGGTGACGTACGAGAAGATCGGTGTGATCGTCGTCCACTCGGCGAACCCCGACTTCGGGCCGACCATCCGCAAGGTGCGCGGTGTGCAGTCGGCCGGTGCCACGCGGACGGCGCCGCTGAGCCTCGCCTCGACGACCGACGAGGGCGCGGTGCAGTACCTCTCCAAGGACCAGGCCGCGAAGACGGCGAAGGCCTCCGCCGCGGCCGGTGACAGCGAGCCCCTCGAAGCCGACCAGTGGGACCTGCCCGCGATCGGCGCCGACAAGGCCGCGAAGATCAACCCGGGCAGCAAGAGCGTGACGGTCGCCGTCATCGACGTCGGCGTCGACGACACCCACCCGGACATCGCCCCGAACTTCTCCGCCTCGCAGTCCGCCAACTGCGTGGGCGGCAAGGCCGATACGACGTACGGCTCCTGGCGTCCCGTGGACTCCGCCCACTACCACGGCACACATGTCGCGGGTGAGATCGCCGCCGCCCGCAACGGCATCGGCGTGGCGGGGGTCGCCCCGGGTGTGAAGGTCGCCGGGATCACGGTGGCCGAGCCGGACTCGACCCAGCTCTTCTACCCGGAGAGCGTGGTCTGCGCGTTCGTGTTCGCCGCGGATCACGGCGTGGAGATCACCAACAACAGCTACTACGTCGATCCCTGGCTGTACAACTGCCTGGACGACCCCGATCAACGTGCCATCGTCGACGCGGTCAACAGGGCCCAGTTGTACGCGCAGCACAAGGGCACGCTCAATGTCGCGGCGGCCGGCAACTCCAACGACGACCTCGACTCCGACGCCCTGGTCGACGCCTCCAGCCCCGACGACTCGACCGCGACGACCCGTACGGTCGACCCGCACGAGTGCTTCGACGTGCCGACCCAGTTGCCGGGTGTCGTCACGGTGAGCTCGGTCGGCGTCACCAAGGCCAAGTCGTACTTCTCCAGCTACGGCAAGGGCGTCATCGACGTGGCGGCGCCGGGCGGGGACGCCCGGCAGATCCCGGACACCCCGTCGAAGAACGGCCGCATCCTGTCCACGCTGCCGAACAACACGTACGGCTACCTCCAGGGCACCTCGATGGCGACCCCGCACGTCGCCGCCGTGGCCGCGCTGCTCAAGTCGACGCACCCGCACGCCACTCCGGCCCAGTTGCAGCGCCTGCTGAAGGCCGAGGCGGACAACCCGGGCTGCCCGACCGCCCTGTACGACACCAACGGCGACGGCATCGCGGACGCGACCTGCGTGGGCGGCAAGCGCGTCAACGGCTTCTACGGGTTCGGCATCGTCAACGCGCTGCGGGCGGTGAAGTAGCCAGTACGCGTACGCGTCAAAGGGCCGGGCGGATCTCCGCCCGGCCCTTTCGTGTGGTGATGCGCGTGTTCGTGTGTTGATGCGCGTGTGTGCAGTCATCGATATCTATGTTGATTGAATCAATACTGCATAGTTCAATCATGACTGCTATCAATGTGGCATGGACCGCCATGGGCGGCGATCCCGCCCTGGTCTCGCGCGTCTCGACCGTGGCGCGTCAGGGGGCGCTCGAAGCGCGGCTTCCCGTACGGGGGTTGGCGCGGGCCTGTGTGGGAGCGTGCGCGCTGGCCGCCGCCGAGTTGGGGGCGCGGCGGGCCGGGCTCGCCGAGGTGCCCGGGGTGCGGGTGGACGACGGGGGCGTCGCGACGGCGTTCGTCAGTGAGCGTCATCTGTTGATCGACGGGCGGGCGCCGGTCACCTTCGCGCCCTTGTCGCGGTTCTGGCGGACGGCCGACGGCTGGGTCCGCACCCATGCGAACTATCCGCACCACCGGGCGCGACTGCTGGACGCGTTGAAGCTGCCGCAGGACGCGTCCGTGGACGCCGTGGCCGCGGTGCTCGCCGAGCGGTCCGCGCGCGAGGTGGAGGAGACCGTCTACGGCGCCGGAGGCCTCGCGGTCGCGCTGCGGACGGCGGAGGAGTGGGCAGAGCACGCGCAGGGGGCCGCCGTCGCAGGGCGGCCGCTCGTCGAACGCGAGTGGCTCGGCACCGCACGCGCGCGTGCGCTCCCGCCGCTCGACGGCGACCCGTTGCTGCCCGCCGCCGGGCTGCGCGTGCTGGACCTGACCCGGGTCATCGCGGGCCCGGTCGCCACCCGCACGCTCGCGTTGCTCGGCGCGGACGTCCTGCGGGTGGACGCCCCGCAGTTGCCCGAGGATCCCGACGCGCACGCGGACACCGGGCTCGGTAAGCGGTCGACCCGGCTGGACCTCCGGCTGTCGGCGGACCGGGAGAGCTTCGAGGAGTTGCTCGCGGGTGCGGACGTGGTCGTCACCGGGTACCGGCCGGGCGCCCTGGACCGGTTCGGGCTCTCCCCCGAGGCACTGGTCGACCGTGGGCCCGGGCTGATCGTGGCGCAGTTGTCGGCGTGGGGCGCGTACGGGCCGTGGGGTGATCGACGCGGGTTCGACAGTCTGGTGCAGGTCGCCACCGGCATCGCGGCGATCGAGGGGTCACCGGAGCGACCCGGGGCGCTGCCGGCACAGGCCCTCGACCACGGGACCGGGTATCTGCTGGCGGGCGCGGCGCTGCGCGCGCTGACGGAACAGTCGGAGCGGGGCTCCGGCATCGCCCTGCGGTTGGCCCTCGCACGGACCGCGGCCTGGTTGACGGCGGGCGTGGGCGAGTGGGGAGGGGCGGTGACCGGAACGGCGTACGGGACGAGCGGCCCGGCGTACGACCGGGCCGACGCCTGGCTGGTCGAGACGGACAGCGGGATCGGGCGGCTGCGGCACGCCCTGTCGCCGGTCTCGTTCGTCGGTGGGCCCTCGAACTGGGCGCGTCCACCGGGTCGTTGGGGCACGGACCCGGCTTGTTGGGCTTGATGCGGAGGTCGGCCGGAAACGTACCTATGAGCGGAATGCGGTTCCTCCAGTTGTTTTGCTGCACTTGCCCGGTTCTGCGGCGGCTGGTGAAGATCTTGGGGTGACCTTGATACGACCGACTGTCGAAGCGGCCGACACGAGCGGCTCCGGGCGGCTCCCCGGTACGCGTCGGGCCGTCGCCGTACTGGCCCTGGTGGTGCTCGCCGCGCTGATCCCGCTGCTCGGGCCGTCCGCCGCGCTGCACGACACCGGGGAGGCCGCCGCGCCCGGCACAGGCGGCATCGCGCTGCTGCGGGCGGTGTTGTTCGGCGCCTTGTGCGTCCCCCTGGGCGAGCTGTTCGTGAACCGGCTCGCGCGTACCGTGCCCGGCGCTCCCCCGAACGGCCCCCGCAGTTGGGCCCCGTACGCGGCCGGTGCCGGTTTCGTCGCCGCGCTGGGGCTCGCGTCGGTCGTGGCCACCGGCAACCTGGTGCCGAGCAGCCTCAGCCAGATCGACATCGGCGGCCTCTACCAGTCCCGCGACGGCAAGCTCGCGCTCCTGGAGGTCAACGCGTTCGCCCTGGCCGCCCTGTGCGCCCGGTCGCGTCGGCCCGGCCTCCAGGTGTGGCCCCTTGCCGCCGTGATCGTCGCGGAGGCCCTGCGCGTGCACCCGGCGAGCGAACACGGTCCCCTGGTCGGCTCCGAACTGACCCTGGTGCACCTGACGTGCGCAGCGCTGTGGGTGGGCGGTCTGCTGCACGCGCTGCGGACGTTGCGGCAGTGGCGCGGCGCCGAGGCGGGAGCCGCGCTGTTGGGGCTCTACGCGCGCGTGGCCGTCGCCCTGCTCGCCGCGATCACCGCCACGGGCGTGTGGAGTTCGCTGCGCCGGATGCCGGCCGGCACGATCCTGGACCAGCTGACGACGACGGCGTACGGGCGCACCCTGCTCGCGAAGGTGCTCCTCGTCGCCGCCGTCGCCGTCCTCGCGCTGTGGGCGCGGTACCGGCTGCGACGGGCCGCCGATCCGCTGGCCGCCTGCTCACCCGCACGGGCGGAGGTCGTCGCCCTGGGAGTGGTGGTCGTGCTGTCCGGGCTGTTGACGGCGTTGCCGGTGCCGATCCGCTGGCATTGATCGACTCCAGTGTTGACCGACGCGTGGGGACCGACTCCGGCATTGATCAACTGTTGACGATGAGGACCTTGAGTGCGGTGCGCTCGTCCATCGCCTTGTAGCCGTCGGGCACGCCCTCCAGGCCGACCGTCAGGTCGAAGACGGGCGACGGGTCGATGGTGCCGTCCAGGATGTCGGGCAGCAGCTCCGGGATGTACGCGCGGACCGGTGCGACGCCGCCGCGCAGCGCGATGTTCCGGTCGAACATGACCCCCAGGTCGAGACCGGTGCCGCTGCCGTGCGGCACGCCTACGAAACCGATCGCGCCGCCGTCGCGCGTGATGTCGACGGCCGTCCGCATGGACTGCTCGGTGCCGACGGCCTCGACGACGGCGTGTGCGCCCTGGCCGCGGGTGAGTTCGCGCACGGCCTCGACGGCGGCCTCGCCGCGTTCGGCGACGACGTCGGTGGCGCCGAAGGCGCGGGCGATGTCCGTGCGGGTCCGATGGCGACCGAGCGCGATGATCCGCTCGGCACCGAGCCGCTTGGCGGCGAGGACCGCGCACAGGCCGACCGCTCCGTCGCCCACGACGGCGACGGTGGCTCCCTTGCCCGCGCCCGCGCCGAGGGCCGCGTGGTGGCCGGTGCCCATGACGTCCGACAGGGTCAGCAGCGCGGACAGCAGGTGCTCGTCGGAGGCCGCCTCCTTGGGCAGCCGTACGAGCGTGCCGTCGGCGAAGGGCACGCGTACCGCCTCGCCCTGGCCGCCGTCGTAGCCCACAGCGCCCCAGAAGCCGCCGTGCACGCACGAGGTGGTGAGGCCCTCGCGGCAGTAGTCGCAGACGCCGTCGGACCACATAAAGGGCGCGACCACGAGGTCGCCGGTCCTGACGCCGCTCACCTCGGAGCCGGTCTCCTCCACGATCCCGAGGAACTCGTGCCCGATCCGCTGCCCCGGCTGCCGGGCCGACTCGCCGCGGTACGCCCACAGGTCGCTGCCGCAGATACAGGCGCGAAGCACCCGGACCACGGCGTCGGTGGGCAGCTGCACCATGGGCTCGGGCACGTCCTCCACGCGCATGTCGAACGGGGCGTGGATGGTGGTGGCGCGCATGGCGAGGGTCCTTCTCGTCGCTGGTGTGCTGGTGCGCTCAGGGGGTGGTCGAGCGCACTTCACGGTACGCCGCCGCCGCCGCCGGTGCGCGGCGCTCGGCGAGGGTGCCGAGCACGCCCTGGACCAGCAGGAACTGCGCGGCGACGTACGTCAGCATGATCCAGAAGTCCGGCCCGGGCGGCTGCGGCCAGTCGGCGACGCCGGTCGCGATGAGGGTGTCGGAGAGCATGAAGAGCGCCCCGCCGAGCCCGGCGACCGGGCCGAGCCTGGTGGCCGCGGTGTACGCCATGGCGGTCAGGAGGGTGCTGTAGCCCGCGACGGGGACACGGAGGCCGGCCGGCAGGTCGGGCCACAGCAGGACGACCAGGGTGACGAGGGCGACGGCGTAGCCGACGGCGAGCAGACCCGCACGCGCGCGTGGCGGACCTTGGCGCCGGAACAGGACGAGGTAGCAGACGTGACCGACGGCGAAGGAGGCCATCCCCGCCATGAAGGCGGGGTCGCTGTCGGAGAGAAGCAGCACGTCGCCGCCCCAGCCGCACAGC
Organism: Streptomyces sp. MBT65; assembly: GCF_016612545.1. Lineage (GTDB taxonomy): Bacteria > Actinomycetota > Actinomycetes > Streptomycetales > Streptomycetaceae > Streptomyces. The sequence continues at coordinate 20,831 of NZ_JAENRY010000155.1, read as the reverse complement.
AGGGCGGCGACCAGGAGCCGAGGGCTGCCCGCGCGGGCGGCGGACGCGGCGAGCAGCGGCACGATCAGCGGCTTGGCGACCAGATGGCCCGCGCGGAAGCCCACGACGAGGAAGACGAGGTCGAGGACCGTGGCGAGGACGAAGGCACCTGACAGCGCTCGGGACACCCTCACGCGGCCACGGACTCCTCAGCGTGTTCCGCCGCGACCGCCGGCTGCCAGCCCGGTCCCCGGAACACGCGTCCCGCGCGCTCGCGCCAACTGGTCGCCGCCTTCAGGTCCTTGGCGATGGCGACGTACTCATGGGTGGCGACCTTGATCGGGTTGAACGTGTTGATGTTCTTGGTCAACCCGTAGACGGGCCGCTCAACCTCCGGGACGAAGGACCCGAAGAGCCTGTCCCAGACGATGAGGATGCCGCCGAAGTTGCGGTCCAGATAGCCGCCCTGGGAGGCGTGGTGAACCCGGTGGTGGGAGGGAGTGTTGAAGACGAACTCAAACCAGCGGGGCATCTTGTCGATCCGCTCGGTGTGGATCCAGAACTGGTAGACGAGGTTGGCCGAGGAGCAGAACGCCAGCGCGGCGGGATGCACGCCCAGGGCGACGAGCGGGACGTAGAACGGCCACACCGTGAGGGTCGTCCAGGGCTGGCGCAGGGCCGTGGTGAGGTTGAACCTGCGGCTGGAGTGGTGGACGACGTGGCAGGCCCACAGGATGCGGATGACGTGGTGGCCGCGGTGGGACCAGTAGTAGAAGAAGTCCTGCCCGAGCAGCATCAGCGGGATCGTCCACCACAGGACGGGCACGCGCAGCGGGGTGAGTTCGTAGATCGCCGTGTAGATCGCGACGATCGGGATCTTCCAGAGGAAGTCGAAGACGAGGCTCCCGAGCCCCATGCCGACGCTCGTGACGGCGTCCTTGGCCTCGTAGCCCGCCGCGTCCTCGTCGGGGTGGACGCGCACGCTGATCATCTCGATCACGGTGAGCAGCACGAAGGCGGGTATCGACCAGAGCACGGCATCGGGCAGGTTCGGCATGAGTGAACCGTAGGACCGCGAATCGGCCACGCCTAGACGTTGTTACCCACAAGTATTACCTGGGGTACGCGCTTGCTTGTTGGTGATCTCCGCCAACCGGTCAGGCGCCGGCGGCCCCCAGCAGCGTTCCCGCCACGTACGTCACGGCCATCGCGAGCGCGCCTCCGGCCACGTTCCGCACGATCGCCGTCCTCGGGCCGGCCGCGCCGAGGCGTGCGCTGGTCCAGCCGGTGAAGACGAGGGCGGCCAGGGACGAGACGACGGTGACGCCGAGCCGCCAGCCGGCCCGGGGCAGGACGATCGCCAGGAGGGGCAGCAGGGCGCCCGCCGTGAAGGACAGGAAGCTCGCCCAGGCCGCGTGCCAGGGGTTGGTGAGGTCGTCGGGGTCGATGTTGAGCTCCACGCGTGCGTGGGCGCGCAGGGCGTCGCGTTCGGTGAGCTGGGTCGCCGCCTCCATGGCCACGCCACGGGTCAGGCCCCGCTCCTGGAGGAGTTCGGTCAACTCCTCCAGTTCGGCCTCCGGTTGCTCCCTCAGCTCGCGCCTCTCCAGGGCCAGAGCGGCCTTCTCCGAGTCGCGCTGGGTGGAGACGGACACGTACTCCCCCGCCGCCATCGACATGGAACCGGCGAGAAGACCCGCGAGGCCCGCCGTCAGCAGCGCCGAGCGGTCGTCGGTGGCGCCGGCCACGCCGACGACGAGACCGGCGGTCGACAGGACGCCGTCGTTCGCCCCGAGGACCGCGGCCCGCAGCCAGTTCAACCGGGAGCCGAGGCTGCCGCCGTGGGCCTCGGAGTGGGACGCGCCGTTGGTTTCAGTCACCCCCGGAGGATTCCACCCCCGCCGTCACCACACCCGTACCGACGCTCCCCGCGCGAACACCGGGCTCGTGGCGTCCGCCGGCGGTTCGGCCAGGGGCTCCGCGATCTCGCTCACCAGGGGGCCGATCTTCGCCGCGATCGGGTCCAGGGCGTCGAGGTCGAAGCCGTAGACGCGGGCCGCGTTGCCGCCGACCATCGCGGCGACCTCGTCACGCGGCACGCGCGCGTAGGCGAAGCGCAGGCCCTCCCTGGTGTACGGGTAGGTGCCCTCGTCGTGCGGGTAGTCGCTCCCCCACATGATCTTCTCGATGCCGATGCGGTCGCGCAGGGGCACCTCGTGCGGGCGCATGAAACTGGCGCCCACGAAGCAGTTGTCGCGCCATACCTCGGAGGGACCCTTGCCCATCGAAGTGGCGAGCCCCGCACCGAACTTGGACTCCGCGGTCGCCGCCCGCGACGCCTTCGCGGCCGACGCGACCAGGCGCCCGTGGTAGTAGTCCAGCATGTCGAGCACCCCGGGTATCCAGCCGGAGCCCTGCTCGGTCAGCACCAGCTTCAGCTCCGGGTTACGGCGGAAGGCGCCGCCGAAGATCAGGTGCCACAGGGCGCGGTGCGAGAACCAGGTCGTCTCGACCATGTACACCGCGCGGGCGGCCGGTTCGTCGCCCAGGGGCGGGGAGGCCGAGCCCGCGTGGTGGTTGACGGGGACGCCGAGTTCCGCACAGACGGCCCATATGGGGTCGTACGTCGACGAGTACAGCTCCGGCAGCCCCGAGCCCGGTGGGGTACCGGGGAGCAACAGTCCGCCCTTGAGGCCCGCTTCGACCGCCCGGCGGATCTCCTGGACGGCCTCCTGGACGTCGTTGAGGAGGATCTGGAAGACACCCGCCCGCCGACCCGGCGCGGCCCCGCAGAAGTCAGCCAGCCAGCGGTTGTGGGCGCGCAGGCCGGCCCACCGGCGCTGGAACTCCGCGGCGGTGGGCGCCGGTGCCATCAGGGAGCCGGAGGGGAAGAACGGCGGGATGGTGTTCGGGAAGACCACCTCGGCGACGATGCCGTCCTGCTCCAGCTCCGCGATCCGCCGCTCGGAGTTCCAATTCTTGTCGGCCGTGTCGGCGACCAGGTCCTCGTACGGGTTGACGTACGCGGCCGCCCACGCGTCGAACTCGTCGTGGTAGCGCTTCTCCAAGTAGGGCCGGTAGTCGAGGAGATCGGCGCCCGCGTGGCAGTCGGCCGAGATGACCGTGTACCGGTCCTCGCTCGTGGCACCTGTGGCGCTCATGGGGTCACCCCCAGCACCGGGAAGTCGTGGTCGGTCAACCAGTGCCGGCCGACCTCGCGCGAGCGCGCCCAGGACGCCGTCACGGCCGCCTGGTCGTCCTGCTGGCCGAGTTCGGCGGGGGTGGGGCCGATCCGGCGGGCCAGCGGCTCCAGGGCCGCCACGTCGAAGCCGAAGGCGTCGGCCGCCGCCAGGCCCAGCATGCGCCGGGTCTCGTCCACCGGGATGTCGTGGAACGTGCGCTTCAGCCACGCGCGCGTGTCGGGCCAAGTGCCCTCGGGGTGCGGGAAGTCGCTGCCCCAGAGGATGTTGTCGACGCCGATCTCGTAGCGCTGGGCCAGTTCACGGCGCTTGGTGTTGGTGGCGCAGATGAAGACCTGCCGGTCGAGGTACTCGCTCGGCGGCCGTTTCAGCTCCGCGAACGGCGACAGCTTCTTGCCGCCGTGAGCACCCAGGTAGAGGCGGTCCATGAACCACAGCTGGTTCGGCAGCCACCAGCAACCCGACTCCGCCACACCGAACTTGAGACCCGGGTGACGTTCGAAGACCCCGGACCAGAGCAGGAACCAGAGCGGCCGGGCGGGCCACCAGGTCACCTCGCTCACGAAGATGCCCAGATGGTCGCCGTACTCGTGGCGGGGCGAGGCCCCGGAGTGCGTGAGTACCGGCATCCCGCACTCGGCGGCGGCCGCCCACACGGGGTCGTAACGGGGGTCGTGGTAGGGCTCCTTGTCGACCCACATGGAGGGGATCATCAGGGCGCCCAGCCCGGACTCCTTGGCGCGGTGGATCTCCGCGACGACCTTCTCCGTAGGGGCCGTCACGGGCAACAGGGCTACTCCGCAGTGCCGTTCGGGATTCTCGGAGACGAAGTCGGCGAGCCAGCGGTTGTGCGCCTGCGCGCCCGCCATGCCCAACTCGGGATCCTGGTCCCCGGAGAGGCCGAGTCCGACGCCGAAGGGCGCGGCGGTCTGGCTGTCCACGGCGTCGGCGTCCGGGAAGACCACCTCGGCGGCCACCCCGTCGCCGTCCAGCTCCTTGAGGCGCTGCGCGGTGTCCCAACCCCCGCGCAGGCCCTCCTCGTTGTCCTGGAACCACTTGGTGGCGAACGCCTCGTTGCGGATGCCGAGCCGGGTCATCTCCTCGCGGCGCCGGTCGCGTCCGGCGAGGAAGTCGTCGAAGTCCCGGTGGAACCGGGCGTCCAGATAGGGCCGGTACTCCTCGGTGGGCAGTCCGGCGTGGCAGTCGGAGGAGATGATCAGGTACGGCTCCTGGTCGGTCACAACAACCCCCTCGGTCAGTCCAGGATGAAGCTCTCCAGATACGCCGGGTTGGCGCGGTCGAGCATCGAACGCGCGCGTGCCCTGATCTGGTCGTCGCTGTGCCCGCTCTCGGGCAGCAGCCAGAAGCGGTCCGCGCGGATGCCGTCCACGACGAGGTCGGCGACCTCCTCGACGGGCGTGAAGGCGACTTCCTTGCCCGCCTCCTTCATCGCGGTCTCCCACTGGTCGAGGCTGCGGTACGGGGTCCGGCGGGGCCGCTCCTTGGCGTACCGGTCGGGCCGGTTGCGGTGCGACTCCCACAGTCCCGTGCGCAGCATGTGCGGCCCGGGGAAGAGCACCGAGGCGCCCACGCGCGCGTGCTCCGCTCTCAAGTGGGCGTACAGGGACTCGGTCATCGTCACGACGGCCGCCTTGGTGACGGCGTACACGGAGGCGGTGGGCAGCGGGGCGATACCGCCGTCCCCGGAGGACGTGTTGACGACATGGCCGGGTTGATTCGACTTGATCATCCTCGGCACGAACGCCTGGATGCCATGGAAGACACCCCACACATTGACGGCGAACGCCCACTGCCAGTCGTTCGGTTCGTGCTCCCACATCCGGCCCTCGGCACCCGAGCCGACCCCCGCGTTGTTGCACAGGACATGGACGGCGCCGTACGTGTCGTACGCCGACTCGGCCAGATCCAGGACCTGTTGGCGTACGCCGACGTCGACCACGCGCGCGTGCACGTCGGCACCGTCGGCGCGCAGGTCGGAGGCGGCCTTGTCGAGAGCGCCCTCCTCGACGTCGGCGAGCACCACCTTGAGCCCGTCGGCCGCGAACCGCCGCGCCATCGCGAGCCCGATCCCGCTCGCCGCCCCGGTGACGACGGCGACCTGACCCTCCGTCAATTCCACAACCGCTCATCTCCCCACGCCGCTCGCGTCGACGCCGCTCCCTGCCGGGGGTCCGGGGGTTGTCCCCCGGGCAGACACAGCATCAGACGCTCCCCTCCGGCGGCCCGTCATGGACCTGTTGCGGGTCGTCGTAGCGCTGGTGGATGTACGGCAACAGGGCCCGCGCGTCGACCCGTTCGACGACCTTGCCGCGCTGGTCGCTGGTCTTCTCGCCGATGGTGATGTCGACGAGGGTGCGCACGGGGAGGTCGGCGACCGGGTCGTACATGGACTCGCGCAGGACGACGTCCCCGGTGACACGTTCGAGGCGGCGGACCTTCTCGTTGCGCACGCAGTGCACGAGCACCGGGTCGACGTCGAAGCCCGAACCGTCCACCGCGGGAAGGAACTTGAAGTAGAAGTCGGTCTTCTGCGTCGGCCCGGGGAGGGGCAGTTCCGCACTGACCGCGCCGCGGACCTCGACGAAGGCGATGCCGTGCCGGGCCAGGGACGCGTGCACGACGAGGCCCACGCGCTCGACGGTCACCTCGCCGAGCTTCTTGGGTTCGCCGAAGACCTCACGGCCGCCGGTGAGGGCCCGTTCGTGGGTCATCGGCATCACCAGCGGGTACCAGCCCTCGACGCCGTCGTGCGCGGCGGCGACCGCGAACGAGCCCGCGCCCAGGGGGTATCCAGTCAGCTCGACCTTGCTGATGTTCACCCGGACCAGCGGTCTGCCCGTGGGTTTGAGGGGCGGCGGGAGGACCGCCGCGACCGCGTCCGGGTCGCTCTCCCAGACGGCCACCACACCGGTGGACCAGATGTCGGGGAGCCTGGAGCTCGCTGAGCGTGCGGCGGCGATCTCCGCCTCGGTCCGTGCGCCGTACCGTACGCGTGCCATACGCCGTACCGCCCTTCGTAGGCCGTCATCCGTCAGGCGGGCAGCACGCTTGCACCGGGCGGGCAAAAGGTCCATAGCCACGCGCGCGTGCGTTCGGCGGACCCGAACGGGCGGGCGGGACAAGGCACCTGAGGGACAGGGCTGTCAGTGACGGCCCGTATCCTCAGTGACCATGCTCGAAGACCACTCGCCCGCCGTGTCCGCAGCCGCTCCGTGGCCGGCCGCGTATCCCCAGGGATACGCGGTGGTTGACGTGGAGACCACCGGCCTGGCCCGGGACGACCGGATAATCTCCGCGGCCGTCTATCGTCTGGACGCGCTCGGCGAGGTCGAGGACCACTGGTACACGATGGTCAACCCGGAGCGCGATCCCGGCCCCGTGTGGATCCACGGTCTGACGAGTGACGTCCTGGAGGGCGCGCCCCTCTTCAAGGACATCGCCGACGAGTTCGCGACCCGCCTGGAGGGCCGGGTGCTGGTCGCGCACAACGCGGTCTTCGACTGGCAGATGATCGCGCGGGAGTACGCGCGCGTGCAGATCGAGCCCCCGGTCCGGCAGCGGCTGTGCACCATCGCGCTGTCCAAGGAGCTGAGCCTGCCGCTGCCCAACCACAAACTGGAGTCCCTGGCGGCGCACTTCGGTGTCGTCCAGCAGCGCGCGCACCACGCGCTGGACGACGCGCGCGTGCTCGCCGAGGCGTTCCGGCCGAGCCTGCGCGCGGCGGCCCTGGGCGGCGTACGGCTGCCGCTGCACGAGTGCCGGCCGCTGACCGAGTGGACCGCCGACCGGCCCGCGCCCCGGATCGGCCAGCAGTCCGGGGGCTACAGCGGCTACGGGGCGGGCAGTTGGCGTCCCGCGCGCAAGCGGCCCGCGTGTCCCTACCCCAACCCGGGGCGGTTCGAGGACGGCAGGCCGCTCAAGCAGGGGATGCGGATCGCGTTCTCCGGGGACACGTCCATCGAGCGCGAGCTGCTGGAGGACCGGGCCGTGGAGGCCGGGCTGCATGTCGCGACGAGCCTGTCCCGGCTGACCAGCCTGCTCGTCACGAACGACCCGGACTCGGGCACCTCGAAGGTGGTCAAGGCCCGGCAGTTCGGCACACCCGTGGTGGACGAGGCGGCGTTCGGGCAACTCCTCCGGGACGTCGAGCAGGCGGACTGAGCGCGCCGCGGGGAGCCGTACGGACGGGTGATTGGGGCGCGACTCGCCCCGCGTCCGCTCGCCCGTGCCGGGCGGACGGCCCACCCTGTGGCGCATGGCGAGATGTGAAGTGTGCGGCAATGACTACGGCATGAGTTTCGAGGTGCACGCGCAGGGCGCGGTGCACGTCTTCGACTGCTTCTCCTGCGCGATCCACCGCATGGCCCCGATCTGCGAGCACTGCCGGGTGCAGATCATCGGCCAGGGCGTGGAGGTCGAGGGCCGCTGGTTCTGCGGCGGCCACTGCGCGCGGGCGGAGGGGATGGTGGGGATCGTCGACAAGGTGTGAGCCACCGGCATTCCGGAAGCCCCTTCCGGTACCCCCCTCAATGCGCCCCACGACCGAGTTGTACGGTCGTGGGGTGTACCGCTTCCTGATGTCCCGGCAGTGGGTGATCCTCGCGTTGATCACCCTTCTCCTGATCCCCACGATGATCAGGCTGGGCATCTGGCAGATGCACCGCTACGAGATGCGCAGTGCCCGGAACCAGTTGGTCGCGGACGCGCTGCACGCCAAGCCGGTCCCCGTGGAGACGATCAGCACCCCCGGCCACGCGGTGACCCGTACCGAGAGGTACCGCACCGTCACCGCGACGGGCACCTTCGAGACCTCCAAGGAAGTCGTCGTCCGGCGTCGTACGAATGACGACGACGAGGTCGGCTTCCATGTACTGACCCCGTTCGTGTTGACGGACGGCAAGGTCGTGTTGATCAACCGTGGATGGATCCCGGCGAACGGCGCGCAGACCGCGTTCCCGAAGATCCCCGCGCCGCCGAGCGGCCGGACCACCATCACGGGACGTCTGATGGCCGACGAGACGACCGCGGCCAGCGGCATCAAGGACCTGAAGGGCCTGCCCGACCGCCAGATCATGTTGATCAACAGTGAGGAACAGGCGAAGCGCCTCGACGCCCAGGTGCTCGGCGGCTATGTCGAGCAGACGGCGCCCGAGGCGAAGGGCGACACCCCGGAGCAGATCTCCGACCCGGGCAAGGAAGACGCCCCCCTGAACTACGCGTACATGATCCAGTGGTGGCTGTTCGCGGCGGCCGTCCCGGTCGGCTACGTCGTCCTGGCCCGCCGCGAGGCCCGGGACCGCCGGGAGGCGGCTGCGAAGGCCGCGGAGCCCGCCGAGGCCGAACCCGCGGCGGTCTGAGCCCTCCCTCGCTTCACCCGCCCGGCCCCGAACCTTGATTGCCTCACCAACAGGCAGGGAACCCGCACCCCGTGCACCCACGTATCGAGGACTACGCCCTCATCGGCGACGAACAGACCGCGGCCCTGGTCGGCATGGACGGTTCGGTCGACTGGCTGTGCCTGCCCCGCTTCGACTCGGCCGCCTGCTTCGCCAGACTGCTCGGCGACGAGGACAACGGCCACTGGCGCATCGCCCCCAAGGGCGCCGACCGCTGCACCCGCCGCGCCTACCGCCCCGACACCCTGGTCCTGGACACGGAGTGGGAGACCGACGAGGGCACGGTACGCGTCACCGACCTGATGCCCCAGCGCCACCGCGCCCCCGACGTCGTACGCATCGTGGAGGGCCTGAGCGGCAAGGTCACCGTCCGCAGCACGCTCCGCCTGCGCTTCGACTACGGCGCGGTCGTGCCGTGGGTGCGCAGGTCCGACGGCCACCGGGTGGCCGTCGCGGGCCCCGACTCGGTGTGGCTGCGCAGCGAGCCCGAGGTGCGCACCTGGGGCGAGGACTTCAGCACGCTCTCCGAGTTCACCGTCGAGGCCGGTGAGAAGGTCGCCTTCGTCCTCACCTGGCATCCCTCGCACGAGCCGCGCCCGCCTCTGGTCGACCCGTACAAGTCGCTGCGGCACAGCGTCGGGGACTGGGAGCACTGGGCGGCCCGCTGCCGCTACGACGGCCCCTACAGGGACGCGGTCGTACGTTCCCTGATCACCCTCAAGGCCCTCACCTACCGCCCGACCGGTGGCATCGTCGCAGCGGCCACCACCTCGCTGCCCGAGGAGATGGGCGGCGTCCGCAACTGGGACTACCGCTACTGCTGGCTGCGCGACTCGAGCCTCACCCTGGGTGCCCTGGTCGCCGCGGGCTACCACAAGGAGGCCGAGGCCTGGCGCGACTGGCTGCTGCGCGCGGTCGCGGGCGATCCGGCGGACCTGCAGATCATGTACGGCGTGGCGGGCGAACGGCGACTGCCCGAGTTCGAACTGCCGCACCTCTCCGGCTTCGGCGGCTCGGCCCCCGTACGCATCGGCAACGGAGCCGTCAACCAGCTCCAACTCGACGTCTACGGGGAGGTCATGGACTCCCTGTGGCTGGCCCGCCGCGCGGGCCTGACCCCCAAGCCGCACATGTGGTCGCTCCAGGCCGTCCTCCTGGAGTGGCTGCGCGCGCGGTGGCAGCAGCCGGACGAGGGCCTGTGGGAGGTGCGCGGCGGGCGCCGGCACTTCGTGCACTCCAAGGTCATGGTGTGGGTGGCCGCCGACCGGGCCGTACGCACTCTGGAGGAGTACGCCGACCTGCCCGGCGACCTGGAGGGCTGGCGCGCGCTACGGGACGCGGTGCACCAGGACGTGTGCGAGAAGGGCTACGACCCGGAACGCAACACGTTCACGCAGTACTACGGCTCGCAGGAACTCGACGCCGCCCTGCTGCTCATCCCCCGCTTCGGTTTCCTGCCGCCCGACGATCCCCGGGTCGTCGGCACGGTCGACGCGGTCCACGCGGCCCTGGGCCACGACGGCTTCGTACGCCGCTACGACACCGCGGCCGACACCCCCGTGGACGGGCTGCCCGGCGACGAGGGCGCCTTCCTGGCGTGCTCCTTCTGGCTCGTGGACGCCCTGCACCTGACGGGCCGCACGAAGGACGCGCGCGTGCTGTTCGAGCGGCTGGTCGGGCTCGCGAACGACGTGGGGCTCCTCGCGGAGGAGTACGACCCGGTGGCGGGCCGTCAGCTCGGCAACTTCCCGCAGGCGTTCAGCCACATCGGTCTGGTGAACAGTGCCCTCGCCCTGTTCGGGGACGAGGAGGCAGGATAGGGGCCATGGATCTTGGACTGAAGGACCGGGTGTACGTCGTCACCGGGGCCACCCGCGGGCTGGGCAACGCCTCCGCGCGCGAGCTGGTGGCCGACGGCGCGAAGGTGGTCGTCACAGGGCGCGACGAGCAGCGGGCCGCCGACGCGGCGGCCGAGCTGGGACGGAACGCGATCGGCGTGGCCGTCGACAACGCCGACGCGGACGCGCCGGCCCGGCTGATCACCGCCGCGCGTGACCACTTCGGGCGCTTCGACGGCATCCTCGTGAGCGTCGGCGGGCCGCCGCCCGGGTTCGTCGCCGACACCACCGACGAGCAGTGGCAGGCGTCGTTCGAGTCGGTGTTCCTGGGCGCGGTGCGGCTCGCCCGCGCGGCGGCCGCGGAGCTGGAGGCGGGCGGTGTCATCGGGTTCGTGCTGTCGGGGTCGGTGCACGAGCCGATCCCGGGGCTGACGATCTCGAACGCGCTGCGGCCCGGTCTGGCCGGTTTCGCCAAGTCCCTCGGCGACGAACTGGGGCCGCGCGGCATCCGGGTCGTGGGACTGCTGCCGGCCCGCATCGACACGGACCGCGTGCGCGAGCTGGACGGGCTGTCCGCGGACCCGGAGGCCACGCGTGCGGCCAACGAGTCGCGGATTCCGCTGCGGCGCTACGGGACGTCGGACGAGTTCGGGCGGGTGGCTGCGTTCCTGTTGTCGCCGGCCGCGTCCTACCTGACGGGGATCATGGTGCCGGTCGACGGCGGGATGCGGCACGGATTCTGACGAACCGTCGCCTCGCCCCGCCCGCTCACCCCGTCAACTCACCCTCTCCGCGCGGTGCTTGACGCCCGTCAGCCGCACCTCTGTCGGCAACGCCTCCAGGCCCGCCGAATCGCGGGCGTGGGCCAGGGCGTTGGCCGTCAGGTGGTCGAGGGCCACTCCGGGGTCCACGTGCGGTTCCAGGCCGAGCCGGACACGGGCCTCGGGTGCGGTGCGGGTGCCGGCGAGCCGCACGTGCGCGTGGGCCACGCCTTCCAGGGCGCCCGCGTCGGTGGCGAGGACGCCCTCCAGGGCCCGGCCCCGCAGCAGCGCGCCCTCGCCGTCTCCGGTGCTGACGGCGACCTCGGTGAGCCGGCGCCGCCGTAGCACCGCGACGAGCCACCACAGGGCCAGCAGGACGACGACGGCGAGCGTGGCGAGGACGGTGGGCCACCACCAGCCGTCGGCCCGCCAGCGGGTCCGCTGAGCGTCGCTCAGCAGGACGTCGTGGCGGCCGTCGTGGATCCACCAGGAGGGCGGCTTCACGCCGAGCCCGACGGCCAGCGCGGACCCGCCGAGCACGACCAGTACGAGACCCACGACGCCGATCACCACACGGTTGACGATCCTGAGCACCGACCTCACCCCTTCCGTCCGGCACGGCCGACGCGCACCGACAGAGCGGGCGGCCGGGCCAGCCCGAGCCCGGTGATCGCGTCGCCGAGCACGGCGTCCAAGTCGGTCCGTACATCGTCGAGTTCACGGAAATGCGACACCACGCGGACGTCGGCCTTCGTCCGGCTCGTCCGTACGCGCACCGACTGCACGCCGGAGACCTCCATGGCCCGGTCGCGCAGCACCATCGCGGCGGCGGTGCGCTGCAGGCCGGCCCGGATGTCGGCGTGGGTGCGGCGCATCGGAAGCACCTGGCGCAGGCCGGGCGTGAGGGCGAGCACGATCAGCCAGAGGCCGAGGGCGGCGGCGATGCCGGCGCCGACGAGCACCCAGGTGTCGTCGAGTGGCCGTTCGGCGAGCTGCCGGGCGAGTTCCCGGCGCCAGTGCGCGGCGGGCCGCTCCGCGCGCACGGCGGTGACGTCGTAGAGCAGGGCGCCCGTGCCGGCGAGCAGCAGGACGGCGACGATGCCCGCGGGGACGCGGCGCGCCGACCAGAAGCGGCCGTTCCTGCCGTCCCCCACCACGGGTACGGGATCGTGGTCCGGTGCCGGGACGTACCCGTCCCGCCCTGGATCGGTCTCCTTCTCGATGACCGGTAGTCGTTGGGTCGTGCCTTCGGAGCCTTGGGGCTCGCTCATAGCGTCCTCCCCTGTGCCGCACGGTGTGCCTGTGCCGGATGGAGCCGTTCTACGTGGACGGCGACCTCGGGCACCTCCATGCCCACCAACGCGCGTACCCGCTGAACCACCTGTCGACGCACCCGAGAACAGCGGTCGCCGATGTCGCAGGGATAGTCCAGTTCGAGGTGCACGCGCACGCGTGCCGTCTCGTGGTGTACGACGACGGTGGCATGCGGCGGTGCGGCCTCCGGGGGCAGTGGTCCGAGCGCCTCACGCGCGGCTTGTGCGGCGATCTTCGCGACGACCCGGTCGCCGATCCGGGTGGCGCCCCGCTCGCCGGGCGCGACGACCACCGCGGTTCTGCCGCGCTCGTCGACCGCGCCGTCCCCGCCGCTCATGGACGTCATCGCCGCCGGTCGTCACGCGAGCGGAAGAAGTCGCCGAGTTCCAGGTCCCCTTCGAGGAACCGGCCGACGACGAACCCGATGGCGCCCAGGGCCGCCACCAGCAGGAAGGCACCGAACCCGCCGAAGTATCCGGCGAAGCCCAGTGCCATTCCGGCGATCATGCCGACCACGGCCCTGCTCATCCTGCGCTCCTCAGCTCGTTCGTCGGCCCGCTCATCGATTCGCCCGCCGGTTCGTCCGCCGGTTCGTTCGTCGGCTCGGTCACTGGAGTCGGGGTTCCGGTTCGTCGTCCTCTTCGTCCGGCAGCTTCACGTCGCTCACCGCGATGTTGACCTCGACGACTTCGAGGCCGGTCATCCGCTCCACGGCCGCGATGACGTTCTCCCGTACGGCCCGGGCGACGTCCGCGATCGACACTCCGTAGTCGACGACGATCTCCAGGTCGAGCGCGGTCTGCACCTCGCCGACCTCGGCCTTCACACCCCTGGACACCGACTTCGTACCGCCGGGCACCCGGTCGCGCACGGCCCCGAAGGTGCGGGACAGCCCGCTGCCCATGGCGTGCACGCCCAGCACGTCCCGGGCGGCCAGCCCGGCGATCTTCTCCACGACCCCGTCGGCGATGGTGGTCCGCCCCCTGGACGCGGGGTCGCCGCCGCCGCGCTTGGTGGGGGGTTTGCGGGTCTGTACGGGCTCCCGCTCACCGTCGGGGTCCTGGGTCCGGTTCCGCTCCGTCATGTCGGTCATCGCCGTACGTCCCTTTCGGTCGTCGTCCTTCGACCAAGGTAAGTGCGGTTGCCCGGTCGCGCGCTGGACATGCGGCAGGCTGGAGGAATGACGGCGGACGCGTGGACACGAGCGGTACGGCAGCAACTGCGGCTCGGCAGGCTGCTGCCCCTGGGTGATCGGCGTGACGGCGCGTGGATCACCGAGCGGGCGGCCGAGGCCGTGCTCCGGGGCGTGGCGCAGCATGTGCGGGGCGTGCGGCTGGGCGCGCTCCGGATCGCGCTCACGGACCCGGCGGACGCGCACGAGCCCGCCGTACCGCCTCCGCCGGGTGCCCTGCCGCCCGGTCCGCTGCGGATCACGGCCGACTTCGCGGCCGTGGCGACCGAGCCGCTGCCGACCACGGCGGCCGCACTGCGCACGGCCCTGGCGACGGCCGCGGCGGAGCGACTCGGGCTGGTGGTGGTGGAGGTCGATCTAGAGGTGACGGCCTTGCTGGACCATATGGACGACGTTGATCGTGTGGACGATGTGGATCACCCTGTCGCCGACATTGACCATGTTGATGACCTTGACCTGATGGTCAATGTTGACGACGGCGGCGAGTCCCGGATCATCGCGGTCGCGCTCGCCGTCCCGGGCGTGGCCCGGCTGACCGGCGCGTTGGGCGGACTGGGACGGGCGGTGCACCTCGAGGAGCGGCAGGACGACGGCGCGCTGGCACGTCTGCACGCACGCGTGGAGGTCGCCGTACGCGCGGACCACCGGGCCTTGGAGGTGGCTCGGGAGGTCCGCGCGAGGGTCGGCGAGGTGCTGCCGGGTCGGCCGACCGTGGCGGTGCTCGTCACGAGGGTCGGCTGAACCCCGATCGGCTGACGCCTATTCGCCGACGCCGGCCAGGTCCCGCAGTCGTCGCGCCTGCGCGGCGCGCTCGGCGGCGCGCTGGTCGTCGTAGGCACGCCCCTGGACGCCCTGGAGCAGCGCCTTGGTCTCGATGACGGCGTCGCGTGGTGCGGCCAGCAGTGCGGACGTGAGGTCGCGTACGGCGTCCTCGAGTTGGTCGCCGGGCACGGCGATGTTCGCGAGGCCGGTGCTGACGGCTTCCTCGGCCAGGACGGAGCGTCCGGTCGCGCAGATCTCCAGCGCGCGGGCGTAGCCGACGAGGCCCACCAGGGGATGTGTGCCGGTGAGGTCGGGCACCAGGCCGAGGCTGGTCTCGCGCATGGCGAACTGGACGTCGTCGGCGACGACGCGCAGGTCACAGGCGAGGGCGAGCTGGAAGCCGGCCCCGATGGCGTGCCCCTGGACGGCGGCGATGGACACGATGTCGCTGCGTCGCCACCAGGTGAAGCCCGCCTGGTACTCGGCGATGGTCCCGTCCAGCACGGCGTCGCTGCTGTGCGCGAGGTCGATGAACGACGGTTCGCCGTCGAAGCCCTCGGGCGTGAACGCCTGCCGGTCGAGTCCGGCCGAGAAGGACTTGCCCTCGGCACGCAGTACGACGACACGGACGGAGCCCGGCAGCAACCGCCCGGCCTCCGCCAACGCCCGCCAGAGAGCAGGACTTTGAGCGTTGCGCTTGGCCGGGTTGGTCAGCGTCACCGTGGCGATCGCGTCGTCGACGGTGAGCCGTACGCCGTCCTTGTCGAGTACGGGACCGAGGTCCTTGTCGTCCTGTTCGGGCGAAGCCATGGGGCGCCTCCGATGTGTGCGGTCAGCAGAGCAGAGCTAAGTGACTGCACAGTAACCACCCGGCCGGTCAGTCGTCCGACCGGGTGGCCACCATCGAAAACGATGGGCCGCCCGGGGTCAGGCCGAAGCCTTCTTGCCCCGGGTCGCCCCGCCACGCCCACGGAGCGTGACGCCCGACTCACTGAGCATCCGGTGGACGAAGCCATACGAGCGGCCGGTTTCCTCGGCCAGCGCTCGGATGCTCGCACCGGAGTCGTACTTCTTCTTCAGGTCTGCCGCGAGCTTGTCGCGCGCGGCGCCGGTTACCCGGCTGCCCTTCTTCAGAGTCTCGGCCACCCGTGCCTCCTCATGGGAAGTGCGCTCTTGGTCTCCTCATGATCACCCCTCCAAGCGTTCATGGCCACCCATTCGGCAAGGTCCGTAAGACAAGGTTTTGACGACAGGAGCGCGTCCCCACAAGTGGAATGTGGAATTCCATACGGTCGTGTCCGTGCGGCCGAACGAGTTGTCCCGCGAAATACCTGGTCAGAGACGCAGGACGGCCGAGCCCTTGTCGATATAGGGCTCGGCCGGGAAATCGGTGTACGACACACCTCGGTACGAGGAGATCTCACACAGATGGTGGATCACCGGTAGGCCGAATGATCCATACGCCGTTGATCAAGCATTCGATCACGGTCATTGGATCAGGGCTTCGGTCACGGGCTTCTGGCTACGGACCTCCGGTCACGCCAGGGCGACGAGATCCGCGTAGTCCGCGCCCCACAGGTCCTCGACGCCGTCCGGCAGCAGGATGATGCGCTCCGGCTGGAGTGCCTCCACGGCGCCCTCGTCGTGGGTGACGAGGACGACGGCGCCCTTGTAGGTGCGCAGTGCGCCGAGGATCTCCTCGCGGCTGGCGGGGTCCAGGTTGTTCGTCGGCTCATCCAGGAGGAGGACGTTCGCGGACGACACCACGAGGGTGGCGAGCGCGAGACGCGTCTTCTCACCACCGGAGAGGACCCCGGCGGGCTTGTCGACGTCGTCCCCGGAGAACAGGAACGAGCCGAGCGTCTTGCGGACTTCTACGAGGTCCAGGTCGGGCGCCGCGGAGCGCATGTTCTCCAGGACCGTGCGCTCCGGGTCGAGGGTCTCGTGCTCCTGCGCGTAGTAGCCGAGCTTGAGGCCGTGGCCCTGGATGATCTCGCCGGTGTCGGGCTTCTCGGCACCGCCGAGAAGCTTCAGGAGGGTCGTCTTGCCTGCGCCGTTCAGACCGAGGATGACGACACGCGAACCCTTGTCGATGGCCAGGTCGACGTCGGTGAAGATCTCCAGGGAGCCGTACGACTTCGACAGGCCCTCCGCCATGAGCGGGGTCTTGCCGCAGGGCGAGGGCTCCGGGAAGCGCAGCTTGGCGACCTTGTCGGAGACGCGCACCGCGTCGAGCCCGGCGAGCAGGCGGTCGGCGCGCTTGGCCATGTTCTGCGCGGCGACCGTCTTGGTGGCCTTGGCGCGCATCTTGTCGGCCTGCGAGTGCAGGGCGGCGGCCTTCTTCTCGGCGTTCTGCCGCTCGCGCTTGCGGCGCTTCTCGTCGGCCTCGCGCTGCTGCTGGTAGAGCTTCCAGCCCATGTTGTAGTAGTCGATCTGGGCGCGGTTGGCGTCCAGATAGAACACCTTGTTGACGACGGTCTCGACGAGGTCGGTGTCGTGGGAGATCACGATGAAGCCGCCGCGGTACGTCTTCAGGTAGTCGCGGAGCCAGACGATGGAGTCGGCGTCGAGGTGGTTCGTGGGCTCGTCGAGGAGCAGCGTGTCCGCGTCGGAGAACAGGATGCGGGCCAGCTCGATACGGCGGCGCTGACCGCCGGAGAGCGTATGGAGCGGCTGGCCGAGCACGCGGTCCGGGAGGTTCAGCGCGGCGGCGATGGTGGCCGCCTCGGCCTCGGCGGAGTAGCCCCCCTTGGTGAGGAATTCCGTCTCCTGGCGCTCGTACTGCCGCATGGCCTTGTCGCGGGTGGCGCCGCTGCCGCTGGCGATGCGCTGTTCGTTCTCGCGCATCTTGCGGATCAGGGTGTCCAGGCCGCGCGCGGAGAGGATGCGGTCGCTGGCGAGCACGTCCAGGTCGCCGGTGCGGGGATCCTGGGGGAGGTAGCCGACCTCGCCGGAGCGGGTGACGGTGCCTCCGGCGGGCTGGCCCTCGCCGGCCAGGACCTTGGTCAGGGTGGTCTTGCCGGCGCCGTTGCGCCCGACCAGACCGATGCGGTCGCCCTTGGCGACTCGGAACGTTGCGGACTCGATGAGGACGCGGGCACCGGCGCGCAGCTCGATACCGGAGGCGGAGATCACGGTCAGACTCCAGAGCGGGGTCGTAGGCGGAAGGGGCGGCTGAGGACGTTCCCGCCGTCTAATGCGCGAGGAGAATGGCCATAGGCCAAGTCTAACGGGGTCGTGCAAGCGCTTTTCCTGTGTACGGCGATGAGCTGCGCGGTAGGGCCGGGGCGGCGAGATGAGCGGCGCCACCACCCGTGACGTACGGCACGTGCGCGTGGAGGCTCGTCGGCCTGGCCCGACCTCCCGGGGCGCCGGACCGCTGGGGGCCGTCCCCCGTTCGGCCCCTCGCCCNACGGCGATGAGCTGCGCGGTAGGGCCGGGGCGGCGAGATGAGCGGCGCCACCACCCGTGACGTACGGCACGTGCGCGTGGAGGCTCGTCGGCCTGGCCCGACCTCCCGGGGCGCCGGACCGCTGGGGGCCGTCCCCCGTTCGGCCCCTTGTCCGGCGCCCCGGCGGGAGGCGCGGGCGAGGATGACGCCATGCAGTTCGACGACGACGCGAATCTGGACACCTCCGAGGTGCAGGACGTGCGCGGCAGCCGGATCCCCGGTGGCCGGGCGACCGTGGGCGGTGGTCTCGCGGGGCTGATCGCGCTGCTGCTCGGGCTCTTCTTCGGGGTCGGTCCCGACAACCTGGGGTTGTCGTCGGGGAGCGACTCGCCGGCGGCCACCGCGTCCTCGCTGGCCCAGGTGCAGTCGTCCTGCCGTACCGGGCGGGACGCGAACACCAAGGAGGACTGCCGCATCGTGGCGGTGGTCAACAGCGTGCAGGACTTCTGGACGGACGAGTTCCGGCGGCGCAGCGGTACGTACACGCGGTCGCCGACGGTCTTCTTCAGCGGGCAGGTCGCCACGGCGTGCGGGACGGCGACCTCCGCGGTGGGGCCGTTCTACTGCCCCGGCGACCGGAAGGTCTATCTGGACCTGGGCTTCTTCGACGAACTGCGGACGAAGTTCGGCTCCAGTGGCGGCCCGTTCGCGCAGGCGTACGTCGTGGCGCACGAGTACGGGCACCACGTGCAGGACCTGATGGGCACGCTCGGCAGGTCGCAGGACGGGCGGACCGGCGCGAGCAGCAACGCGGTGCGGGTGGAACTGCAGGCGGACTGCTACGCGGGGGTCTGGGCGCATCACGCGACCACCACGAAGGACGAGTCGACCGGGCGGCCGTTGATCACCAGCCTCACGGACGCCGACATCCGGGACGGGCTGGACGCGGCGGCGGCCGTGGGCGACGACCGGATCCAGGAGCGGTTCCAGGGCCGGGTGACGCCGGAGACCTGGACGCACGGGTCGGCGGCGCAGCGGCAGCAGTGGTTCCACCAGGGCTATCGGACCGGGGACATGGCGCAGTGCAACACCTTCCGCTGACGGCCGTGGGGCCGGTTCGCGGGGCGTTGTCAGTGGCGGGTGCAAGACTCGTCGAAAGCGGATCGAAGCAGCGGAAAGACAGCAAAAGCCCCGGCAGGACCAGACGATCGAGGAAGTGATCGGCATGGCTGACAAGGACAGCGGGCGTCCCGGCAATCACCCGTCCATCTACCCGTCCCTGCTCTACACGGACGCGAAGGCGGCGATCCGGCAGCTCACGGAGGCCTTCGGCTTCACCGAGCTGGCGGTGTACGAGGGCGAGGACGGCTCGGTGATGCACGCGGAGCTGGCGCAGGGCAACGGCGCGGTGATGCTCGGTTCCAAGGGCCGCGGCGGCCGTTTCGACGAGGCGATGAAGAGCGCGGGTCCCGCCGGGGTGTACATCGTCGTGGCCGACGTCGACGCCCATCACCGGCGGGCCGTGGAGCACGGCGCGGAGATCCTGATGCCCCCGACGGACCAGGACTACGGATCACGGGACTACATGGCCCGGGACATCGAGGGCAACATCTGGAGCTTCGGTACGTACGCCCCGGAGATACCGGCGACGACGGGTCCCTGACCCCGCCTAGCTGCCCCCCGTGTGCACCTGGAAGGCCGCCCGGCGTACGGCCTTGGCGAGGGCCGGGTCGGGATGGGCGGCGGCGAGCGCGACCAGGACCTGCACGGTTCGCGGGTGTCCTACGGCGCGCACCTCGTCGAGGAGCATCGGGACGGTCGGCTGGATGGCGGACTCCAGGTGGCGCACGAGCAGCGGGGCCTCGCCGTGGTCGGCGACGGCGGCGGCGCTGTCGACCCACAGCCAGGTGGCCTCTTCGCGGGTGAGGACCTCGTGGGCGTCCTCCGGGTCGATCCCGTCGTGCTCGGCGAGCCACAGCAGGGCGTACGGCCGCAGCGTGGCCTCGTCGGCGACGGCGCGGACGTCGGGCTCGGCCGGGGCGCCGACGACGCGCAGCGCCTCGAAAGCGAGGCCGCGCAGCAGGGCGTCCTCGCCGCGGGCGGCGTCGATCAGCTGGCCGACCGCGGTGCCCACGGTGCGGGCGGCGAGCCAGGCGCGGTACTCGGCGCGGGCGGCGTTCGGGCGGAGCTGGGAGCAGCCGCGGAGCATGTCCTCGGCGGACTGCTCGATGTTCCCGGCGGGGCTCTGCGCGGCCACGCAGATCTGCTCCAGCTTGACCCAGACCGCCCAGCTGCCGAGCGGGGTGAGGGTGGCCTGGGCATCGCCGTAGGTGAGGGCACCGACGGAGGCGAGGGCGTGCAGGGCCCAGTCGAGAAGGGGGTCCAGAGGGGTGTCGGGAGTGTCGGTGGCCGGTGGCTGCGGGACGGGTTCGGGCTGGGGGCCGTAGGGGATCTCGCAGCGCTCGGTGCGCAGTTCGGTGACCCGTTGGCCGAGGAGGTCGAGGAGCTGTTCGACGGGGACGGGTCCGGCGGACAGCTGGAGGAAGGAGAGCACCTGAGGCATGGCCGAGACGACCTCGGCGACGGCTGAGGGCTCGTGCTCCCGGGGTTCCGGGTGGGCGAGCGACCAGGCGTCGAAGAGGGCGACCCAGCCGCGCAGTACGGCGCTGTCGTCGCGGTCCCAGGCGCGCAGCCGCCAGCCGGGGCGGGCCTCGTCGCCGTGCACCTCGACGAGACCGGCGAGGCGGGCGGTGTCCCAGTCGGCGCGGACCTGAGCCGGGGTCAGGCCCAGATCCGCGGCCGCGAGTTCGGCGGTCGAGTCGGAGAGGGTGCCCTTGCCGTCGGGGCTCGCGCTGTCGCGGCCGGGGCGTAGTGCGGCGTCGGCCCAGTGGGCGACGCGGGCCGCTCCGGCCAGGCCGGAGCGTGCCATTCTGGCCAGTTCCGCGGGGGCCGGTGTGCCCTCCGGAGGGCACACCGGCCC
>NZ_JAENRY010000154.1 GCF_016612545.1 Streptomyces sp. MBT65 | reverse complement strand
TTCACCTTCATCGAGAGCTACGGCCGTAGCGCGATCGAGGACCCGATCATGGCGCCCGGCGTCGACGCCACCCTCGCCGCCGACACCAAGGCCCTGTCGAAGGCCGGCTTCGCCGCGAAGAGCGGTTGGCTGACCTCCGCGACCTACGGCGGCAGCAGCTGGCTCGGCCACTCCACCACCATGTCGGGCCTGTGGGTCAGCAACCAGCAGCGCTACCGCACGGTGATGGCCAGCGACCACCTCAGCCTGACCGACGCCTTCAAGAAGACCGGCGCCTTCGACACCGTCGGCGTGATGCCGGGCATCCAGAAGGGCTGGCCCGAGCAGAGCTTCTACGGCCTCGACAAGGTCTACAACGCCTTCCAACTCGGCTACCAGGGACCGAAGTTCAGCTGGTCGACGATGCCCGACCAGTACGCGCTTGAGCAGTTCCAGAAGCAGGTGCACAGCAAGCCGCGCACCGACGGCAAGTCGCTGATGTCCCTGCTGATCCTGACCTCCAGCCACCAGCCCTGGGCCCCGATCCCGAAGCTCGTCCCCTGGGACCAGTTGGGCGACGGTTCGATCTTCGACGCGATCCAGAAGGACGGCAACAAGGCGTCCGACGTCATCGCCAACAGCACCAAGTCCCGCCAGGAGTACGGCAAGTCGATCCAGTACTCGGTGAACTCCCTCACCCAGTGGCTGGAGCGCTACGGCAACGACAACACCGTGCTCGTCTTCCTCGGCGACCACCAGCCGATCGCCCGCGTCAGCGGCAACCACGCCAGCCGTGACGTCCCGATCTCGATCGTCGCCAAGGACCCCAAGGTCCTTGAGAAGATCGACAGTTGGAACTGGAGCGACGGCCTGCGCCCCGCGCACAACGCTCCGGTGTGGAAGATGAGCGACTTCCGCGACAAGTTCCTGACGGCCTACGGCTCGACGCCCCACCCGAAGAAGAACTGAGGCTCAGCTGTAGGAAGTTCAGCCTCCGGACGTGTCCAGTTCCGCGTCCTCGCTGATCCCCGCGCAGTCGTACGGGTCCTTCAGCCAACCGTCCGGCAGCACCACCCTGTTGTTGCCGGACGTACGGCCGCGGGGCCCGTCGGCGCCCGCGGGCCAGGGCTGGTCGAGGTCCAACTCGTCCAGCCCGGACCGGAGTTCGGCGAGCGACGAGGTGATGGCGAGCCGCTTGCGCATCTCGCTGCCGACCGCGAAGCCCTTCAGGTACCAGGCGACGTGCTTACGGAAGTCGATGACGCCCCGCGCCTCGTCCCCGATCCACTCCCCCAACAGCGTCGCGTGCCGCACCATGACATCCGCGACCTCGCGCAACGACGGCTCCAGGACGTCCTGTTCACGCCCCTCGAACGCGGCCACGAGGTCGGCGAACAGCCACGGCCGACCCAGGCACCCACGCCCGACCACGACCCCGTCGCACCCGGTCTCGCGCACCATCCGCAGCGCGTCCTGCGCCGACCAGATGTCGCCGTTGCCGAGCACGGGGATCTCCGGCACATGCTCCTTCAGCCGGGCGATCGCGTCCCAGTCCGCGGTGCCGCCGTAGTGCTGGGCGGCGGTGCGGCCGTGCAGCGCGATGGACGTGACGCCCTCCTCGACGGCGATCCGGCCGGCGTCGAGGAAGGTGATGTGGTCGTCGTCGATGCCCTTGCGCATCTTCATCGTGACCGGCAGGTCCCCGGCCCCGCTGACGGCCTCCTTCAGGATCGCCCGCAGCAGGTTCCGCTTGTACGGCAGCGCGGAGCCGCCGCCCTTGCGGGTGACCTTCGGCACCGGGCAGCCGAAGTTGAGGTCGATGTGGTCGGCGAGCCCCTCCTCCGCGATCATGCGGACGGCCTTGCCGACGGTCGCCGGGTCCACGCCGTACAGCTGGACCGAACGCGGCTTCTCGGTCGCGTCGAAGTGGATCAGCTGCATGGTCTTCTCGTTGCGCTCGACCAGCGCCCGGGTCGTGATCATCTCGCTGACGAACAGGCCCTTACCGCCGCTGAACTCCCTGCACAGGGTGCGGAAGGGCGCGTTGGTGATCCCGGCCATGGGGGCCAGGACGACGGGCGGCGAGACGGTGTGCGGGCCGATCCGCAAAGGCGACACGGCCGGGGACACGGACAGGGACGCGGGCGTGGACATTGCTCCATTGTCCCGCACACCTTCCGGTGCCCGCGCCCGCCCGGGTCCGAAGATCGTGCACCAGTCATTAGTTAGACGCACTATCGAGTTTCGCGTACGATGTTTCGCATGCCCGAGCTCAGCCAACGCCGCCGCATGCTGGTACTCGCGATCTGCTGCATGAGTCTGCTGATCGTGAGCCTGGACGTGACCATCCTGAACGTCGCGCTGCCCGCGATGCAGACCGATCTGCACGCCTCGACCTCCGGCCTCCAGTGGACGATCGACGCGTACACCCTGGTCCTGGCCTCCCTGCTGATGCTGGCCGGCTCCACGGCGGACCGCATCGGCCGCAAGCGGGTCTTCATCGTCGGCCTGGTGGTCTTCAGCCTGGGCTCGCTGCTCTGCTCCGTCGCGCCCGATCTGGACGCGCTGATCTGGTTCCGCATGATCCAGGCGGTCGGTGGTTCGATGCTCAACCCGGTCGCCATGTCGATCATCACCAACACCTTCACCGAGCCGCGCGAGCGGGCCCGGGCGATCGGGGTGTGGGGTGCGGTCGTCGGCATATCGATGGCCGCGGGACCGCTGATCGGCGGGCTGCTCGTGGACTCCGTCGGCTGGCGCTCGATCTTCTGGATCAACCTGCCGGTGGGCGTGGCCGCGCTGCTGCTCACGCTGAAGTTCATCCCCGAGTCCCGCGCGCCCAAGGCCCGCCGTGCGGACCCGGTCGGCCAGCTCATGGTGATCGCCCTGTTCGGCTCCCTGACGTACGCGATCATCGAGGCGCCCTCCTCCGGGTTCACCTCGATCCTGCCCTTCGCGATCCTCGCGCTGGCCGCCCTCGCCGGGCTCCTCTGGTACGAGCCGCGGCGCGACGAACCCCTCATCGACCTGCGCTTCTTCCGTTCGGCGCCGTTCAGTGGGGCGACGGTGATCGCCATCAGCGCGTTCTCGGCGCTGGGGGGCTTCCTGTTCCTGTCCACGCTGTATCTGCAGAACGTGGTCGGGCTGGACGCGCTGCACGCCGGGCTGTGGATGCTGCCGATGGCTGTGCCCACGTTTCTCTGCGCGCCGATATCCGGGCGGCTCGTCGGTAGCCGGGGGCCGCGCATACCCCTTCTGATCGCCGGGTCCGCGATGACCGTGAGTGCGGTGCTGTTCGCCGGGTTCGAGGCGGAGACGTCCAACGTCACGCGGTTCATCGGGTACTTGCTGTTCGGGATCGGGTTCGGGTTCGTGAACGCGCCGATCACGAATACGGCGGTGTCCGGGATGCCGCGTGCCCAGGCGGGGGTTGCGGCGGCCGTTGCTTCCACCAGTCGGCAGTTGGGGCAGACGCTGGGGGTTGCCGTGGTGGGGGCGGTGTTGGCTTCCGGGGTGTCGGCGTCGTCGTACAAGTCGACGTTCGTGTCTGCTGCTCGGCCGGGGTGGTGGATCTTGGTGGTGTGCGGGTTGGCTGTGCTGGTGCTCGGTGTTGTCACCAGCGGGGTTTGGGCGCGCAGGACCGCTGAGCGTACGGCTGAGCAGTTGCAGTCGTTCGAAGTGCGTGAAGCGGCAGGGATCAACGCCTAGTTGAGCGGCTGCGGGTGCGCTGGGGCTGGGTTGCGCCCACGCGGCGGTAGCCGCACATCAGACACAGCCCCGCGCCCCTAAGACCTCGCCTGCGCTATGGCGTACAGGCGCTCCAGCTTCTCCCTCGTCTCCTCGTCCGCCGGGGCGTACGTCACCATCCTCGGGCCCGTCGACGGGCCCAGCCACAGGTCGGTGTGGTCGACGGTGATGCGGCCCACCTGGGTGTTGCGGAACTCCTTGCGGCGGGGGGTGGCGCCCACGACCTCATGGCGGTCCCAGACGTCGCAGAACTCGGGGGACGTGCGCAGCCGTGTGAGCAGGGTCTTCCAGGTCGGGTCGGCGAGGTGGCCCGCCATGGAGCCCCGGAAGCGGGCGGCCATGAGCCGCTGGGTCTTCTCCAGGTGCACGATCGACGACCGCCACTCGTCGTGCGTGTAGGAGAGGACCATGCAGTTGCGGTCCTCGGGCGGCACCGCGTCCATGTCGCAGAGCAGCATCCCGTAGGTGCGGTTGTAGGCGAGGATGTCGTACCGCGCGTTCTGCAGACAGGCCGGGATCGGGTCCAGCTGGTCCAGCATCTCCCGCAGGGCCGGCGTGACGACCGGGCATTCCGTCGCCGGCCGCGGGTCGGCGGCGTCGGCCAGCCTGAAGAGGTGGGCGCGCTCGCTCGGGTCGAGCAGCAGGGTGCGGGCCAGCGCGTCGAGGACCTGGACGGAGACCTGGATGTCCCGGGCCTGTTCGAGCCACGTGTACCAGGTGACCCCGACCGCGGCGAGCTGCGCGATCTCCTCGCGGCGCAGGCCGGGCGTACGGCGCCGGGTGCCGCGCGGCAGGCCGACCTGCTCGGGGGTGATGTGCTCACGGCGGTGGCGCAGGAACGCGGCGAGTTCATGGCGTCGCACCGTCGACTCGGTCTGCGGGGCCACCGCTGTCTCTGTCGCCGTCTCCTGTGCCATGGTCGTCATGTCTCCAGTCTGCCGCCGCGCGGACCCTGTTTCCAGGTAGTCGTTCTACCAGGATAAGGAGACTCTGGTACCAGTCTGCGGAGAGGCGCACGCTGGTCCGCGTGACCGAAACCATCGCTTCCCGCACCGCCAAGTCCCCGGCGGCGGCACCCGTGCTCAGCGGCCTCGGACTGTTCACGGTGCTGCTGGCCGCGGCGCTGCCCCTCATCGACTTCTTCATCGTGAACGTGGCCCTGCCGACCATCGGCAAGGACCTCTCGGCGAGCGAGGCCGTCCTCGAACTCGTCGTCGCCGGCTACGGGGTCTCGTACGCCGTGCTGCTCGTCCTCGGCGGCCGGCTCGGTGACCTGTTCGGGCGCCGTCGGCTGTTCCTGGGCGGGATGGCCGCCTTCGGCGTGACCTCGCTGGCGTGCGGGCTCGCGCCCACCGCCTGGACGCTGGTCGCCGCGCGGATCGCGCAGGGCGCGGCGTCCGCGGCGATGCTCCCGCAGGTGTTGGCCACCATCCAGTCCGCGACCCAGGGCCCGCGCCGCGCCAAGGCGATGGGCCTGTACGGCGCGACCGCGGGCCTCGCCATGGTGGCCGGGCAGATCCTCGGCGGGGTCCTGGTCGCCGCCGACATAGCCGGTACCGGCTGGCGCGCGGTGTTCCTGGTGAACGTGCCGGTCGTCGTCATCGGACTGTTCCTGGCCGCCAAGGTCGTACCGGAGACGCGTTCGCAGCACCCCGAACCGGTGGACGTGCCCGGCACCTTCCTGCTCGCCGCGTCCCTGCTGGCGCTGCTGGTGCCGCTGACCGAGGGCCGGGCGGCGGGCTGGCCGCTGTGGACCTGGCTGTCGCTGGCCGCGTTCCCGGGGATCGCGTCGGCGTTCTACGCGGTGGAGCGCAGGGCGGACCGGCAGGGCCGTACGCCGCTGGTGCCGCCGAGTCTGCTGGCGCTGACCTCGCTCAGGCGCGGGCTGGTGATGATCCTGCCGTTCGGGATGGGCTTCAGCGGGTTCATGTTCGTGATCGCGGTGGCGTTGCAGAGCGGCGCCGGTCTCGGCCCGATCGCGGCGGGCCTCGCGCTGGTCCCGCTGGCGGTGACCTTCTTCCTGGCCTCGCTCGCCGGGCCGCGTCTGGTGACCCGGTACGGCACGCGGATCGTGACGGCCGGTTCGGTCGTCCAGGCGGTGGGCCTGGGCCTGATCGTGCTGGCCGTGTGGCGCTCCTGGCCGCATCTCGGCTTTGTCGAACTGCTCCCGGGCGCGGCCGTCGCCGGTGCCGGGCAGGCGCTCCAACTGCCCATCATCTTCCGGATCATCCTGTCCGAGGTGCCGCCGGCCCGTGCCGGTGTGGGCGCGGGCGTGATGGTCACCACCCAGCAGTCCGCGCTGGCGCTCGGAGTCGCCACGCTCGGCACCCTCTTCCTGTCGCTGGTCCCGGGCATGGGCATGCGGGACGCGCTGGCGATCACCCTGCTCGTACAGCTGGCGGGGGTCGTGCTGACCGGGCTGCTCAGCCTGCGGCTGCCGCGCACGATCGGGTGACATACGGACGGCACCCGGGATGTCATGTTCACAGCTTGGACAACTCGCCGTGAATTGAGCCCCGTTGATGTTGGTCTTGCTGCACACTCCTTGCCGGAGGCGAGACATCATGCTGGAGATCAACAAGAGCAAGGTGAGTCGCTGGGACCAGCACGGACGCGAGCACGTCGTCCGGGTGCTGCGCACCGGCGCGAAGCGCACGATCAGTTGTGACACGTGCGGCTGGAAGAAGAGCGCGCAGTTCCTGCCGTGGCTGAAGGCGGAGGAACATCTGGCCGAGGAGCACCAGGCGACGGTGGATCCGTCGGCGGCGTAGGCGGCGGGCGCGCGGGTCGCCGATGAGTTTCCGGCGCCGCCCGGGTCGTATCTCTCGTAGGCACTGCTACGCCTGCGTCCACGACCGCGACCGGCACCGGAAGGCCCACCGATGAGCGAACTGCGCGAGACCCTGATCCGACAGGTCAAGGACGGGACGCTCCCGGGCGCCGTGGGTCTGGTGGCCCGGGGCGCCGACGTCGAGGTGGTGGCCGTCGGCTCGACGGACGTCGAGGGCACGGCCCCGATGACCCGGGACTCGATCTTCCGTATCGCGTCGATCACCAAGCCGATCATGGCGGCGGCGCTGCTGACGCTGGTGGACGAGGGCCGGATCGGGCTCGACGACCCGGTGGCCGAGTGGCTCCCGGAGCTGGCGAGGCCGATGGTGGTCCGCACGCCCGCGAGTCCCGTCGACGACGTCGTGCCGGCCGAGCGCCCGGTCACCGTGGAGGACCTGCTCAGTTTCCGCGCCGGGTGGGGACTCCCCAGCGACTTCACGCTGCCCGCGGCGGGGGCGCTGTTCGCGGTGCAGGACCACAGCCGCCCCTTCGGGGACTGGCCGGACCCGGACACCTGGCTGGCCCAGCTGGCCCGGGTGCCGATGCTGCACCAGCCGGGCGAGGCCTGGCTGTACGGCACCTCGTCCGCCCTCCAGGGCATCCTGGCGGCCCGGGTGTCGGGCCGCTCGCTGCCCGACTTCCTGGAAGAGCGGATCTTCGAGCCGCTGGGCATGCGGGACACCGCGTTCGAGGTCCCGGCCTCGAAGCGGCACCGCTTCACCTCGTGCTACGCCCCGGCCGAGGACGGCACCCTGCGCCTGACGGACACCCCGGACGGCGACTACAGCCGGCTGCCGCGCTTCCCCTCGGGCGGCGGCGGCCTGGTCTCCACGGCGGACGACTGGCTGGCCTTCGCCCGCATGCTGCTGGCCGGCGGCCAGGGACTCCTCACGCCCACCTCGGTGAGCCGCATGACCACGAACCACCTCACGGCCGCCCAGCGCGAGTCCGCGACCCTCTTCCTGGAGGGCCAGGGCTGGGGCTACGGCGGCCAGGTCGACGTCACCCCCGTCGACCCGTGGAACGTCCCCGGCCGCTACGGCTGGGTCGGCGGCACCGGCACCACGGCCCACATCGTCCCGCTCACCGGCACCATCACGATCCTCCTGACCCAGGCGGGCATGACGAGCCCGGCGGCGACCCGGGTGATGCGGGACTTCTGGCGGTCCACGACGGGGCGCTGAAGCGCGAGGAGTCCCCGTGAACCTCACACTCCGCGGACCCGGCACTCGTACGGCAGCAGCTGCTCGCTCACCGCGAAGCTCACCACCACGGGCCACGAACACCTGCGGATCGCGGCCGGTACGACCTGCTCCCCGACCGTGACCGTCAAGGTCACGTGACCCGGCCGGGGCCCACGCTCAGCCCCGCAGCCCTCGCAGCAACAGGTCCACCAGCGCCCCGAACTCCCCCTCCACGCCCGGCTTCCGCCACTCCCGCGCGTACGCCGGATCGTGGAAGCGGCCGGTGGCCTGGAACACCGCGCGGGCGGCGACGGCCGGGTCCGGGACCGTGAAGGCACCGCTGTCGACGCCCGCCCGGAGGATCGCGGCGAGCTGGTCGGTCAGCTCGTCGATGTGCGCGTTGACCACCTCGCCCGCTTCCTCCGCGAGCACCGAGTACGTGGCGAACAGCTCGGGATCGCCGACCGCCTTCTTCCGCTTGGCCTCGAACAGCCCCTCCAGCCAGTCCCGCACCCGGGCCTGCGGATCGCGGTCCTCCGTCACGAAGCGGGACAGCGTCTGCGACGTACGGTCCAGCCAGCGCTGGGTGACCGCCTCCCGCAGCGCCGCCTTCGTACGGAAGTGCCGGTAGACGGTGCCATGGCTGACGCCGAGCGCGCGGGCCACGTCCACCACGGTGGCTTTCGCCGGGCCGTGGCGGCGCAGCACCTCCTCGGTCGCTTCGAGGATGCGCTCGGCGGTCAGGGTCTCGCTCGCTGCCATGACGAAGACCGTACCCGCAGACGGGATCAGTGCTCGCTGTCGAGGTGCGCCATCGCCTCGGCGGGGTAGCGCTCACCGAGCGCCGAGTCCGCCGGTACGGCCGCCTCGATCGCGGCCAGGTCCGCCGCGTCCAGTACGACGTCCAGCGCGCCCAGCGACTCCGTCAGCCGCTCCCGGGTCCGCGCGCCGATCAGCGGCACGATGTCCTCGCCCCGCGACAGCACCCAGGCGATGGCGAGCTGCGCGACGGAGACGCCCTTCTGCTCGGCGAGCTTCCGCAACTGCTCGACCAGGCCGAGGTTGTGCTGGAGGTTGTCGCCCTGGAAGCGCGGCGAGTACGCCCGGTAGTCGCTCGCGCCGAGCTGCCGGTCGGCGGCGAAGTGCCCGGAGATCAGCCCCCGGGACAGCACGCCGTACGCGGTGACGGAGATGCCCAGCTCACGGGTGGTCGGCAGGATGCGGTCCTCGATACCGCGGGTGATCAGCGCGTACTCCAGCTGCACATCCGCGATCGGCGCGGTCGCGGCGGCCCGGCGGATCGTGTCGGCGCCCACCTCGCTGAGGCCGATGTGCCGGACGTAGCCCTGCTCGACCAGTTCGGCGATCGCGCCGACCGTCTCCTCGATCGGTACGTCGGGGTCGACCCGGGCGATCCGGTACACGTCGATGTGGTCGACGCCGAGGCGTTGCAGCGAGTACGCGGCGAAGTTCTTCACCGCGGCGGGCCGGCCGTCGTAGCCGCTCCAGCCGCCGTCCGGGCCGCGCAGCGCCCCGAACTTCACGCTGGTGAGCGCCTGTTCGCGGCGGGCGGCGGGGGCGGCGCGCAGGGCCTCGCCGATCAGCATCTCGTTGTGGCCCATGGCGTAGAAGTCGCCGGTGTCGAGGAGCGTCACGCCCGCTTCGAGGGCGGCGTGGATGGTGGCGATGGACTCGCCCCGGTCCGCTTCGCCGTACAGCGCGGACATGCCCATGCAGCCGAGGCCGAGGGCGGCGACCTGGGGACCGGTGGTGCCGAGAGTGCGTGTGGGAATCGTCATGTCCGCCATCTTGGCATGACAGCTGACAGATTTCAATATCTGTCATTCCATACTTGTCAGCGTGATCGCGTGGTACAGACCTCTTGACGAAAGGTCTGGACCACGCGCAATGTCATGCCTACGACACCTCACCGCACCCCCACCGGGAGGCCCGTATGCTCCGCCGTGCCCTGTGCCTGCTCGCCGCCGCCCTGACGACGGCCGGCCTCGCCCAACTCCCCGTCGCCGGGGCCGCTTCCGCCGCCGACACCTGCGCCGTCAAGTCCCGCCCGGCCGGCAAGGTCCTCCAGGGCTACTGGGAGAACTGGGACGGCTCCGCCAACGGCGTCCACCCGCCCTTCGGCTGGACCCCGATCACCAACTCCGCGATCGCCGCGCACGGTTACAACGTGATCAACGCGGCGTTCCCCGTCATCCGCTCCGACGGCACCGCGCTGTGGGAGGACGGCATGGACGCGGGCGTGAAGGTGGCCACGCCCGCGGAGATGTGCGCGGCGAAGGCCTCCGGCCAGACGATCCTGATGTCGATCGGCGGCGCGGCCGCGGGCATCGACCTCAGCTCGACCACCGTGGCGAACAAGTTCGTGGCGACGATCGTGCCGATCCTGAAGAAGTACAACTTCGACGGCATCGACATAGACATCGAGACGGGCCTGGTGGGCAGCGGAAACATCACCCAACTCTCCACGTCCCAGGCCAACTTGATCCGCATCATCGACGGCGTCCTGGCCCAGATGCCGGCCAGCTTCGGCCTGACGATGGCCCCGGAGACCGCGTACGTCACCGGCGGCAGCATCACGTACGGCTCGATCTGGGGCGCGTACCTCCCGATCGTGAAGAAGTACGCGGACAACGGCCGCCTGTGGTGGCTCAACATGCAGTACTACAACGGCAGCATGTACGGCTGCTCCGGCGACTCGTACTCCGCGGGCACCGTCGCGGGCTTCACCGCCCAGACCGACTGCCTCAACAAGGGCCTGGTCGTGCAGGGTACGACGATCAAGGTCCCGTACGACAAGCAGGTCCCGGGCCTGCCCGCCCAGTCGGGCGCGGGCGGCGGTTACATGACCCCGTCCCTCGTCTCCCAGGCCTGGCGCCACTACGGCACGTCCCTCAAGGGCCTGATGACCTGGTCGCTCAACTGGGACGGCTCGAAGAACTGGACGTTCGGCGACAACGTCAAGGCCCTGCAAGGCCGTTGAGCACCATGGGCGGGCACTGAGAAAGGCGCCGGACGGGCAACTTCAGCCCGTCCGGCGCCTTTCAAGCACAGGCCCACACATTCAGCCCGTCCGGCGCCCTTCAACCACAGGCCCACACATTCAGCCCGTCCGGCGCCCTTCAACCACAGGCCCACACACTCAGCCCGTCCGGCGTTTGAGGACGAGGCCCCTTCAGGGCCGATGGGGGTCTGGGGGCGGAGCCCCCGGAAGGGCGCCCCCAACAGACCTACGCGCCGACGAGACGCCCCGCGAGGTAACCCTCGATCTGGTCGAGAGACACCCGCTCCTGCTTCATGGAGTCCCGCTCGCGCACCGTCACCGCGTTGTCCTCAAGCGTGTCGAAGTCGACCGTCACGCAGTACGGCGTACCGATCTCGTCCTGACGACGGTAACGACGGCCGATCGCACCCGCGTCGTCGAACTCGATGTTCCAGTTCTGACGAAGCGCCGCCGCGAGGCCCTTGGCCTTCGGGGACAGCTCGGGGTTGCGGGACAGCGGAAGCACCGCCACCTTCACCGGGGCGAGCCGGTGGTCCAGCCGCAGCACCGTCCGCTTCTCCAACTTGCCCTTGGCGTTGGGCGCTTCGTCCTCGACATACGCGTCGAGCAGGAACGCCAGCATCGCGCGGCCGACACCCGCGGCGGGCTCGATGACGTACGGCGTCCAGCGCTCCTGGGCCTCCTGGTCGAAGAAGGAGAGGTCCTGGCCGGAGGCCTTGGAGTGGGCGTTCAGGTCGAAGTCGGTGCGGTTGGCGACACCTTCCAGCTCGCCCCACTCGTTGCCGCCGAACTGGAAGCGGTACTCGATGTCAGCGGTGCGCTTGGAGTAGTGGGAGAGCTTCTCCTTGGGGTGGTCGTACCACCGCATGTTCTCCTCGCGCAGGCCCAGGCCGGTGTACCAGTTCCAGCGCTGCTCCATCCAGTACTCCTGCCACTTCTCGTCCTCGCCCGGCTTGACGAAGAACTCCATCTCCATCTGCTCGAACTCGCGGGTCCGGAAGATGAAGTTGCCGGGCGTGATCTCGTTGCGGAAGGACTTGCCCATCTGCGCGATGCCGAACGGCGGCTTGCGGCGCGAAGTGGTCTGCACCTGGGCGAAGTTGGTGAAGATGCCCTGGGCGGTCTCGGGGCGCAGATAGGCGACGGAGCCGGTGTCCTGCGTCGGACCCAGGTGGGTGGAGAGCAGGCCGGAGAACTCCTTGGGCTCGGTGAACTGGCCCTTGTTGCCGCAGTTGGGGCAGTTGATGTCGGCGAGGCCCTTCTCGGGGGCGCGGCCGTGCTTGGCCTCGTACGCCTCCTCCAGGTGGTCCGCGCGGAACCGCTTGTGACACGCGGTGCACTCGGTCAACGGGTCCGAGAAAGTGGCGACATGGCCGGAGGCGACCCACACCTCGGGGGCCAGGATCACGGACGAGTCGATACCGACCACGTCCTCGCGCGACGTCACCATGTAGCGCCACCACTGGCGCTTCAGGTTCTCCTTGAGCTCGACACCCAGTGGCCCGTAGTCCCAAGCGGCGCGCTGGCCGCCGTAGATCTCACTACTGGGGAATACGAAGCCACGGCGCTTGCTCAGGCTGACGATGGTGTCGATCTTGTCGGCGGCCACGGTGCTCTCTTCATGACGAATGGACGGCAGCGAATGCCTCAGGTTACCGGCGCCTCCCGCCCCCGTATCAAATCGGTTCTCTACCCGCAGCTTGTTGACAACGGTTTCCATGTCAGTTGAAAATGACTGTCATGAACGTACGACGACGCCACATATCCGCGATAGCCGTCGCGGCCACGACCGCCCTCGGTCTCGGGACCCTCTCCGCCTGCTCGACCGACACGGCAGCCGCGGCCAACACGGACAAGTTCGACGTCGTCGCGGCGTTCTACCCGCTGCAGTACCTCGCCGAGCAGATCGGCGGCGACCACGTCCATGTGACCAGCCTGACCAAGCCCGGCCAGGAGCCGCACGACCTGGAGATCAGCGCGCGGCAGACCGCCGCGCTCCAGGAGTCCGACGCGGTGCTCTACCTCAAGAACCTCCAGCCGGCCGTCGACGACGCGGTGAGCCAGTCCGAGCTCAAGACGAAGATCGACGCGGCCTCCCTGACCACGCTGGAGAAGCACGGCAACGAGGTCGGCGGGCACGCGGCCTCGCACGACACCTCCGAGAACGACGAGCTGGCCGGCCTCGACCCGCACATCTGGCTCGACCCGGTGCGCTACGCCCAGGTCGCCGAGGGCGTCGGCAAGGCCTTCGAGAAGGCCGACCCGAAGAACGCGGCCGACTACAGGACCAACACCGCCGTCCTGGTCAAGAAACTGGGCGCGCTCGACACCGAGTTCAAGACCGGCCTCGCGAACACGAAGACCAAGGTGTTCATCACCACGCACGCCGCCTTCGGCTACCTCGCCGAGCGCTACGGCCTCACCGAGGAGGCCATCAACGGCCTCGACCCCGAGTCGGAGCCCAGTGCCGAGCGTGTGAAGGACCTTGAGAAGATGGCCAAGGCCGACGGCGTCACCACCGTGTTCTACGAGACGCTCGTCAGCGACAAGACCGCGAAGACCATCGCCGCCGACGCGAACCTCAAGACCGACGTCCTCGACCCCATCGAGGGCATCACCGCCAAGTCCCGCGGCAAGGACTACTTCTCGGTCCAGCAGGCCAACCTCAAGGCCTTGCAGACCGCGCTGGGCGCCAAATGACCGTTACGGAGGACGACATGGGCGCATTGCCCGAACCCGTCATATCGCTGCGCGGTGTCCGCGCCGAGCTGGGTTCGCGCCCCGTCCTGCGCGGCATCGACCTCACCGTGCGGCGCGGTGAGGTCGTCGCGCTGCTCGGCGCCAACGGCTCCGGCAAGTCGACCGCGATCCGCACGATCATCGGCCAAGTCCCGTTGTCCGCAGGGGAGATCGAGCTGTTCGGCACCCCGCGCCGCGCCTTCAAGGACTGGCGGCGCGTGGGCTACGTACCGCAGCGCACGACGGCCGCGGGCGGGGTGCCCGCCACCGTCACCGAGATCGTCGCCTCCGGCCGCCTCTCCCGCGCCCGCTTCGGCCTGCTGCGCAAGGCGGACCACGACGCCGTACGACACGCCCTGGAACTGGTCGGCATGGCGGACCGCGCCAAGGACTCGGTCAACGCGCTCTCCGGCGGCCAGCACCAACGCGTGCTGATCGCCCGCGCGTTGGCCGCCGAACCCGAACTCCTCATCATGGACGAGCCGATGGCGGGCGTGGACCTGGCCAGCCAGGCGGTCCTGGCGGACACCCTGACCCGCCAAGTCGCCGAAGGCGCGACGGTGTTGCTCGTCCTGCACGAACTCGGCGCGCTGGAGCCCCTGATCGACCGGGCCGTCGTCCTGCGCGACGGCTGCGTCCAGCACGACGGCCCGCCGCCCCGCGCGCTGGGCCAGCACGCGCTGCCCGGCCACGACCACGTACACCCGCACCAGCCGCTTCACACAGGACTGCTGAGCTGATGGACCTCCTCGACTACGCCTTCATGCAGCGGGCGCTCATCGCCGCCGTCCTCGTCGGCATCACCGCCCCCGCGATCGGCATCTACCTCGTCCAGCGCCGCCAGCCCCTCATGGGCGACGGCATCGGCCACGTCGCGATGACCGGCGTCGGCCTCGGCTTCCTGCTGAACGCCTCCCCCGTATGGATGGCCACCGCCGTCTCCGCCCTCGGCTCGGTCCTCATGGAACTGATCCGCTGGTACGGCAAGACCCGCGGCGACATCGCCCTCGCGATGCTCTTCTACGGCGGGATGGCGGGCGGCGTGATGTTCGTGAACCTCGCGCCCGGCGGCTCGAACGCCAACCTGAGCTCGTACCTCTTCGGCTCGCTCTCCACGGTCTCGCAGTCCGACGTCACGGCGATCGGCATCCTGGCCGCGTTCGTGATCGTGGTCACCCTGGGGCTACGACGGCAGCTCTTCGCCGTCAACCACGACGAGGAGTTCGCGCGGGTCACCGGCCTGCCCGTGCGCGCCCTGAACCTGCTCACGGCGGTCACCGCGGCCGTCACGGTCACCGTCGCGATGCGGGTCGTCGGCCTGATCCTGGTCTCCGCGCTGATGGTGGTGCCGGTCGCCGCAGCCCAGCAGCTCACCCGCAGTTTCGGGGCGACCCTGGCGATCGCGGGCGTGATCGGCGTGACCGTGACGGTCAGCGGCACCGTGACCTCGTACTACCAGGACGTCCCGCCCGGCGCGACGATCGTGCTCCTGACGATCGCCGCGTTCATCGTGCTGACTGCGCTGGCGGCCCCGCTGGCGAGGCGCCGGGCCCGGGCCGCGGCCGCCGCGCGACCCGCCGGGGACCCGGTGGAGTGCGCGATTCCAGCCACACGGGGGGCCGCCGACGAGGTCGGCGTCTGACCACGCACAGCCCGGGCTGGCACAATGGCTCGGCAAAGTGCAGACGTGAGGAGACAACGGTGACGACGGCCGGCCCGCCCGTAAAGGGACGATCCACCCGCCAGCGTGCCGCCGTGTCGGCGGCGCTCAACGAGGTGGACGAGTTCCGCAGCGCCCAGGAACTCCACGACATGCTCAAGCACAAGGGCGACTCGGTCGGACTGACCACGGTCTACCGCACCCTCCAGTCCCTCGCCGACGCCGGCGAGGTCGACGTCCTGCGCACGTCGGAAGGCGAGTCGGTCTACCGCCGCTGCTCCACCGGCGACCATCACCACCACCTCGTCTGCCGAGTCTGCGGCAAGGCGGTGGAGGTGGAGGGGCCGGCCGTCGAGAAGTGGGCGGAGGCGATCGCGGCGGAGCACGGGTATGTGAACGTGGCGCACACGGTGGAGATCTTCGGCACGTGTGCGGAGTGCGCCGCGGGTTGACCGGTTGTTGTGCGGGTTCGTCGGCGTGGGCGTCTCTGGGGGCTGCCACCCCCAGACCCCCGCTTCGGCCCCGAAAGGGCCTCGTCCTCAAACGCCGGACGGGCTGAAGGTGACCGCCCGTTACTCGGTACCGCGCATCTCCTTCTCCATCTCCAGGAGCTTCTCGTTGGGGACCGCGCCGCCGAACCGACGGTCCCGCTGGGCGAATTCGACGCACGCTCGCCAGAGGTCGCGGCGGTCGAAGTCCGGCCACAGGACGTCCTGGAAGACCATCTCGGCGTAGGCGCTCTGCCAGATCAGGTAGTTGGAGGTGCGCTGCTCCCCGCTGGGGCGGAGGAAGAGGTCGACCTCGGGCATGTCCGGGTAGTACATGTACTTGGCGAAGGTCTTCTCGTCGACCTTGGCCGGGTCGAGGCGGCCCGCCTGTACATCCTCGGCCAACGCCTTTGCCGCGTCGGCGATTTCGGCCCGTCCGCCGTAGTTCATGCAGAAGTACAGGGTGAGCGCGTCGTTGTCCTTGGTCTGCTCCTGCGCGACCTGCAACTCCTTGGCCACCGACCGCCACAGCTTGGGCATCCGGCCCACCCACCGCACCCGGATGCCGAGTTCGTCGAGGGTGTCGCGGGTCTTGCGGATGAAGTCGCGGTTGAAGTTCATGAGGAAGCGCACCTCGTCGGGCGACCGCTTCCAGTTCTCGGTGGAGAAGGCGTACAGCGAGATCGCGCCGACGCCCATCTCGACGCCGCCCTGCAACACGTCCAACACCCGCTCGGCGCCGACCTTGTGGCCCTCGGTGCGCGGCAGCCCGCGCTCCTTCGCCCATCGCCCGTTGCCGTCCATGACGATCGCGACGTGCTTCGGGATCAGCTCACCGGGCAGCTTCGGCGCACGGGCCCCGGAGGGGTGCGGCTCCGGCGTCTTGTACTCGCGCCGCTGGCGCCCCAGAATCCCGCGTACGACCATGACGTTCTCGTTCCTCTGTTCTCTGAACCTCGGTGCTTACGACTTCTCTACGTACCGCAGCGAGCGGAGCCCGCGTTCCAGATGCCAGTGCAGATAGGCGGAGACCAGCCCGCTGCCCTCCCGCACATGCCGCGCCTCGCACGCGTCCGCCGTCTCCCAGTCTCCCGTGAGCAGCGCACCGAGCAGATCCAGGGCCTGCGGTGAGGGTACGACGCTCCCGGCCACCCGGCAGTCGCCGCAGACGACCCCGCCCGACGCCA
This sequence comes from Streptomyces sp. MBT65, assembly GCF_016612545.1. Lineage (GTDB taxonomy): Bacteria > Actinomycetota > Actinomycetes > Streptomycetales > Streptomycetaceae > Streptomyces. Next base: position 3,342 of record NZ_JAENRY010000154.1, on the reverse strand, counting down.
CCGAGAAGAACCGGTTGGGCCCGGCCATCCCGCACTTCGCACAGTCCCCGAAGCTCGGGGCGTACCCGTTGACGGCGAGCGACCGCAGCAGGAACGCGTCGAGAATCAGATGCGGCGCGTGCTCCCCGCCGGCCAGCGTCCGCAGCCCGCCCACGAGCAGCAGATACTGCTGTACGGCGGGCTCGCCCTCGTGGTCGGTGAAGCGCTCGGCGGTCTCCAGCATGGCCGTACCGGCGGTGTACCGCGCGTAGTCGGCGACGATCCCGCCACCGTACGGAGCGATGGTCTCGCTCTGTGTGCACAACGGCAGCCCGCGCCCGACGAGTTCGCTGCCCCGCGCGAAGAACTGCACGTCCACATGCGAGAAGGGTTCCAGCCGGGCGCCGAACTTCGACTTGGTCCGCCGCACCCCGCGCGCCACCGCCCGCACCCGCCCGTGCCCCCGGGTGAGCAGGGTGATGATCCGGTCCGCCTCACCGAGCTTCTGGGTCCGCAGGACAACGCCGTCGTCCCGGAAGAGACTCATCCGGCACCCCCGCGGGTTTCCTGCCGGGGGTACGGGGGCCGCCCCCCGGGAGACCGCGGCATGATCCGGTCCGCCTCACCCGGCTTCTGGGTGCGCAGCACGATGCCGTCGTCGCGGAACAGACTCATGGGGCCCATTGTCCCCTACGGCCCGGTGGCCCTACGCCGTTCCGGGGCACCGCTTCCTCAAGGCACCTCGCCGCGGCTGCGGGCGTTCGCGTACGCGGTCGCCGCGCTCAGCCGCTCGGCCGGGGTCGCGTCCCGCACGGCGGCCGGCTCGACGTCCCACTCCCGTCCGCCGCCGTACGGGCGCAGTTGAACATAAGGCCCCTCATGCCCCATGACGATGCCGACTCTCCCCGTACCGGTGTCCATGGCGACCGATCCGACCGGCGGTTTCATCGGCGGCTCCATCGCTCTCCTCGCACCCGAATCCGCAATTCCATCAAGGTGTCCTTCGCCTCCGAGCAGTGTGCCCACACCTGGCTCCCCTCCCTTTTCGAGTTTCACGCTTCTTAACTCGAGGGAGCCCCCGCACCCCTACACTCGGCAGGAGTCTGTCGACCACAAGTGGGGTGCGGACCAGGGGGGTTGGCCATGGCCAACGGTTCACGGCAGACGGCTCGGAAGGTCGGCGAAGTCGAGCCGGGACGGTGGCGGGACGTTTATCGGCCAGTTCGAACAGGCCATTCGGAAAACGTCGGAGAGAGCGGCGGCACGGAGATCAGAGCGGATTGATACGGGCCTTGAGCAAACAGAACTCATTGCCTTCGGGGTCGGCGAGGACGTGCCACTGTTCTTCCCCGGTCTGACCGATGTCGGCGAAACGCGCGCCGAGCTTCAGCAGGCGTTCGAGCTCGGCGGCCTGATCGCGGTCGGTGGGGTTGACGTCGATGTGCAGCCGGGACTTGCCCGGTTCCGGCTCGTCCCGGCGGCTGAAGAAGAGCGTCGGATGCGGACCGCCGAACCCCTCGGGCGTCCCGATCTCCGCCCACTCGCCCTCCTCGCTCTCCAGCAGGACGAAGCCGAGAACCTCGCACCAGAACCGCGCCAGCGCCTGGGGGTCCCGACAACCGAGCACGAGCTCACCGATACGACACGCCACAACAGCCTCCTAGCTGTGAAAAGAACCTGGCGAACGTACCGGAGGAGGTGGGCGCGGGCGAACTGTTTTCCTACCCCACCGAGACCAGCCCCGCCTCATAGGCCAGGATCACCAACTGGACCCGGTCCCGCGCGTCCAGCTTGGTGAAGAGGCGGGTCAGATAGGTCTTCGCCGTGGCCACGCTGATGCACAGCTCGGCCGCGATCTCCGTGTTGGACAGCCCTGAGCCGACCAGCGTCAGCACTTCGCGTTCCCGCTCCGTGATGCGCGTCAACTCCCGTGGGATCCGGGCCGGTTCGGGGCGGGACGACGCGAAGTCACGGATCAGGCGCCGGGTCACGCTCGGGGCGATCAGGGCGTCCCCGGCGGCTACCACCCGTACCGCGCCGATGATGTCGTCCAGGGCCATGTCCTTGACCAGGAAGCCGGACGCGCCCGCGCGCAACGCGCCGTAGACGTGATCGTCGTCGTCGAAGGTCGTGAGGACGAGAACCCGCGCCGGCACCGCACCCGCCGACGAACTCTCCGCGATCGCCCGCGTGGCCTCGATGCCGTCCATCCCCGGCATGCGGAGGTCCATCACCACGACGTCCGGGGCGAGTTGGGCCGTCAGCCGTACCGCCTCGGCCCCGGTGCCCGCCTCCCCGACGACCTCCATGTCGTCGAGGTCGGCCATCACCATCCGCAGTGCCGTACGGATGAGTTGCTGGTCGTCGGCGAGGAGCACCCGGACGGACCCGCTCATCGAACGACCGCCGCCGGTACCGGAAGCCGGACCGCGACCCGGAAACCACCCTCGGGACGCGGCGCCGCCGCGAACTCCCCGTGCAGCAGCGCCACTCGCTCCCGCATGCCCGCCAGCCCGAACCCGGTGTCGGTGGCCGTCCCGCGCCCGTGCCCGTCGTCGGTCACCTCCACCGCGAGTTCGTCGTCGCGGTAGTCGAGGGTGACCCGGCACGCACGCGTCCCCGCGTGCCGTACGACGTTGGTGACGGACTCCTGGACGATGCGGAACGCCGACAGGTCGATGTCGGGCGGGAGTTGACGCGGCTCACCGCGCCGCCGCACCTCGACCCGGACCCCGGCCGCCGTGGTCGTCGCGGCGAGCCGGTCGAGGTCACCGAGCCCGGCGGACAGGACGGACCTCTCGTCGGCGGCCCGCAGCGCGACGAGCATGCGGCGCAGCCCGGCGAGCGTCTCGCGCCCCTCGGCCTCCACGGCCCGCATCGCCTGCCGCGCGGCCTCCGGCTGGGTCGTGGTGACCCGGGCGGCCGCGCCCGCCTGGAGGGCGATGATGCCGATGCTGTGGGCCACGGTGTCGTGCATCTCCCGTGCGATACGCAGCCGTTCGGCGGTGACGGCAGGCGGAGGGGGCGGCCGAGACCGGCCCGGGTGAGTTCGTAGCCGGGCAGCACGGCGACGGCCAGAGCGAGGGCGGTGAGACTCCGGCGGCGGGAGCGACCGGCGGCGATCCAGCCCACGGCAATGTCGATCGCCGCACAGTGGACGAGGCCGATCGTCAACGCGTCCAGGCCCAGCGTCACGGCGTACGTCCCCACCACCAGCAGCCCGACCCCCGACAGCGGGCGCCGGCGCAGCACCACGCATCCGGCCAGGGCGAGAACACTGCCCGACACGATGACCACCCAGTCGCCGGGCATGGGCGGGAGGGGGTCGGTCGGCATGTGGGGCAGATGAAAGAAGGCCCGAAC
>NZ_JAENRY010000153.1 GCF_016612545.1 Streptomyces sp. MBT65 | reverse complement strand
CCGCGCCCTGCGTACGCGCCGGTGTCACACCCGTACCGCCGCGCGCCTCGGCGGCCGTGTCGCCCGGTGCGACCGTGGCCACCCCGCCCAGGGCGATCGCGGCCAGGGAGACCGCTCCGGCGGCGACGAAGGCGAACCGCATCCCGCGCGAGGCGGAGCGGTCGGCGTCGTGCCGGCTGACGTCATGGATACGGAAGCCCTCGCGGGCGGACCGGGAGGGAAGGGAGGGAGCCGACGGGGTCAGGGCATTGGCCGCGTGCGGGCCCGCCGGGACGTAGCCGAACTCGAACGCGTCGAGCGGGCCGTCTCTTTTGACGCCGAAGACACCGATCCCGGCGGCGAACAGTCCCCCGCCGGGCGGCTCCTCGCCGTCCATGTCACCGCCTCCCCCGGGGAGCCCCTGCAGACGGGCCAGGAAGCTCTCGGAGGGCGGTGGCGGGGCCATTTCCGCGAACACGTTCTTCAGTCGGCGCTGCGCGTCGGCCTCGGCCTTGCACTTCGTGCAGGTGGCCAGATGCGCCAGGACACGCTCGCGCGACTCATGACCGAGCTCCCCGTCCACCAGGGCGGAAAGTCGGTCTCCCAGGTGCTGCTCCGCAGGCGTAGGACGTGATCCACTCACGCGGTCGCGCCCCCTCCCCCCAGCGCGGGCACACGCGCCACGAAGGAACGACGCTCGGCCCGTGCTTCCGGCGAGCGGTGCGCGAGGGCCTTGCGGAGCTGGGAGCGGCCTCGGTGGATCCGCGAGCGGACCGTGCCGAGCTTGACGCCCAGGGTCGCGGCGATCTCCTCGTAGGAGAGGCCCTCGATGTCGCACAGGACGACCGCCGCCCGGAACTCCGGGGCGAGGGTGTCCAGGGCCTGCTGGACGTCCGCGTCGAAGTGCGCGTCGTTGAAGACCTGCTGGGGCGACGGCTCGCGGCTGGGCAGTCGCTCGGCCGCGTCCTCCCCCAGCGCGTCGAAACGGATGCGCTGCTTGCGGCGGACCATGTCCAGGAAGAGGTTGGTGGTGATGCGGTGCAGCCAGCCCTCGAAGGTGCCGGGCGTGTACGTCGACAGCGAACGGAAGACCCGGACGAAGACCTCCTGTGTGAGGTCCTCGGCGTCGTGCTGGTTCCCCGTCAGGCGGTACGCGAGCCGGTACACACGGCCACTGTGGGTGCTGACGATCTCCTCCCAGGTGGGCGGAGTCCACGCCTGCCCGTCCGCGTCGGTGGAGAAGGTCGCGGTCTGGGCATGGTCAGCGGCGTGGCTGTGGTCAGCAGCGGTGTCGTTCACGGATTTCGGCCTGCCCGCCGATCCGAGAAAGCGCCGGAGCACTCCTCCCCGATCCACAGGTACAGCCGCACCTCCCCTGTCGGCTCTGGTGGTGTCCAGTGGAGCCCCTACCATAGCCACCTCGCCCGTTAGCTCCGGATAAGCGGTTTTACGAGAATTTGATACACGCTCATACCGACCTGGCGGTCGCGTGCGCCGACGGTCCTGCTCCTGCTCGGGCCGCTGCCCGACGTACTGATCCATCCTCATCCCCCGCTCTTCCCTCCGGCCGCGTCCCCCAGTGCATTCCTCCCCCTCTAAACGCCCGGTCCCATCAGCAGGTTCCCGGCACCAACGGATACAGTCACGCCCAGGCAACCACGGGGACAGGAGAGGGTCATTACCGGCAACCGGCAGACGAGCTGGGCGTTCGCCGACGCCTATGTCGCCGAGGACGAAGCACTGCGCTGGGCCCGTGACCGGGCCCGCGAGGCAGGGCTGCGCTCGGTGTCGCCCGGCACGGGCGCCGCGCTGCGGATGCTCGCCGCCACCGTGGACGCGAAGGCGGTGGCGGAGATCGGCACCGGGACCGGCGTCTCCGGAATGCATCTTCTGTACGGCATGCGGCCGGACGGGGTACTGACCACCGTCGACCCGGAGCCGGACCACCAGCAGTTCGCCCGCCAGGCCTTCCGCGCCTGCGGCTTCGCCAGCAACCGGGCCCGCTTCATCCCGGGCCGCGCCCTGGACGTCCTGCCCCGGCTCGCGGACGCCGGCTACGACCTGGTGTTCTGCGACGGCGACCGCCTGGAATTCCTGGACTATCTCGCTGAATCGTTGCGCCTGCTGCGTACGGGTGGCCTGGTGGTCTTCGAGGGCGTCTTCGCGAACGGCCGGACCGTCGACTCGAGCCCCCAGCCCACCGAAGTCCTCCGGCTGCGCGAGCTGCTGCGCGCCGTGCGCGAGAGCCCGGATCTGGTGCCGTCCCTGCTCCCGGTGGGCGACGGGCTGCTGTGCGCGGTCAAGCGCTGAGGCCTCCGGCGGATCAGGTCGCGGGACATCGGCGGTGTCCGATGGGCGCCGGCGGGCGGGGCGTGGCGCGTGCGGCCGCAGACGTTGGCATCGGGGCCGCCGCCGCGGGCGGAGCGTCGGTGACGACAGCGCCGCAGGTGTGCGCACCGGGCCCCGTGACTGCGGCGTGTTGTTCCGCCGGCCAGGGCCTCCACAGTCCGTAGAACCCCGTAGAACCCCCGGAAAGCAGCGACCCCGGCACCGTCTCGGGTGCCGGGGTGGCTGAAGGGGTATGGTCGCGTTCCGCCGCGTCAGCCGACGACCTTCTTGAGGGCGTCGCCCAGCGCGTCGGCCTCGTCAGGGGTCAGCTCGACGACGAGCCGACCGCCGCCTTCGAGCGGAACGCGCATGACGATGCCCCGCCCCTCCTTGGTCACCTCGAGCGGGCCATCGCCCGTCCGCGGCTTCATGGCCGCCATGCTCGTTCCCCTTCCTGAAACCAGCTCATCGTCGCCGACGGCCCCATGGAGGGCACGCGCGGCCCCTAATGAGACACGCGTCACCGGCATCGAACACATTGCTTCCAAGCCATTATCCCGCATCTCAGGACCCGATGACCAACATCAGTCGGCATCGCTTGCGCAACGCGCGCGAGCAAAACCACTCAATTCGCCGATGCGACTGCGATACTTCGCCGCCGCGCCGACCTCGGCCGACCCGATCCGCACCGGAATTCTTTGACGCAGGTCACACGTCCGGTCCGGTGCGCGGACGGTGATCTCCGCCATGCTGTCCTACGTAACCGGGCCGTACCGACCGGTACGCCCGAGCCGCGGACTCCGGAGGGGACACACCATGGCCGACACCGTGCTCTACGAGGTGAGCGACGGACTCGCGACGATCACGCTGAACCGCCCCGAGGCGATGAACGCGCTGAACATCGCGACCAAGGTCGCCCTCCGTGACGCGGTACAGGCCGCGGCGGCCGACGACGCCGTACGGGCCGTGCTGCTGACCGCGGCCGGGGAGCGGGCGTTCTGCGTGGGCCAGGACCTCAAGGAGCACATCACGCTGCTGGAGTCCGACCGCAAGGCCGGGACCGGGGCCACCATGACCACGGTCAAGGAGCACTACAACCCCATCGTGCGGGCGCTGGCCGGGATGGCGAAGCCCGTGGTCGCCGGGGTCAACGGGGTGGCGGCGGGCGCCGGTTTCGGGCTCGCTCTGGCGGCGGACTACCGGGTCGTGGCGGACACGGCCGGCTTCAACACGTCCTTCGCCGGGGTCGCGCTGACCGCGGACTCCGGCATCTCCTGGACGCTGCCCCGCGTCGTCGGACCGGGCCGCGCCGCCGACCTGCTGCTGTTCCCGCGCACGATCACGGCGCAGGACGCGTACGACCTGGGGATCGCCAACCGCCTCGTCCCCGCGGCGGAGTTGCACGCACAGGCCGAGCAGGTCGCGCGGGCGTTGGCCGAGGGGCCGACGGTGGCGTACGCGGCGCTGAAGGAGTCGGTTGCGTACGGCCTCTCCCACACCCTTGAGGAGACGCTGGAGAAAGAAGACGAACTCCAGGCCCGGGCGGGCGCGTCGGAGGACCACGCGATCGCCGTGGAGGCCTTCGTCAACAAGGAGACGCCGAAGTATCTGGGTCGGTAGGCACCCGCCGGGCGCCCCTCAGGGGGCGCTTCTGGCGACGCACGTCTCCAGGTGGTCGTTCACCAGTCCGCACGCCTGCATCAGTGCGTACGCCGTCGTCGGGCCGACGAATTTCAGGCCCCGCTTCTTGAGGGCCTTCGACAGGGCCGTCGACTCCTCCGTGACCGCCGGGACGTCCCCGAGTCTCTTCGGGGCCGGACCCGGGGCCGGGGCGTGGGACCAGATGAACTCGTCGAGCTCGCCCGGCGCCCAGTCGGCCAGCACGCGCGCGTTGGCCATCGTCGCGTCGATCTTGAGGCGGTTGCGGATGATGCCCGTGTCGAGGAGCAGGCGTTCGCGGTCGGCGTCCGTGAAGGTGGCGACCTTGGAGATGCTGAAGCCGTCGAACGCGGCCCGGAATCCCTCGCGGCGGCGCAGGATCGTGATCCAGGAGAGGCCGGACTGGAAGGCCTCCAGGCTGAGCCGCTCGTAGAGGGCGTCGTCGCCGTGGACCGGGCGGCCCCACTCCTCGTCGTGGTACGAGACGTAGTCCTCCGTGGACAGCGCCCAGGGGCAGCGCAGGCCACCGTCCGGACCGGCGACGGCCGCGCCCTCGCTCACTGCTGGTCGCCTTCGGCCGGCTTCCGCATGGAGACGTTGGCAGTGGCCTGCGCACCGGCCTGGGCGCCCGCCAGCGCGGACTCCAGGTCGGCGATCCGGGCGTCTCGCTCGGCGAGTTCGGCGGCGATACGGCTCAGCGCGTCGTCCACCTCGGCCATGCGGTAGCCCCGCGCGGCGAGCGGGAAACGCAGGGTCTCGATGTCGGCGTGGTGGACCGGCCGGTCCACCGGCAGCGGGTCGTCGAGGCGCTCGGGCGCGACGTCGGGCAGCGGGGCGTTGTCGCCGCCGCCGATCACCGAGAGCGTCACGGCGCCGACCACGACGGCGAGCGCGACGACCAGGAACAGGAACATGAACATCGCTGGGGTCTCCACGGGCGTCGATGTCGGACGTGCCGAAGCCGAATGTGTCAGGGTCCGATCGTGCCATGCGACGCTGACAGTTAGGGTCACAGGCGGCTGAAGACCGGTATGTACGAAGAGAGGTCACAGGGGATGCTCAGGCTGGGCAGGCGTGAATTCGACGCGCACGAGCCGGTGATCATGGCGATCGTGAACCGGACCCCGGACTCCTTCTACGACCAGGGGGCGACGTTCCGCGACGAGCCCGCCCTCGCGCGCGTGGAGCAGGCGGTGGCCGAGGGTGCCGCCATCATCGACATCGGCGGGGTCAAGGCCGGGCCCGGCGAGGAAGTGACCGCCGAGGAGGAGGCGCGGCGGACCGTCGGCTTCGTGGCCGAGGTGCGGCGGCGCTTCCCCGACGTGATCATCAGCGTCGACACCTGGCGGCACGAGGTCGGCGAGGCCGTCTGCGAGGCCGGCGCGGACCTCCTGAACGACGCGTGGGGCGGGGTGGATCCCCGGCTCGCGGAGGTGGCCGCGCGATACGGCGTGGGGCTGGTGTGCACGCACGCGGGCGGTGCGGAGCCGCGTACGCGGCCGCACCGGGTGACGTTCGACGACGTCATGGCCGACATTCTGCGGGTGACCCTGGGGCTCGCCGAGCGGGCCGTTTCCCTGGGCGTGCCCAGGGAGTCGGTGTTGATCGATCCCGGGCATGACTTCGGGAAGAACACGCGGCACAGTCTGGAGGCGACTCGGCGGCTGGGGGAGATGGTGGAGACGGGGTGGCCGGTGCTGGTGTCGTTGTCCAACAAGGACTTTGTGGGCGAGACGCTCGACAAGCCGGTCAAGGAGCGGGTTGTCGGGACGCTTGCGACGACTGCCGTGTCGGCGTGGCTGGGGGCGCAGGTGTACCGGGTGCATGAGGTCGCGGAGACCCGGCAGGTGTTGGACATGGTGGCGTCGATTGCCGGGTATCGGGCTCCGGCTGTGGGGCGACGGGGGCTGGCCTGATTTTTCTCGCCCCCGCCGCCCCTACCCGTCCCATCCTCCAGGGGCTCTGCCCCTGGACCCCGCTGGGGCTGCGCCCCAGACCCCCTTCGGCCTGGACGGCCTCGTCCTCAAACGCCGGACGGGCTGAAGGTGAGCGGACTCGAATGAGTTACCGGCCGGCTTCCTTCGACACCAACGCGACCGCCTCGTCCACGTCGTCCGTCACGTGGAACAGCAGCAGGTCCTTCTCCGACGCCTTGCCCTGGGCGATCAGTGTGTTCTTCAGCCAGTCGACGAGGCCGCCCCAGTACTCGCTGCCGAAGAGGACGATCGGGAAGCGGGTGACCTTCTGGGTCTGGACCAGGGTGAGGGCCTCGAAGAGTTCGTCGAGGGTGCCGAGGCCGCCGGGGAGGACCACGAAGCCCTGGGCGTACTTGACGAACATCATCTTGCGGACGAAGAAGTAGCGGAAGTTCAGGCCGATGTCGACGTAGGCGTTGAGCCCTTGCTCGAAGGGCAGCTCGATGCCGAGGCCGACGGAGATCCCCTTGGCCTCCAGGGCGCCCTTGTTGGCCGCCTCCATGGCGCCGGGGCCGCCGCCGGTGATCACGGCCCACCCGGCCTCCACGAGGGCGTGTCCGAGCCGTACGCCCGCTTCGTACTCCGGTGAGTCCGGCTTGGTGCGGGCCGAGCCGAACACGCTGATCGCGGGCGGCAGTTCGGCCAGTGTGCCGAAGCCCTCGATGAACTCCGACTGGATCCGCAGGACGCGCCACGGGTCGGTGTGGACCCAGTCCGAGGGGCCGCCCGCGTCCAGGAGGCGTTGGTCGGTCGTGCTCGCGGTCACCTGGCCGCGCCGCCGGAGGACCGGTCCCAGGCGCTGCTCCTCCGGTGGCTGCTGCTTGCCCTCGGGGTTGCCTGTAGCCATGTGCGCTCCCTCCACTTGCAGGTGTTTCGTACCTCAGCGTAGGTCTACGCGGGTTACGGAGGGGGGACATACGGATGTCAGGCGGTGAGCCAGTCCCGCAGCCGCCGCTCCGCCTCGGGGACGAGAGCCGCCTCGACCCTCTCGTCCACCTTGTGGGCGAGGAGTTGGGCACCCGGGCCGTAGTTCACCGCGGGCACGCCGAGCGCGCTGAAACGGGCCACGTCGGTCCAGCCGAACTTGGGGCGGGCCTCGCCGCCGACGGCCGCCATGAAGGCGGCGGCCGCCGGGTGGGTCAGGCCGGGGCGGGCCCCTCCGGTGTGGTCGTCGACGACGAACTCGTCGACCCCGCAGTCGGCGAAGTAGTCGCGTACGAACGCCTCCGCCTCCTCCTCGCTGCGGTCGGGCGCATAGCGGAAGTTGACAACAAGGGTGCACGCGTCGGGGATGACGTTCGTGGCCACTCCCCCTTCCACGCGGACCGCGTTGAGGCCCTCGTGGAACTGGAGGCCGTCCACCACGGGCGTGCGGGGTTCGTACGCCGCGAGCCTGGCCAGCGCCCGCGAGGCCGCGTGGATCGCGTTGGAGCCCATCCACGCGCGCGCGGAGTGCGCTCGTTCACCCTTGAACTTCAGGAACACCCTGAGCGTGCCCTGGCAGCCGCCCTCGACCTGACCGTCCGTCGGCTCCAGGAGGACCGCGAAGTCGCCCTCCAGCCACTCGGGATGGGCCTCGGAGACATGCTTGAGTCCGTTGAGGTGGGCGGCGACCTCCTCGTTGTCGTAGAAGACGAACGTCAGGTCGCGGTTGGGGGTCAACACCGTTGCCGCGATGCGGAGTTGGACCGCCACTCCGGACTTCATGTCGCAGGTGCCGCAGCCCCACAGGACGCCGTTCTCGTCGAGGCGCGAGGGGACGTTGTCGGCGATCGGGACCGTGTCGATGTGGCCCGCCAGGACGACGCGTTCGGTGCGTCCGAGGCTGGTGCGCGCGACGACGTTGTTGCCGTACCGGTCGACCCTCAGGTGCGGCAGGGCGCGCAGCGCGGTCTCGATCGCGTCCGCGAGGGGCTTCTCGCTGCCGCTCTCCGAGGGGAAGTCGACGAGCTGCGCGGTGAGCCGTGCGGCGTCCAGTGTGAGGTCAAGCGGGGTGTCGGCCATGGCGTCGACCCTAACGCGAAGGGCCTCTCCACCGTTTGTCCACACCCGGCGCAGTGGTGACAGGAGCCTCCAGTACCTTGTGGGGATGCTGCAGTCCCCCACCCCCCAGAAGCGTCGACGCGGCCGCCTCTTTCGTTTCTTCTCGGCCTTCGTCGTGCTGCTCGCCGTCGCGGGCTATCTGGTCGTCCAGTACGTCACCGGCGGCCGGGGCGGACCCGGTTGCAAGGTGGTCTCCGGCAAGGACGACGGCCAGAAGTACGAGTTCTCGCAGGAGCAGACGATGAACGCGGCGACGATCGCCGCCGTCGGCACCGGGCGCGGGATGCCGGAGCGGGCCGTCACGATCGCGCTCGCCACCGCCCTCCAGGAGTCGCAGCTCGTCAACATCCAGCACGGCGACCTGGATTCGCTCGGGCTGTTCCAGCAGCGGCCCTCGCAGGGCTGGGGCACCAAGAAGGAGATCCTGGACCCGACGTACGCGGCGGGTGTCTTCTACGAGCACCTGGCCAAGGTGGACGACTACCAGAAGCTCCCCCTCACCGTCGCCGCCCAGCGCGTGCAGCGCAGCGGCTACCCGGAGGCGTACGCCAAGCACGAGCCCGAGGCCACGCTGCTGTCCGCCGCCCTCACGGGCCAGGCGGCCGCCACGCTGACCTGCCAGGGCCTCCCGGACAGCAAACAGACGGTCGTCGGCCCGGACGCCGTACGGGCCGCGCTGGTACGGGACTTCGGGCGCACGGTGTTGAAGGAGACAGGCGCGGAGGTGACCGGGGGCTCGACGTCCGGGGACAAGGTCAAGGCCGAATCGGCGCCCAAGTCCGAGTCCGCGTCCGGGACCAAGTCCACGCCGACGCCCGGCGCGAGTGCGACGGGCGGGAGCAGCACGGTGACCCTGCCGGTGAAGTCCGGGAGCACGCGGACCGGCTGGCAGCTCGCGCACTGGGCGGTGGCCAACTCCTCGGAGCTGCACATCGAGCGCGTGTCGTACGCCGGCCGCGAGTGGGCCGCCGGCAGCGCGGACGACCCGTGGCACTCGACCGACACAAAGGCCTCCGGCGGGGTCCGCATCGTGACCGAGCGGCAGGTCGGGCAGTAGTACGGGTCCTCACCCGCAGGGGTTATGCGTGGTCGATCCGGGGCCGGTTGGGGGCGGGTTTTCGCGCGGCTGTCCTCATGTGCGCCGAAGTCCTTGGAAACAAAGGGCTGCGGGCATTCAGCGGCCTTTCATACCGGGCGCTCTTTGTCCGTTTTTATCCGTAGCTGATAATGCGACGCATTGCCAACTCTTTACGTTGCCGCTCCGCAACCTTCGCGCGCTTCGAGCGGTAGTCACTGCGTCCGAGCCCGGAGATCAACACAAGGAGCATCATGTCCCTCCCCCTGACCCGCCGGATCGCCCGTGCCGCGCTGCTCGTCGCAGCGGGAGCGGCAGCCGGGGTCGGTGCGGCCGGCTCCGCCAGTGCGGCCCCCTCCCTGCCGGCCACCCCGAACCTGGGCGCACTGACCGCCCTGGACGGGGCGAGCGTCGGCAACACGGTCGACGGCGCGAGCCAGAACGTCACGGGGGTCGCCGGCAAGTCCGGTGGCCAGACGCTGGAGAAGGCGGTGCCGGCCGCAGGCAAGACCGGCGGGAAGGTTGCCAAGACGGTGGCTCCGGCCGCGCAGAATGTCGCCGGGGACACGGCGGGGCAGGCCGGTGGGCTGCTGGGTGAGACCGCGAAGACGGCGACCGCGGGTGGCGGGCTGCCGACCGACGCGGTGACCAAGGGCGGGCTGCCCACGGCTCAGGAACTGCCGTTGAAGGGGCTGCCGCTCGGTTAAGCGGGCCTGTGCACAAAGGGGTCCAGGGTGTTTCCCTGGGCCCCTTTCCGCGTCGTCGAGAACCTTCAGCCCAGCCTGTTCACAGCTGCGCGTACTCGCTCGTCCGTAGCCGTCAGAGCCACTCGTACGAAGTTCTCGCCGGCTTCTCCGTAGAAGTCGCCCGGCGCCACCAGAATGCCCAAGTCGGCGAGGTGGGCCACCGTGTCCCAGCAGGACTCGTGCCTCGTCGCCCACAAGTAGAGGCTGGCCTCGCTGTGTTCGATGCGGAAGCCGTGCTTCAGCAGGGCCTCGCGCAGGAGGGTGCGGCGGGCTTGATAGCGCTCGCGCTGCTCCTGGACGTGGGTGTCGTCGGCCAGGGCCGCCACCACCGCCGCCTGGGTCGGGGCCGAGGTCATCATGCCGCCGTGCTTGCGGATCTCCAGGAGGGGCGCCAGGACCGCCGGGTCGCCGGCCAGGAAGGCCGCGCGGTAGCCCGCGAGGTTCGAGCGCTTGGAGAGGGAGTGGACCGCGACGAGCCCGTCGTAGGAACCGCCGTTGACGTCCGGGTGCAGGACCGAGACCGGGTCGGCCTCCCAGCCCAGTTCGAGGTAGCACTCGTCGGAGAAGACGAGGATGCCGTGCTCGCGCGCCCAGGCGACGATCCGGGTCAGCTCGTCCTTGCCCAGCACCCTGCCGGTCGGGTTCGAGGGCGAGTTGAGCCAGAGGAGCTTCAGGCCCTCGGGGTCCAGGGTGGTCGGGTCGTCGTAGACCTCGTACTCGGCTCGGGCCAGACGGGCGCCCACCTCGTACGTCGGGTAGGCCAGGCGGGGGTAGGCGACCCGGTCGCCGGGGCCCAGGCCCAGTTGGGTGGGGAGCCAGGCGACGAGTTCCTTGGAGCCGACGATCGGCAGGACGTGGCGGTGGGTGACGTCCCGGGCGCCGAGGCGGCGCTCGACCCAGCCGGTGAGCGCGTCGCGCAGGGCCGGGGTGCCCCAGACCGTCGGATAGCCGGGCGAGTCGGCCGCGTCGATCAGGGCCTTCTGGATCAGGTCGGGGACCGGGTCCACCGGGGTGCCGACCGACAGGTCGACGATGCCGTCCGGGTGCGCCGTCGCCGTCTTCTTGTACGGCTCCAGCTTGTCCCAGGGGAAGGTGGGCAGGCGGTCGGTGACTACGGACACGGTTACTCGCTCACTTTTCTTCGGATACGGCAAACGCCTCGGCCCCGTACGGCGACCGGTGCGATCTGGCCGTACGGGACCGAGGCGGCGCGCGCGTCTGTGCGGGCCGCTCTTACTCGCCCTGGTTCTGCGGCGGCAGCGCGGCGACGAAGGGGTGGTCGCGCTCGATCAGGCCCAGCTTGCTGGCGCCGCCCGGGGAGCCGAGCTCGTCGAAGAACTCGACGTTCGCCTTGTAGTAGTCCTTCCACTCCTCGGGAGTGTCGTCCTCGTAGAAGATCGCCTCGACCGGGCACACCGGCTCACAGGCTCCGCAGTCGACGCATTCGTCCGGGTGGATGTACAAGGACCGGGAGCCCTCGTAAATGCAGTCGACCGGGCACTCCTCGATGCACGCCTTGTCCTTGACGTCGACACAAGGCTGCGCGATGACGTAGGTCACGCTGTCGTTCCTCCTCGATAGGGCGCTGGCGGGCCTCCGTAGGCTCCGCCGCCAGGCGCGCTGGAGCGCGGCGTCGTCCATGCCCGCACCTAGTATCTCCGTTCCGGGGCGTGATCCATACAGGAGGGGTGAACTGACCTGTGGAAATCTCTGCGGCTGGACGTCTTGAGGTCCGGATCACCGCTGCTGACGTGGGCAAACGAGTGTCTGTCAGGCGCTTGACAGATGCTGAAGACACGACGGAGAAGTTCACCGACACGGTGGGTGTTCTCACATCATGGGACAGCGGTGTGCTGACGATCACACGGAAGGGTGGGGAGTCCGTCCGTATTTCGGAATCCTCGCTGGTGGCGGGCAAGGTCGTACCGGCCGCTCCGGCCCGTCGCAGGGGACCTTCCGCCACATACGGGGAGTTGGCCCAGGTGGCCGCGCGTGGCTGGCAGCCGGTGGAGAGCGAGCGGCTCGGCGAGTGGGAGCTGCGCGCCGCCGCCGGCTTCACCCGGCGCGCCAACTCCGCGCTGCCGCTCGGCGATCCCGGCCTGCCCCTCGACGCGGCCCTCACCGCCGTACGACGGTGGTACGGCGACCGCGGCCTGCCCGCGTACATCCAGACCGCGACCGGCGCCGAGGGCACCCAGGAGCTGCTCTGCGCCGAGTTGGAACAGCGCGGCTGGACCCGTGAGGTGACCGCCGAGCTGTGGGTCGGGGCGCTCGCCCCGATCGCCGACCGGGCCGACGCGTCCGGGGTCGTCCTGTCCCGGACGGCCGACGAGGCGTGGCTGGCCCGCTATCAGCGCAAGGGGGTGAGCGAGGTGGCTCTGAAGGTGCTGGGACGGGGGTCCCCCCGCTCGAGCGAAGCCGGGAGTGGGGGAGGTCCTTCGGTGTGGTTCGCGACCGTGCCCGGTGAGGACCGGGATTCGGCTCCCGCGGCGATCGGGCGGTGTGTCGTCGACGGGCGATGGGCCGGCTTCGGCGCCGTCGAGGTCGATCCGGCGCTACGGCGGCGGGGGCTGGCCTCGCTCGTCATGGCCGCGTTGGCCTCGCGGGCGCTGGACGAGGGGGCGTCGGCCGCGTGGTTGCAGGTCGAGGCGGACAACGTGGGGGCGCGGGCGCTGTACACCGGGATGGGGTTCGGGGCGCATCACGCCTATCACCACTATCGCGAGCCCGGGGTTTCTGACGATTCCGGGGTTTCCGATGATTCCGGGTTGTCTGATGATTCCGGCCCGCACGGTTCGTCGTGAGGGGGTACGAGTTCGCCATGTCCGCGCCCTGGCCGCCACCGGCCGAACGGTTCGCCGAAGTGCGTCGGTTGTTCGCCGAGGAGGTCCGGTCCGAGCGGCCCGACCTGGTCACGCTGTGCCTGCTGGTGGGGGCGGCGGCGGACGGCGCGCTGGACGACACGGGCATCGACTCGGCGCAGGTCGAACTGGACCGGCTGGCGGGGCAGTTGCCGTTCCGGCCCGGCGGGCCGTCTGCCTGGGCGAACGCGCTGCGTCAACTCCTCGGCGTCCGCTTCGAGTTCCGCGGTACGCCCGGCGACTACCAGCGGTTGCAGTCCTCGCTGCTGCACGAAGTGCTGCGGCGGCGGCGCGGGTTGCCGATCCTGCTGTCCGTGGTGTGGATGGAGGTCGCTCGGCGGGCGGGTGCTCCGGTGTACGGGGTCGCGTTGCCGGGGCACTTCGTCGTGGGGTTCGGGGCGGCGGAGGAGCAGGTGCTGGCCGATCCCTTCGACGGGGGGCGGGTGTTGACGGGCGGCGATGCGGAGTTGTTGGTGGCGGGGGCGACGGGGGCGTCGCTGGAGCCCTCGATGCTGGTGCCCGCGGCGCCGCTGGAGGTTGTTTCGCGCGTTCTGAACAACATCCGGGCGTGGGCCGCGGCTCGGCCGGAGCGGTCGGATGTTGCTTTGTGGGCTGTGGAGTTGGCGTTGGTGATGCCTTCGCATCCTGCGCGGTTGCGGTACGAGCGGGCTCAACTGCTCGTGGAGAGGGGGGATTTCCTCACGGGTGCGGTTGAGCTGGAGGCGTATGCGGAGGTGGTGGCTGTGGTGGATGAGGCTGCTGCTGATCGGGTGCGGGGGCAGGCGCAATCGGCGAGGGCCAGGCTGAACTGAGTTGGCTGGTGCGGGCCTGTTGTCGCCAGGTGCGCCCACGCGGCGGAGCCGCACATCGATACAGCCCCGCGCCCCTGGGTCGGCTGCCCTGGCCTGTGTTTTACAGCCAGCCCTTCTCCCTTGCGATGCGCACCGCCTCCGCCCTGTTCCTCACCGCCAGTTTCTGGATCGCCGTCGAGAGATAGTTGCGGACCGTGCCCTGCGACAGATGAAGGGCCGTCGCCAGTTCCACGTTCGTCGAGCCGTCCGCCGCTGCCCGCAGGACCTCTCGCTCGCGGTCGGTCAACGGGTTGGCGCCCTCCGCCAGGGCCGCTGCCGCCAAGGTGGGGTCGATGACCCGCTCCCCCGCCAGTACCTTCCGTACCGCTTGCGCCAGTTGGGCCGCCGGGGCGTCCTTGACCAGGAAGGCGTCCGCGCCCGCTTCCATCGCGCTGCGGAGGTAGCCGGGGCGGCCGAAGGTCGTGAGGACGACCAGTTTGATCTCGGGGAGCGCCCGGTGGATCTGGGCCGCCGCCTCGATGCCCGTGCAGCCCGGCATCTCGATGTCGAGGAGGGCCACATCGACGGCGTGCTGTCGGGCCGCCGCCAACACCTCGTCGCCGCGCGCGACTTGGGCGACGACCTCGATGTCGTCCTCCAGGCCGAGCAGTGCGGCCAGTGCCTCGCGGACCATCGACTGGTCCTCGGCGAGGAGGACCTTGATCGTACGGCTCATGCGGGCGATCCTACGTCCGTCGAGGTGGGCGGAGTGCCCGCCGGCACCCGTGCGACCAGCCGGAAGCCGTGCTTGAGGCGGGTCGCCTCCAGGGAGCCGCCGACCTTCGCGAGGCGCTCGCCCAGGCCCGTCAGACCGTTGCCGGGGCCCTTGCCCGAGCCGCCCGAGCCGTTGTCCTCGACGGAGAGTTCCAGCGTCGGGCCGTCCAAGGTCTGGCGTCGGACCAGTTCGACCACACAGCGCCGGGCGCCGCTGTGCCGTACGACATTGGTGATCGCCTCGCGCAGGGCCCAGGCGAGGGCGGACTCGCATTCCTCGGAGACGGTGGTGAGGTCGGGTTCGGTGGGGAGGTCGGCCGTCACTCCGGCCGCCGTCAACGCGACCTGGGCGCCTGCCAGTTCGCCGGGCAGGCGGGGGCGGCGGTAGCCGGTGACCGCCTCGCGGACGTCCACCAGGGCCTGGCGGCTGACCTGTTCGATGTCGGCGACCTGCTGGGCCGCCTTGTCGGGGTGGTCGGGGAGCATCCGGCCGGCCAGCTCGCTCTTCAGCGTGATCAGCGAGAGGGAGTGGCCCAGGAGGTCGTGCAGGTCTCGGGCCAGCCTCAACCGCTCCTCGTTCGCGGCCAGTTGGGCGACCGTGGCCCGCGCCTTGCGCAACTCGACCGTCGTGCGCACCAGTTGCCGTACGCCCGTCATGGAGTAGCCCACCAGCAGCACGATCAGGAACAGGCCCCAGGCCTCGTCCAGGTCGTCGACGAACCAGCCCGCCAGCATCATCGCCGCGGTCGTCAGCGGGATCGTCCAGTACGCGGCGCGCAGCGGGAGGGTCACCCCGCAGGAGACGGAGACGTACACGAAGAGGCCGAGCCAGGAGTTGCCGAGGCCGAGGGCCAGTACGACGGCCAGTACCCACAGGACGGAGATCAGGGCGGCGACGAGCCGGAGGGAGTAGGGGCGGCCCACGGTGCGGAGGACCACCGCCAGGTAGGTCCCGGTGAAGGCCACCATGCCCACCCAGCCGGCCGTCGTGGCCAAGGTGGTGTGGTGGCCGGCCAGCAGGTCCTGCACGGGTGCGCCGAGGAAGACCAGCCAGGGCAGGATCCACAGCAGCTTGCGCAGCGCCTCGCTCCGGTCGCGGGGCGGCTGGCCGATCCGGATCAGCCGCTCCACCCTGGCCTTTTCGGGCAGCGGGTCCTCGGTCATCGCGCTCACGCCTTCAGCGTGTCCTTCCGGTACAGCCACGCCGCCCCGCCCGCGAAGAGGGCGAAGTAGACGACGAGGAGGGTGACGTCCTTGGCGTGGGGCGACCGGCTCTGCTCGATGGCCTGCCCCAGCGCAGCGTACGCGTGCGTGGGCAGCCACTTCGCGATGTCCTGGAGCCAGGTCGGGAAGGTCGTGGACGGGAACCACAGGCCGCCGAGGATCGACAGGCCGAAGTAGACGATCATCGTGATCGGGCGGACCGCGTCCCCGGAGGCGAGGTAGCCGATGGCGACGCCGAGCGCGGCGAAGACCAGGCTGCCGGCCCAGATCGCGCCGGTCAGCGCGAGCCACTGCCAGGCGTCGAGTCGTACGTCCTTCAGCACGGCGGCGACGATGAAGACGACCACGATGGACGGCAGGCTCACGACCGCGGCGCTCGCGGTCTTGGCGAAGACGTAGCCGCGCCCGGGCAGCGGGGTCAGCCGCAGCTGCCGTACCCAGCCGTTCTCGCGCTCCTTGGCGATGCGCTCGCTGTTGCCCATCAGGACGGCGGTCAGGGCGCCGAAGGAGGCCATGGAGACCATGACGTACTTCGCGATGCTCAGGCCGGTGCCGTCGACCGTGCCCTTCTGGTTGGAGACCAGCAGGAAGATGACGGAGGGGTAGATCACCGAGAAGAACAGGAACTTGCGGTTGCGCAGGGCGCGGGTGAGTTCCAGTTTGATCAGGCTGTTCATGACTGCTTGGCCTCCTCGGCGGTGGTGATGGCGACGAAGGCCTGCTCCAGGCCGAGTCCGGCGACTTCGAGGTTGCGGGGGTAGACGCCGAGGCCGTAGAGCGCGTGGACGGTCGCGTCGGCGTCGGTGGACTGGATGCGGATCGTCTGGCCGGATACGTCGACCGAGGTCAGGAAGGGCAGGGACCGGATCGGTGCCTCGTCGATCTCGCCGTCCAGGTCGAAGGCGATGCGGCGGGCGCCCGCCTTCGCCTTGATCTCGGCGGAGGTGCCGTCGGCGAGCAGCCGGCCGCGATGCAGGACCAGCACGCGGTCCGCGATGGCGTCGGCCTCTTCGAGGTAGTGGGTGGCGAAGAGGACCGTACGGCCCTGGTCGGCCTGTTCGCGCATGGTGGCCCAGAAGGCCTGCCGGGCGGAGACGTCCATGCCGGTGGTCGGCTCGTCGAGGACGATCAGGTCGCTGTCACCGGCGGTCGCGAGGGCGAAGCGGACGCGCTGCGCCTGGCCGCCGGAGAGCTTGTTGACCTTGCGGTCGGCGATCTGCGCGATGCCCGCACGGGCGATCACATCACCGACCTTGTACGGCCTCGGGTGCAAGTCGCAGGCCAGCTTGACCAGTTCGCCGACCGTGACCTCGTCCATCAGGCCGCCGCTCTGCAGCATCGCGCCCACCCGCCCGGCGACGATCGCCTCGCGGGGGCTGGTGCCGAAGACGCTGACCTTGCCGGTGTCGGCCTGCTTGAGGCCGAGCAGCAGATCGAGGGTGGTCGACTTGCCGGCTCCGTTCGGCCCCAGCAGGGCCACCGTCTCCCCCGGGTGCAGCACGAGCGACAGCCCGTCGACGGCCCGTACGTCGCCGTAGCTCTTGCTCACCTGATCGAACCCGACCACCGGAGTGGTCGTCGCCGCTGTTGTCGTCATGGCATCCATCGTGGCCGCCGGGGGCCGGTCCCCGGCAGTGTCGACGGTCCGGTGTCGCGCATGACAGATGTCATGTCCTACGACTGCCAGGTCCTGCGGCTGCCAGGTCCTTCGGCTGTCTTGTCCTGCGGCTGTCTTGTCGTACGACCGAGGGGGCACCCGGCGCTGTGCCGGGTGCCCCCTCGTGGGGCCGGTCGGGTGCTAGTTGGGGGTCGTGTCGATGATCCCCACCCGGTCGGTCTTGCTGATCAGGGCCTGGCGCAGGGCGATGTAGACCTCCTGCGGTGTGACGGCCGTCTTCTGGCCGCCGGCGCGAGTGATCGTCACGCCGTCGAAGGTGCTGCCGTAGAGCGCCTTCAGGGCGGCCAGGTCGGGGCTGTCGGTGAGCTTGCCGTTCACGGCCTTCACCCTGAGGAACTTCCACAGGGAGTTCTTCGGGCTCAGCGGCAGGGTGATCCCGGTGTCCGTCTTGACCTTGACGAGGTCGGACATCGCCGGCTCCGCGAAGGCCTTCATCTCGCGGTCGACCTCGGCGTTCGTGATCGTCGGCTGCTTGGTGGTCGTCGGGACGGTCACCGTGGCGGCCGTGCCGGTCTCCACCTCGCTGCGGTACGCCTTCTCGACGGCGTCGACGGACGCGCTCGCGTCGATCGCCTTGCCCGCCTTGCCGTAGACGGCGACGGCCTTGCCGGAGGTGAACTGGATCGTGCCCTCGGTGACCGCGCCGGAGCCGGAGCCGCCGCCGAGGTCGGAGAGGGCGGCGGTCAGCTTTTCCTCGTCGACCGGCATGACGGGGTCGACGACCCGGTGCTGGCCGAAGAGCGAGCCGATCACCGAGACCGGGTTGTAGTCGCTGGTGGCGGCCGCGCTGACGGTGGCCGCGGTGTCGAACTGCAGCCCCGCCTGGTCCGGCTTGAGCGAGACCGTCTTGCCGCCGACCGACAGCTTCAGCGGCTTGTCCACCCGGTCGCCGAACGCGTCGTCGAGCTTCTTGACAGCGTCGTCACGGGTGCTGCCGCCGATGTCGACGCCGAGCACGGTGGTGCCCTTGGGCACGTCGGTGTGGTTCATCAGCAGACCGGCGCCGTACACGCCGCCCGCGATGACGAACACGCCGACGAGGAGCAGGGCCGACTTGCTGCGGCCCTTCTTCTTTTTCTTCGCGCCCTTGCCCGCCTTCTTCCCGGCGGGCGCGCTCTGCGCCGAACCGGGCTCGGGCGTCTTCGGGGGCGTGTGCGGCAGCGGTCCGTCGGGGTGGGTACCGGTGCCGAACGGCGAGGTCCCGGCACCCGGCACGACCGGCATACCGCTGGTGACGGTGTGTCCGGAGACCTGGTCGGCGGGGGCGCCGTAGCCCTGGCCACCGGGGCCGGGGGCCGGCTTCTGCGGGGTGAGGATCGCGGTGTCGTCGCTGAGCCCACCGCCGGGGATCATGCCGCCGGGGAGACTCGCACCGCCGGGACCGCCGGGACCCGTTCCGGGGCCGCCAGGACCCATGCCGGGACCGCCGGGGCCGCCGGGACCCGCGCCAGGACCGCCAGGCCCACCGGGACCACCAGGGTTGCCAGGCCTGCCGCGGCCGCCGTGTCGGCCGGAGGACGCACCCGGGGCGCCGGGAACGCCCGGACCACCCGGACCGGCGAGTCCAGCGGGACCGCCGGCGCCGTTCGGGCCGCCCGGGCCGTCCGCGTAGCCGCTCGGCGCGCCCTGTGCCCCGCCCATGGGGCCGGGCGGCAGCATCAGGCCGTTGCCGGTGACCGGACCGGCGGTCGGGCCCGCGGGGCCCTCGGGGCCGCCCTGACCACCGCGCCCGTTCGGGCCGTTGAAACCGCTGGGTCCACCCGGACCACCGGGACCGCCCGGACCCATGCCCTGGCCGCCCGGTCCGGGGAACTGTTCGGCTCGCGGGCCGGGGCCGCCCGAGCCGGGGAAACCACCGAGCTCATCCTGGCCGTTGGACCCCGGGAACCCTCCCAGCTCGCCCTGACCGTTGGGGGACCCGGGATAACCGCCCAGCTCGCCCTGGCCGTTGGGTTCGGGATAGCCGCCCGGGGCGCCGGGTCCCGCAGGTCCCGGGAAACCGCCCTGCTGCCCGTTCTCCGAGAAGTACGGCAGGTCGTCGCGGCGCGGTTCGCCCGGGCCGCCGTTGGGGCCGGAGGCGCCGTTCGGGCGTGACCCGTTGGGCCCCCGCGGTCCCGCCGCCAGTGCCTCGGTGACGTCGAAGGAGCCGGTGCCGCCGCCGTGTCCGGGGGCGACCGGTCCGGCGCCGGTGGCACCGCCGATTCCGGCGCCGTTCGTGCCGCCGCCCGCGCCGGGCTGGCGGGTGGTGCCGGTGACGCTCATGCCGCCGACCACACCGCCGGGACGAGCGCCGCCGGGACGATTGCCGGCGGGCGCGCCGGAAGCCGGCGCACTCGGGGCGCCCGCGGCCGAACCGCCGGGAATTCCCGCCCCGTTGGTGCCGCCACCGCTCTGACCGCCCTTCGCGGGGCCGGACTTGCGGGGCGCGAACCAGTCGCTCGTCTTCTCCTCGGCGCCGGGCAGCGCGAGTTCGGCGGTCGGCTCGACGACGCCCGTGGGCAGCGCGGAACTCGGCAACTGCGTCTCGGCGGTCGTGGATCCGTCGCCGGACCCGCTGTCCGCGACGGGCGTGCGCACGACGACAGGCGGAATGGGCCGCGAACCGGGGATGTTGATCCGGATCCGGGTCGTCAGCGTCGTCTCGGTCTTGCGTTCCTCCGGCTGCGCGGCCGAACGCCCCGCATCCGTACGGTCGTCGGAAGCCGCGGGCGTCCCGTACGGCGGGGTCCCCGAGGGGTAAGCGGCTCCGCCGCGCCCGTCGGGCCCGGAGGACGGAGTGTCAGTTTCACGACTCAAGGCAGGTTCTCCCGGTTGGCTCCGCCGCCCGACACCCACGGGCGACTCGGCGGCGCGCACCACCATACTGGCCACTTCTTGGCGGTATCCCACGGCCGCTGGGGAAACCCACACCGGACTCGCACGCGCGCCTCACCGCGAAGTGGTACGTCACTTGCCAAGTCGGACGTCAGAGCCGCTTGGTTGCCGCCCCAAACCCAACGTGGCACACATCACAGCCACAGCCATCCCGCCGAGCAGGAAGAGGTAGGAACCGACTCCCGCGCCGAAGAGGAAATCACCCTCCGGTCTACTGGCGGTGAGCAGGATGACGGCGACCATCCAGCCCGCGGCGGGCGCCACGGCCCCGCCTCTCCCGTCGGCCGCTCTCGCCCCGCCGAGGAACAGTCCGGCCGCTCCGACGAGCGCGAGCAGCAGCCCGCCGGGGAACCACGCGGCCTGCACCAGCGCCCCCGCCACCCCGACGACGGCGCCGAGCACGAAGAGCACGAGGTAGGCCAACACCCTTAGCCCGGAAGGCCGTTGCAACGGCTGGGCGAGCAGACTCCCGCCGCCCTGATGGGTACTCGTCACAGGCCCAGCCCTTCGAAGAGGTCGGTCTCGGGCGCCCCACCGGGTACCCCCTGGACCAACTCGTAGTACTCGGTGGTGAACACGGGCTGCGCGAGCTCGTTCGAGAGCGCGAAGTACGGCTGGTCCGGGGCGACTTCGAGCTGCGTGGCGTGCGCGCGCAGCGCGGCGGTCTTGGCGGCGGCATACGCGCCGCCGTCGACCGCGGCGGTGATCAGCTCGCCGTCCACGACACCCGGTACGTCGTCCACGGCGGCCGCGGCGGCGAAGGGCAGCCCCGGCAGCGCGTCACGCAACCGCGCGAACCCCTCTTCCACGACGCTCCGGGGCACCCGGTTCCAGTAGACCTTGGCAATCGACTGCCCGGCGTCGGCGGCGAGTTGGACGGCGCGCATGGCGACGCGGTGGGCCTGGATGTGGTCGGGGTGGCCGTAGCCGCCGTCGGGGTCGTAGGTGACCAGCACCTGGGGCCGGATCTCGCGGATCACCTCGACGAGATGCCCGGCGGCCTCGTCGAGATCGGCCCGCCAGAAGCAGCCGGGGTCGTCGTTGTCCGAGGTGCCCATCATCCCGGAGTCCCGGTACCGCCCGGGCCCGCCCAGCAGGCGGTGGTCGGTGACCCCGAGCGCCTTCATGGCCGCGGCGAGCTCCCGCTCCCGCTCCTCGGCCAGCCCGGCGCCCGACAGATGCCGTAGCGCGGGCGGGATGATCTCGCCGCGCTCACCGAGCGTGCACGTGATCAGTGTCACGTGCGCACCCTCGGCCAGGTACTTGGCCATCGTCGCGCCGTTGTTGATCGACTCGTCGTCCGGATGCGCGTGCACCAGCAGCAGACGACGGGCGGGCAGTTCGGTCATGGGTCCACCCTACGAGGCCCGCGGAGTCCGGGGACGACGGTGGGGCCGACCTCGTGTCCCGACCGCGCGCGCCCAGCGCCTCACACCCCTCGCCGTCCGCACCGACGACGGCCTTGACCTTGACGCTGGGTCAACCCTCCATCCTTCCGGCAGGAGCCTTCCGGGCAGCCGCCCGGAAGGCTCCGCGAAGGAGGCAGATGACCATGACAGCCCAATCGATCGCCGGTCCGGCGATGCGCGTACAGGGTCTGGAGAAGTCGTACGGGACCCTCGACGTGCTGCGCGGGGTGGACTTCGACGTGGCGCCGGGGAGCATCTTCGCCCTGCTCGGCTCCAACGGGGCGGGCAAGACCACGACCGTGCGGATCCTCGCCACGCTCCTGAAGGCCGACGCCGGGACGGCGAGCGTCAACGGCTTCGACGTCGCCGCGCGACCGGCGGACGTACGCGAGTCCATCAGTCTCACGGGGCAGTTCGCGGCCGTCGACGAGATCCTCAGCGGCCGGGAGAACCTCGCCCTCGTCGCCAGGCTGCGCCACCTCGATGACCCCGGCGCGATCGCGGACGGTCTGCTGCGGCGGTTCTCGCTGACCGAGGCGGGCGCCCGACGGGTGTCGACGTACTCGGGCGGGATGCGCCGCCGGCTGGACATCGCGATGAGCCTCGTCGGCGACTCCCCGGTGATCTTCCTGGACGAGCCGACGGCCGGACTCGACCCCGAGGCGCGCATCGAGGTGTGGGACGCGGTCAGGGAGCTGGCCGGCCACGGGACGACGGTGCTGCTCACCACGCAGTACCTGGAGGAGGCCGAGCAGCTGGCCGACCGGATCGCGATCCTCCACCAGGGCCGGATCATCGTGACCGGCACCCTCGCCGAGCTCAAGCAGGCCTTCCCGCCCGCCAAGGTCGAGTACGTCGAGAAGCAGCCGACCCTGGAGGAGATCTTCCTCGCGGTCATCGGCGCGGACACCAAGAGCGACACCCATGACATGACGACCGGACCGACAACCGGGGGACACCGATGACCGCGTACTTCTTCAGCGACACCGCCGCGCTCACGGGTCGCACCCTGCGCCATGTCACCCGCAGCATGGACACCATCATCACGACCGCGATCACGCCGGTCGCCATGATGCTGATGTTCGTCTACGTCTTCGGCGGCGCCATCGACACCGGGTCGGTCCCGTACGTGACCTACATGCTGCCCGGCATCCTGCTCATGACCATCGCGTCGGGCGTCTCCTACACCGCGTACCGGCTGTTCACCGATGTGAAGAGCGGGATCTTCGAGCGGTTCCAGTCCATGCCGATCGCGCGGTCGGGGGTGCTGTGGGCCCATGTCGTCACTTCGCTGGTCGCCAACCTGATCGCGCTCGTACTGGTCGTGGGCGTCGCCCTGCTCATGGGCTTCCGCTCGGGGGCCGGAGTGCCGGCCTGGCTCGCGGTCGCCGGCATCCTGCTTCTGTTCACCCTGGCGCTGACCTGGCTCGCCGTGATCCCCGGGCTCTCCGCGTCGTCGGTCGAGGGGGCGGGCGCGTTCGCCTACCCGCTCATCTTCCTGCCGTTCGTCAGCTCGGCGTTCGTGCCCACGAGGACGATGCCCGGGCCGGTGCGCTGGTTCGCCGAGCATCAGCCGGTGACGTCGATCGTCGACACGATCCGCGCGCTGTTCACCGGGCGGCCGGTCGGTGACGACATCTGGAGCGCGCTCGCGTGGTGCCTGGGCATCCTGGTCGTGGCGTACGTCTTCGCGATGACCGCCTACCGCCGGAAGATCGCCTGAGGCAGGCTGGGACCATGCTCACCATCAGCCAGCTGGCGGCGTATGCCGGGGTGACGGTACGGGCGGTGCGCCACTACCACCAGATAGGGCTGCTGCCCGAACCCGAGCGCGACCGGTCCGGGTACCGGACCTACGACGCCGCCGCGGTCGTACGACTGATCCGGATCCGTACCCTGGCCGACGCGGGTGTGCCGCTGGCCAGGGTGCAGGAACTCCTCGACGCCGGGCCGGCGGAGTTCGCCGACGGCGTCCGGGACATCGACAAGGACCTGCGCGCCGAGATCCGACGGCTGCGGGACACCCGCGGCCGACTCGCCCGGCTCGCCGCCGGAGAGCAACTGACGCTCCCCCAGAGCGTCGTGGACTATCTCGACCGGCTGCGCGGTCTGGGCGTCGGGGCGCGCTACATCGAGTTGGAGCGGGATGCCTGGATCATGATCGCCGCGCAGGTGCCGCAGCAGATCGACGCCGTGATCGCCAAGAAGCACGAGGAGTTGGACGACCCCGACATGGTGCGGCTCTACGGCTTCTTCACGGGGGAGCTCGACTGGCGGGCCGACGATCCACGGATAGTCGAGGTCGCCGACATCCTGGAGCGTCTGATGATCCGCGCCGTGGAAGCCGGTGAGGCGGGTGACGACGGCTTCGACGATCAGTTCGTCGCCCTGATGGACTCGGCCATGCTGGAGTCCGCGCCGGGCGCCGAACGGGTGTTGGCGATCCTGAATGAGCGCGGCTGGAGGGGCTGGACCCGCGTCGAGCGCGTGCCGACCGCACAGGAGACCCGGCAGCATCCGACGGGCCGGGAGTAGCGTCCGGCCCCCCGTCTCCGAGGGGCCGAAGCCCGTCAGAACTTGATACTGCCGATCATGCTCGCGATGTTGGTCGTGAGATCGCTGATCGTGGGCGCGATGGTCGAGGAGGCCAGATAGAAGCCCAGGAGGACACAGACGACCGCATGTCCGCCCTTCAGCCCTGATTTCTTGACCAGAAGGAAGACGACGATCGCCAGCAGCACCACCGCCGAAATCGAGAGTGCCACGGCGGCTCACCTCCAATGATCCCAGGGACTAGGGGGTCGGACTATGGGGGCAACGGATCCATGGGGTGGATCCCTACGGCAAATCCATACAGCAGCCAGCAGGTTCATACCCACCCAGCGCTAGTGATCATAACTATCCGCGCTCGCGCATCGCTCGGCGCACAGCCGCACAAGGGGGCGCATGGCCAATATGGTCGGGGTATGACGACCGAGGCTGACTCCTTCCCCCGACGGCACGCCCGTACCCAGCAGTTCACGCTCGGCGCGCCGCGCGCGTTCACCGTGTCGCCCGACGGTGCGCGGGTCGTGTTCCTGCGTTCCGCTTCCGGCACGGACCGGGCGAACGCGCTGTGGGTCCTCGATCCGGCGGACGGCACCGAGCGCGTGGTGGCCGACCCGCAGGCCCTGTTGGGCGGTGCCGCGGAGCACCTCTCGGCGCAGGAGCGGGCGCGTCGCGAGCGCAGCCGTGAGGGCGGTGCGGGGATCGTCGGCTACGCCACCGACAGCGAGGCCGAGTTGGCGTCTTTCGCCTTGTCAGGGCGGCTTTTCACGGCCGAGCTGCGGGCCGGTACGACACGTCAACTCCGCGTCCCCGGACCGGTGATCGACCCCCGGCCCGCCCCCGACGGACGGCACATCGCCTACGTCACCGGCGGCGCCCTGCGCGTCGTAGGCGCCGAGGGTGAGGGTGACCGGGCGCTGGCCGAGCCGGAGTCGGAGCAAGTCACCTATGGATTGGCCGAGTTCATCGCCGCGGAGGAGATGAGCCGGACGCGTGGCTTCTGGTGGTCGCCGGAGTCGGACCGGCTGCTGGTCGCCCGCGCGGACGACACGCCGGTACAGCGCTGGTGGATCGCCGACCCGGCCCGTCCGGAGCGCGAGCCGCAGCGGGTCGCGTACCCGGCGGCGGGCACCGCGAACGCGGACGTACGGCTGTATGTCGTCGGGTTGGACGGGACGCGTACGGAGGTCGTCTGGGACCGGGCGCGGTATCCGTATCTGGCGCAAGTGCACTGGTCAGCGGCGGGTGCGCCGCTGCTGCTCGTGCAGGCCCGGGACCAGCGCAGCCAGCTGTTCCTGGCGGTGGAGCCGGACACCGGGGCGACCCGGATGGTGCATGCCGACGAAGATCCAGTTTGGCTTGATCTTTTCCCTGGTGTGCCGTGCTGGAGCCCCTCGGGACGGCTCGTGCGGATCGCCGACGAGGGCGGCGCGCGGGTGCTCGCGGTGGGTGAACGCCTGCTCACAGGGCCGCAGTTGCACGTCCGCGCGGTGCTGGACGTCTCCGACGACCATGTGCTGGTGTCGGCCTCGGCGGGCGAGGCCGCGCCCGCCCCGGAGACCGGCGAGGTGCATGTGTATCGCGTCAACGAGCTCGGGCTGGAGCGTCTCTCGCACGAGCCCGGCGTGCACTCGGCGGTGCGCGCCGGGGGCGTGACCGTGCTGCTGTCGGCGGTGCCGGACCGGCCGGGCACGCGGGTCCAGGTACTGCGCGAGGGCAAGAAGACGGTGACCGTCACGTCGCACGCCGAAGATCCCGGTATGTCACCGCGCATCACGTTCACCGAGGGGGGCGCACGGCGCGTCCCGTGCGCCCTGCTTATGCCACGGGACTACGACGACACCACCCCGCTCCCCGTCCTCATGGACCCCTACGGCGGTCCGCACGGCCCGCGCGTGGTCGCCGCCCACAACGCGCACCTCACCTCGCAGTGGTTCGCGGACCAGGGTTTCGCGGTGCTCGTCGCCGACGGCCGGGGCACCCCGGGCCGCTCACCGGCATGGGAGAAGGCCGTCCACCGCGACTTCACCGTCTCCCTGGACGACCAGATCGACGCCCTCCAGGACCTCGCCAAGAGCCACCCGCTCGACCTCTCCCGGGTCGCCATCAGGGGCTGGTCGTACGGGGGTTGGCTCGCGGGGCTCGCCGTGCTGCGCCGCCCGGACGTCTTCCACGCGGGCATCGCGGGCGCCCCGGTCACCGACTGGCGGCTCTACGACACCCACTACACGGAGCGGTACCTCGGCGACCCGGCCAAGGACCCGGAGGCGTACGCGAAGAGCGGTCTGGTGACGGACGACGGGCTGTCCGCGCCCGCCGAGCCGCAGCGCCCGCTGATGGTCGTGCACGGTCTCGCCGACGACAACGTGGTGGCCGCGCACACCCTGCGGCTGTCCTCCGCGCTGCTGGCCGCCGGCCGCCCGCACGAGGTGCTGCCGCTGTCCGGGGTGACCCACATGACCCCGCAGGAACAGGTCGCGGAGAACCTGCTGCTGCTCCAAGTGGACTTCCTGAAGCGCTCGTTGGGGCTCACCCGCTGACAACGGGCAACGGACCGGGGCGACATGGCGCGCCCCGGTCCGTTTACGGCACCCGCACGGCCGTACGTTGTTCAGGTTGACGCGTCCGTATATCGAGACCGGGTCGGCCGAGTTGCCTGCGTGTTAACGCGGTTGATGCCTGTTTGTGGTGTTATTCCGCCCCATCCGCAAGATCGTCCGGGGTCGCCGCGGGGGTTTCGCCGAGGGTTTCCTCGTGGGGTACGACCGTCTTCTCCTCGGCGAAGTGACAGGCCGAGTCGTGCGCGGCGGGCCCGCTCGCGAGCCGGAACTCGGCCGGTACGGCGAGCAGCGGCACCTCCAGCGAGCAGCGCTCCTGTGCCTTCCAGCAGCGGGTGCGGAAGCGGCAGCCGGACGGGACGTTCGTCGGCGAGGGCACGTCACCCGACAGGATGATCCGCTCCCGGTGCTCGCGCGCGTCCGGGTCGGGCACGGGGACGGCGGAGAGCAGCGCCTGGGTGTACGGGTGCGTCGGGTGGTCGTAGATCTCCTCGTCCTTGCCGATCTCCACGATCCGGCCGAGGTACATGACGCCGACCCGGTCCGAGATGTGCCGGACGATCGACAGGTCGTGCGCGATGAAGATGTACGAGAGGTCGAACTCGTCCTGGAGGCGGTCGAGGAGGTTGATGACCTGGGCCTGGACGGAGACGTCGAGCGCGGAGACGGGTTCGTCGGCGACGATGACCTCGGGGCGCAGGGCCAACCCCCGTGCGATGCCGATGCGTTGGCGCTGGCCGCCGGAGAACTGGTGCGGATACCGGTTGATGTACTCGGGGTTGAGCCCGACCACGTCCAGCAGATCCTGAACCCGCTTGCGCCGGTCGCCTTTCGGCGCCACCTCGGGGTGGATCTCGTACGGCTCCCCGATGATGTCGCCCACCGTCATCCGGGGGTTGAGGGAGGTGTACGGGTCCTGGAACACCATCTGGATGTTGCGGCGGGCGGCCTTCAGGGCGCGGCCGGACATCTTGCTGATGTCCTCGCCCTTGAACTTGATCGAGCCCTCGGTCGGCCGCTCGAGGTTGACCAGCATCTTGGCGACGGTCGACTTGCCGCAGCCGGACTCCCCGACGATGCCGAGGGTCTCTCCCTTGTCGAGCGCGAAGTCCACACCGTCGACGGCCTTGACGGCACCGACCTGTTTCTTGAAGAGGATGCCCTGGGTCAACGGGTAGTGCTTGACGAGCCCGGTCACCTCCAGGATCGGCTCAACCATTGAGGCACTCCCTCCAGAAGTGACAGGCGCTGCCCCGGTGTTGATCAACCTCGTACAGCTCGGGTTCATCGGTCCGGCACACGTCCTGGGCCATCGGACAACGGGGGTTGAAGGCGCAGCCGGGCGGGATGTGCATGAGGTTCGGCGGCAGGCCCTTGATGGCGTAGAGCTCCTGCCCCTTCTGGTCCAGGCGCGGGATGGAGTCGAGCAGGCCGCGGGTGTACGGGTGGGCGGGCGCCTTGTAGATGTCGTGGACGGGGGCCGACTCGACGATCCGGCCCGCGTACATCACGGCGATCTTGTCGGCGACGTCCGCTACGACCCCGAGGTCGTGGGTGATGAGGATGAGCCCCATGTTGAGCTCGCGCTGCAACTCGGCGAGCAGGTCCATGACCTGGGCCTGGACGGTGACGTCGAGGGCGGTGGTCGGTTCGTCGGCGATGATGAGCGCCGGCTCCAGGGCGAGCGCCATGGCGATCATGATGCGCTGGCGCATACCGCCGGAGAACTGGTGCGGGTAGTCGCGGACGCGTTCCTTGGCGGCCGGGATCCGCACCCGCTCCATCAGCTCGATCGCCTTGGCCCGCGCGTCCTTCCTCGACATCCCCTTGTGCACGATGAACATCTCGCCGAGCTGGTCGCCCACGGAGAGCACGGGGTTGAGCGAGGACAGCGCGTCCTGGAAGATCATCGCCATCTCGGCGCCGCGGACCTTCCGCCGCTCCTCCTCCTTGAACTTCAGCAGGTCCTTGCCCCGGAAGAGGATCTCCCCGCCGGTGATCTTCCCGGGCGGCACATCGAGAATCCCCATCACCGCCTGCGCGGTCACCGACTTCCCGGACCCGGACTCCCCCAGCACGGCGAGGGTCTCCCCCTCGTCCACGCTGTAGTTGACCCCGTTGACGGCCTTGGCGACCCCGTCCCTGGTCCTGAACTCCACGTGCAGGTCCCGCACTTCGAGCAGCATGACGCCACGTCACCTCAACTTCGGATCGAGGGCGTCGCGGACCGCGTCGCCGAGCATGATGAACGCCAGGACGGTGATCGCCAGGGCTCCGGCGGGCCAGAGGAGCATGTGGGGGGCGTTGCGGATGTACTGGGACGCCGCCGAGATGTCGATGCCCCAGCTGACCGTGGGGGGCTTCAGGCCCACGCCGAGGTACGACAGGGTCGCCTCCAGGGAGATGTAGGTGCCGAGGGCGATCGTGGCGACGACGATCACCGGGGCGACCGCGTTCGGGGTGATGTGCCGTAGCAGGAGGCGGGAGTTGGAGGCGCCCAGCGCCCGCGCGGCCTGGACGTAGTCGTTCTGTTTGGCGGTGATGACCGAGCCGCGGGCGATACGGGAGATCTGCGGCCAGCCGAGCAGGACCATGAAGCCGATGACCGGCCAGACCGTGTTGCTGGTGACCACGGACAGCAGGACCAGACCGCCCAGGACCACCGGGATCGCGAAGAAGATGTCGGTGAGGCGGGACAGGATCGAGTCCCAGACCCCGCCGAAGAAGCCGGCGAGGCCGCCCAGTACCGAGCCGAAGATCGCGACCCCCAGCGTGGCGAGGACGCCCACCGTCACCGACGTACGGGTCCCGTACACCGTGCGCGTGTAGACGTCGCAGCCCTGGCCGTCGTAGCCGAAGGGATGGCCCGGTTGGGAGCCCTCCTGGGCCTTGGCGAGATCGCACTTGAGGGGGTTGCCCGAGGCGATCAGGGACGGCCAGAGGGAGATGACGACCAGGAAGAGGATGACCAGCGCGGAGATGATGAAGACCGGGTTGCGGCGCAGGTCCCGCCAGGCGTCGGACCAGAGACTGCGGGGGCGCTCCTGCGGGCCCGTGCCCTCCGGTCCGCCCGGAGTCCTCTCCAGGGTTTCTGCCTCGCTGGTGGCGAGGTCCATTGCCCCGCCCATGCCGGTCGCAGCGATGGCGCGCTCCGGTTCGAACGGCTGCTCAGGCATAGCGGATCCTCGGGTCGAGTACGGCGTACAGGAGGTCGACGAGGAGGTTGGCGATCAGGAACACCAGGACGAGGACCGTCACGAAGCCGACCACCGTCTGGGTGTTCTGACGGACGATGCCCTGGTAGAGCTGGTAGCCGACCCCGTGGATGTTGAAGATCCGCTCGGTGACGATCGCGCCGCCCATCAGCGCGCCGATGTCCGTGCCGATGAACGTCACCACGGGGATGAGCGAGTTGCGCAGCAGGTGACGGATGATCACCCGGTGCCTCGGCAGGCCCTTCGCGACCGCCGTACGGACGTAGTCGGAGCGCCTGTTCTCCGCGATGGACGTCCGGGTCAGCCGGGTCACGTACGCGAGCGAGACCGAGGCCAACACGAGCCCGGGGACGATCAGTTCGCTGAAGGTCGCCTCCGGGGAGACGGACGGTTTGATCCAGCCCCATTCGACGCCGAGCAGCAGTTGCAGCAGCAGACCGGTGACGAAGGTCGGGACGGAGATCACGACGAGGGTGAGCAGCAGCACCGTGGTGTCGATGGGCCGGCCGCGCTTGAGGCCGGTGAGCACCCCGAGCGTGATGCCGATGACGACCTCGAAGACGATCGCGACGACGGTGAGCCGGATGGTGACGGGGAACGCGGTCGACATCAGCTCGGTGACCTTCTGGCCGTTGAACGCCGTCCCGAAGTCACCGGTGAAGACGTTCCCCATGTAGGTCAGGTACTGCTGCCACACGGGCTTGTCGAGGCCGAACTCCCGCTTGAGCTGGGCGGCCGTCGCCGGGTCGCACTGCCGCTCGCCGCACAGGCCCGCGATGGGGTCGCCCATCACGTTCACCATCAGGAAGATCAGCAGGGTGGCGCCGATGAAGACCGGGATCATCTGCAGCAGCCGCCGGACGACGTACCGTCCCATGCGGGCTCAGCCGACCTTGATCTCGTTGTACACGGGGACGCTGAACGGGTTGAGCGCCACGTTGGAGAGCCGCTCCGAATAGCCCGCGCTGCCGTTCTGGTACCAGAGCGGGATGGCGGCCATGTTGTCCCGGACGACTTCCTCGGCCTGCTGGAAGAGCTTGATCGCCTTGCTCGTGTCCGTCTCCGCGTTGGCCTGGTTCACGAGCTTGTCGAAGTCCTTGTTGGACCACTGGCCGTCGTTGGAGGAGGCGTTGGTGTAGTAGAGCGGCTGGAGGAAGTTCTGGATGAGCGGGTAGTCCATCTGCCAGCCGGCCCGGAACGGGCCCGTCATCTTGTGCTGGCCGATCTGGTTGCGGAAGTCCGCGAAGGTGCCGACCGGGTTCCCGACGCACGCCTTGTCGTTGCCGAGCGCGTTGTTGATGGAGTTGCACACGGCGTCCACCCACTCCTTGTGCGAGCCCGTGTCCGCGTTGTACGTGATCTTGACCTGCCCGCCGGGAAGACCGCCGCCCTCCTGGACGAGCTTCTTCGCCTCGGTCGGGTTGTACTTGCAGGCGTCGCCGCACAGCCCGTCCTGGAAGCCGCCCTCGGTGCCGAGCACCGGGGAGGTCCAGTCGGTGGCCGGGGTGCGGGTCTTCTGGAAGATCGTGGTGGTGATCTGGTCCCGGTTGATCGCCATGGACAGGCCCGTGCGGACCTTGTCCGATCCGCTCTTGTTCCAGTTCTTGTCGTAGTACGGGAACGCGAGGGTCTGGATGATCCCGGCGGGCGTGTTGATGTACCGGTCGCCGAGGTCGCTCTTGACGTTCTTGAGCTGCGAGGCCGGGATGTCGTCGACGAGGTCGAGGTTGCCGGCCATCAGGTCGGTGTAGGCGGTGTTGTTGTCGGTGTAGACCTTGAGGGTCACACCGCCGTTCTGCGCCTTGTCCTCCCCTGTGTACCCGTCCCACTTCTTGAGCTGCATCTGCGAGCCCTTGGTGTACGACGAGATCGTGTACGGCCCGTTGCCTACCGGCTTCTTCAGCCAGGCCGCGTGGTCGGAGAAGAACGTCGACGGCAGCGGCGAGTAGGCCGCGTAGCCGAGGGTGTCCGGGAAGGTGGAGAACTTCTGGGTGAGCTTGATGGTGAAGGTGTCGGTGCCGGTCACCTTGAGCCCGCTGAGCGTGTCCGCGGACTGGGAACCGCTGTCGGGGTGGACCTTGTCGTAGCCCTCGATGTACCCGAAGAAGTACGCGTTCTTCTGGTTGTTCTTGAGGCTGGCGCCGTAGTTCCACGCGTCGACGAACGACTTCGCGGTGACGGCCTCGCCGTTGCTGAACTTCCAGCCGCTCTTGATCGTGACCGTGAAGTTCTGCGAGTCCGTGGTGTCGATCTTGTCGGCGAGCATGTCCTCGGCCTTGCCGCTCTTCGGGTCGTACCGCTTCAGTCCGCGGAAGACCATGTCGAGGACCTTGCCGCCCTGCACCTCGTTGGTGTTGGCCGGCTCCAGCGGGTTCTGCGGGTCGCCCCAGGAGGCGCTGAGCACCGAGCCGCCGTCACCGCCGCCGCCGCTGTCGCTGCTTCCGCCTCCACAGGCGGTCGCCGCGAGGGCTACCGCCGCCGCGCAAGCGGCCCATTTGGCGTGCGTGGCTCCACGCATCGAGTGCCTCCTCAGGAAAGCCGACCCGGATCGATCCAGATCGATCCACTTACCGATCCACTACCGGCCAATATCCGCACAAATGGGACGCCCCGCATACGCAGTCACCCGAATGCAGCACAGGGCACGCGCGAGAAGGGTGACGCCACCGGCCGGAGGGGGGCGACCGCACTGCCAGGGCCCCACCAGGCACGCTTCAGTGGTGTGGACCAATAAACCTCCCAGCGGCCCGTCAACTCCCTGTTTTCGCAGGCCACATGGGCTTTCAGGCACCGTTGACGGGCGCCGACCGCCGCTGATAGACACACTCTTCAACCCAGCCCGGCGACCCCACAGCGCGAGGTCAGGACCATGAGCACTCAGGACCGGAACGGCACGGAGCACTCACGCCCGAGAAGACCCCGACCCCGTCACTTACACCGGCTGGTGGCCGGAGCGGCCGGTGCCCTCGCCCTCACGGCGGCGCTCGCCACCCCCCTCGATCCGGCACCGCACCAGGCCGAGGCCAGGGCCCAGGAGAGCGGCAAGGTCCTCACCGTCGCCGTCGCGCAGAGCGTGGACTCCTTGAGCCCGTTCCTGGCGAGCCGCCTGGTCAGCACGAGCATCGGCCGGCTGATGTACGACTACCTCACCAACTACGACCCCAAGGACAACCACACGATCCCGGGTCTGGCCACCAAGTGGACGTCGTCGCCGGACAAGCTGACCTGGACGTACACGATCCGCTCGGACTCCAAGTGGTCCGACGGGCAGCAGGCCACCGCGAAGGACGCGGCCTGGACGTTCAACACGATGATGACCGACCCGGGTGCCGCCACCGCCAACGGCAGCTTCGTCACCAACTTCGCGAAGGTCACCGCCCCGAGCCCCACCCAGCTGGTCATCCGGCTGAAGAAGCCGCAGGCCACGATGACCGCGCTCGACGTCCCGATCGTGCCCGAGCACATCTGGTCGAAGGCCGGCGACCTCTCCAAGTTCAACAACGACAAGACCTTCCCGATCGTCGGCAACGGCCCGTTCGTCCTCACCGACTACAAGGCCGACAGCTACGTCCGCCTGAAGGCCAACAAGTCCTTCTGGCGCGGGGCACCGAAGTTCGACGAACTCGTCTTCCGCTACTACAAGGACCAGGACGCGGCGGTGGCCGCCCTGCGCAAGGGCGAGGTCTCCTTCGTCGCCGGCTCCCCCTCCCTGACCCCCGCCCAGGCCGCCTCCCTCAAGGGCGAGAAGGACATCAAGGTCAACGACGCCCCCGGCCGCCGCTTCTACGCCCTCGCCACCAACCCCGGCGCCCAGGCGAAGAACGGGCAGCACTTCGGCGACGGCGACCCCTCCCTCCTGAACGAGGACGTCCGACACGCCCTGTTCATGGCGGTCGACCGCACGACCCTCATCGACAAGGTGTTCCAGGGCCACGCCGTCGAGGGCGAGGGCTACCTCCCGCCACGCTTCTCGACCTACTTCTGGAAACCGTCGGCGAGCCAGAAACTCTCCTACGACCCGACGAAGGCGGCCCAACTCCTCGACGGGGCGGGCTACAAGAAGAACGGCGACGGCAAACGCGTCGGCAAGGACGGCAAGCCGATCACCTACCGTCTGCTGTGCCACGCCACCGACCCCAACGACAAGGCGGTCGGCCAGTACCTCAAGGAGTGGTGGGGCAAGCTCGGCATCGGCGTGACGCTCGACTGCCTCGACAACGTCACCGACCCCTGGCTCGCGGGCAAGTACGACCTCGCCTTCGACGGCTGGTCCGTCAACCCCGACCCGGACTTCGTCCTGTCCATCCACACCTGCGCGGCCCTCCCCGCGACACCCAAGGACATCGGCGCGACCGACAACTTCATCTGCGACAAAACGTACGACGCGCTCTACGCCCGGCAGTTGGCCGAGTACGACCCGGCCGCGCGCGCGGACCTCGTCAAGCAGATGGAGTCCCGGCTGTACGACCTCGGGTACATGAACGTGATGGCGTACCCGAACGCCGTCGAGGCCTACCGCACCGACCAGATCAAGTCCATCGAGACGATGCCCAGCGCCGCGGGCAACATCTACGGCCAGGACGGGTACTGGAGTTGGTGGTCCGCGGTGCCCGCGGCCTCCGGCGGTTCGTCGTCCGGCGGGCTCTCGGGCGGGGCGATCACCGGCATCGTCGTCGGGGGCCTGGTGGTCGTCGGTGCGGTCGTGCTGTTCGCGCTACGGCGCCGGGCGACCGCCGAGGACCGGGAGTAGCCGATGGCGCTGATCCTCGACAGCGGTGTGCGGGAGGGCTGTTGATGACAGCCGACGCACTGGTGGAGGAGACGGCCGGACGGGAGACAGGGGCAGGCTCCCGGTCCGGCTACGTCCGCTACGTCGGCGGCAAACTGGGCGGCGCCGTCGTCTCGTTGCTGGCCGTGCTGGTCACCGGGTTCTTCCTGTTCCGGCTGATCCCCGGCGACCCGGTCAAGACGATGACCGGCGGCCGCCCGATCTCGTCCGCCCAACTGGCCCAGTACCGCAAAGAGTTCGGGCTCGATCTGCCGCTGTGGCAGCAGTTCACGGACTACTGCGGCAAGGCGCTGACCGGCGACCTGGGGACGTCGTACCAGTTCCGGGCGCCCGTCATCGACAGGATCGGCGAGGCCCTGCCGAACACCCTGCTGCTCACCGGCACGGCCTTCGTGCTGTACACCGCGCTCGGCATGTTCCTCGGCACCAGGTCGGCCTGGCGGAACGGCAGCCTGTCCGACCGGCTCAACACCGGTCTGGCGCTGACCCTTTACTCCGTCCCGTCGTTCTGGCTCGGGCTGCTGCTGATCATCGTGTTCTCCGTGGGGGTGGGCCCGATCCCCGGGCTGTTCCCGACGGGCGGGATGGAGTCGGGCGGCAAGGAGGGCTTCGCGTACGTGCTGGACGTGGCCCACCATCTGGTGCTGCCCGTGGTCACGTTGGTCGCGGTCGAGTACGGGCAGACCCTGCTGGTCACCCGCTCGGCGCTGCTCGACGAGATGGGCAGCGACTATCTGACGACCGCGCGGGCCAAGGGACTTCGGGACGACCTGGTCCGGCGCCGGCACGCGGTCCCGAACGCGCTGCTGCCGACCGTCACCCTCGTCTTCGTCAACCTCGGCCGGACGGTCGCGGGCGTGATCCTGGTGGAGACGGTCTTCTCCTGGCCCGGTCTGGGCGGGCTGTTCTACCAGGCCCTGAGCGTGCCCGATCTGCCCCTGGTCCAGGGGCTGTTCCTCTTCTTCGCCGCGGCGGTGATCGTCATGAACACACTGGCCGACCTGGTCTATCCGCTGCTCGACCCCCGGGTGGGCCGATGACCACTCCCCCGGTCGCGCAGGCCGGTCCACGAGCGCTCGCGTGGCAGCGCCGACGCCGGTCCGCCGTACGGTTCTGGACCCGCTACCGCACCCACCGGGCCGGGCTGGTCGGCCTGGCCGCGCTCGGTCTGTTCGCACTGGTCGCGCTCACCGCGCCGCTGACGGTCGGCTCCGACGTGTCGAGCGTGACCGACGCGCCGGGCGGCCCGCTGGAGAGCCCGAGCGCCCGATTCCCGCTGGGCACCGACCAGTTCGGCCGCAACCTGCTGGGCCTGGTGGTGTGGGGAGCACGGGTCTCACTCCTCGTCGGCCTGCTCGCGGCGGTGCTGTCGGTGGCGATCGGCGCGGTGGTCGGGATCACCGCCGGGCACTTCCGGGGCGCGTACGGGACCGTGCTGATGCGGATCACCGACTGGTTCCTGGTCATGCCGACGCTGGTGCTGGCGATCGCGCTGGCCACCGTCATGTCCCGCTCGCTCGGGACGGTGATCCTGGCGATCGGCGTGACGACCTGGCCGACGACGGCCCGGCTGGTGCGGGCGCAGACACTGGCGGTGGAGTCACGGCCGTACATCGAACGGGCGCGGGCGCTCGGCGGCGGCCACTGGCACGTGATGACCCGGCACGTCCTGCCCAACGTGATGCCCCTGGTCCTGGCCCAGACGACCCTGATGGTCTCCTCGTCGATCCTCGCGGAGGCGACCCTCGCGTTCCTGGGGCTCGGCGATCCTACGGTGGTGTCGTGGGGCGGGCTGCTCCAGGACGCCCGGGAGGCGGGTGCGGTGAGTTCCGGCGACTGGTGGTATCTGGTGCCGCCAGGTATCGCGATCGCCGTGGTCGCGCTGGCGTTCACGCTGTGCGGGCGCGCGGTGGAGTCGGTCCTCAACCCCCGGCTGGGGGTGGCGAGTTGACCCTTCTGGAGATCCGGAACCTCGAAGTGACCTACCCCGGCGGGATCGCGGCGGTGCGGGGCGTCGACCTGACCCTGACGGCCGGTCAGAAAGTGGGCGTGGCGGGCGAGTCGGGCTGCGGCAAGTCCACTCTGGCCCTCGCGCTGCTCCGGCTGCTGCCGCCGGGGACCCGGGTCTCCGGGGAGATCCTGCTGAACGGCGAGGACGTGCTGACGATGCGGTGGGGGCGGGTGCGGGCGGTCCGCTGGGCCGGTGCCTCGATCGTCTTCCAGGGCGCGATGCACTCCCTCAACCCCGTGCACCGCATCGGCGACCAGATCGCGGAGCCGGTGCTGCTGCATCAGGGGGCGACGGCGGCACAGGCCAGGCGCCGTGCCGGGGAACTGCTGGAACAGGCCGGACTGCCTGCGGCACGCGCGACCGCGTACCCGCACGAACTCTCCGGCGGCCAGCGCCAACGCGTCATGATCGCCATGGCCCTGGCCTGCGCCCCCGAACTGATCATCGCCGACGAGCCGACCACCGCGCTGGACGTGATGATCCAGGCCCAGATCCTGGGCCTGATCGAACACCTGGTCACGGACGAGGACGTGGGCCTGCTGATGATCAGCCACGACCTGGCGATCCTCGCGGACCTCTGCGACCGCCTGGTGGTCATGTACGCGGGCCGGGTCATCGAGGACCCGGCCCGCGTACATGACCACCA
>NZ_JAENRY010000152.1 GCF_016612545.1 Streptomyces sp. MBT65 | reverse complement strand
CTCCTCGCCGCCCACCCCTGGAACCGACGCTCCGCCCCCACCTCCCTCGCCGAGAACATCGACGGCATGCCCGAGGACGACGACCTCAACTACCCCTTGTTGAACCTCCTGTTGCTCCAACGCCACGGCAAGGACTTCACCACCGCGGACGTGGCGAGGCTCTGGCTCGACGAACTCCCCGCGGGCCGCACCTTCACCGCCGAACGCGTCGCCTACCGCAATCTGCTCTCCGGCCTGGAACCCCCGCGAACGGCCCGCCACCGCAACCCGTTCCGCGAGTGGATCGGCGCCCTGATCCGCGCGGACGTACACGGCTGGACCAACCCCGGGGACCCGGGCGCGGCAGCCGAACAGGCCCACCGCGACGCCACCCTCACGCACACCGCGAACGGCGTCTACGCGGCCATGTTCACGGCGGCCGTCATCGCCACCGCGGCCACCGGAACCGACGACGTCCACACCTGCCTGCGCACCGGCCTGACCGTCGTCCCGCCCGACTCCCGGCTGGCCAAGGCGATCCACGACGCCCTCCGACTCGCCCGGAAACACCGGGACTTCGACGCTGTCGTGGACGAACTCCACGCGACCTACTCCCCCACCCACCACTGGGTCCACGCGATCCCCAACACCGCCCTGATCACCGCCGCCCTCACCCACGCGGACGGCGACTTCACCGGCTCCGTCTGCCGTGCGGTGTCGGGCGGTTGGGACACCGACTCCAACGGCGCGACGGCGGGCTCCATTTCGGCCCTGCTGGTCGGCGGCCCGGCCGCGCTCCCCGACCGCTGGACGGCCCCCCTCAAGAACCGACTCGCCACCTCCGTAGGCGACTTCAACGGCATCGGCTTCGACACCCTCGCCCGGCTCACCCACCAGGAGACCGCCCGCCCATGACCCTCATCGCCGTGCTCGGCAGCACGAACATGGACCTCGTCGCCTACGTCACGAAGGCCCCGCGGCGCGGAGAGACCGTGACGGGACGGGAGTTCC
Organism: Streptomyces sp. MBT65; assembly: GCF_016612545.1. Taxonomy (GTDB): domain Bacteria; phylum Actinomycetota; class Actinomycetes; order Streptomycetales; family Streptomycetaceae; genus Streptomyces. The sequence goes on along the minus strand of NZ_JAENRY010000152.1, from coordinate 25,080 downwards.
GTACGATCCCCGGCGGCAAGGGCGCCAACCAGGCGATCGCCGCGGCCCACGCGGGCGCCGACGTCAGCATCATCAGCGCGGTCGGCAACGACACCTACGGCGCCCAACTCCGTTCCACCTTCGAGCACTCCGGTGTCGACACCGACCATCTGCGCACCGTCGAGGGCCCGTCCGGCACCGCGCACATCGTCGTGGACGACGAGGGCGGCAACGCGATCGTGGTGATCCCCGCCGCCAACGGCACCGTCGACCACCTCGCCCCCGGCGACGAGGCCCTCATCGCCTCGGCCGACGCCCTGCTCCTCCAACTGGAGATCCCCCTCCCGGCGGTGATCGCGGGCGCGGAGGCGGCCCGCCGGCACGGCGTCCGCACGATCCTCACCCCCGCCCCGGCGCAACCGCTCCCGCCCGAACTCCTCGCCGCCGTCGACCTGTTGGTCCCCAACGAGCACGAGGCGACCGCCCTCACCGGACACATCGATCCGCGCGAGGCCGCCGCCGCCCTGCTCGACCGGGTGCCCGAGGTGATCGTCACCCTGGGTGCGGCGGGCAGTCTGTACGCGGCCCGTGGCGCCGAGCCGTTCACCGTCTCCGCGCCGCGAGTGACCGCCGTGGACTCGACGGGCGCGGGCGACACCTTCGTCGGCGCGCTGGCGGTGGCGCTCGCCGAGGGCCGCCCGATGCGGGACGCGCTGGGCTGGGCGGCAGCCGCGGCGGCGTTGTCCGTGCAGCGGCCAGGAGCGACGGCGTCGATGCCGTACCGCGCGGAGATCGACAAGCAGTACGCCGCATGACCGAGACGACCACAACTCCCCTGGCGGGCCTGCGCGTTCTCGACCTCGCGACACTCTTCGCCGGTCCTCTCGCCGCCACCATGCTCGGCGACTTCGGCGCCGAGGTCATCAAGGTCGAGCACCCGACGAAGCCCGATCCGTCCCGGGGCCACGGCCCCTCCAAGGACGGCATCGGCCTGTGGTGGAAGCTGCTCGGCCGCAACAAACGCACCATCACCCTCGACCTGTCCAAGCCGGGCGGACGCGACACCCTCCTCCGCCTCGCCGCCACCGCCGACGTGATCATCGAGAACTTCCGCCCCGGCACCCTAGAGAAATGGGACCTCGGCTGGGCCGAACTCTCCGCCGCCAACCCGAAGTTGGTCCTCGCCCGGGTCACCGCCTTCGGCCAGTTCGGGCCCTACGCGCACCGCCCCGGCTTCGGCACCCTCGCCGAGGCGATGAGCGGATTCGCCGCGATCACCGGCGAACCGGACGCGCCCCCGACCCTCCCGCCGTTCGGCCTCGCCGACTCGATCGCGGGCCTGGCGACGGCGTACGCGGTGATGACGGCCCTGGCGGCCCGCGACCGCACCGGCGAGGGCCAGGTGGTGGACATGGCGATCATCGAACCCATCCTGACCGCCCTCGGCCCCCAACCCCTCTGGTACGACCAGCTCGGCCACGTCCAGCCGCGCACCGGCAACCGCTCCCAGAACAACGCCCCGCGCAACACCTACCGTACGGCGGACGGCAGTTGGGTCGCCGTCTCCACCTCGGCCCAGTCGATCGCCGAGCGCGTGATGCACCTGGTCGGCCGCCCGGAACTGATCGACGAACCGTGGTTCGCGACGGGCGCGGACCGGGCCCGGCACGCCGACGTCCTCGACGCGGCGGTGGGCGACTGGATCGCGCGGCGCACCCGCACGGAGGTGCTGGCCGCCTTCGAGAAGGCGGAGGCGGCGGTCGCCCCCATCCAGGACGTACGGGACGTCATGACGGACCCGCAGTACCAGGCCCTCGACACGATCACCACGGTCGACGACCCCGAACTCGGCTCGCTCCGTATGCAGAACGTCCTCTTCCGGCTCTCCGCCACCCCGGGCGGCATTCGCTGGCCCGGCCGCCCGCACGGCGCCGACACGGACTCGGTCCTGACCGAACTGGGCCTGACCGAAACCGAGTTGACCACTCTCCGCCAGGAGGGCGCCCTGTGATCCCGTACCCCCTGACCTGGCTCTACGTCCCCGGCGACCGCCCCCCGATCGTCGCCAAGGCCCTCGTCGCCGGCGCGGACGTGGTCGTCGTAGACCTGGAGGACGCGGTCGCCCCGGACCGCAAGGACTATGCCCGCGCGGCGACGGCGGAGCTTCTCTCGGAGCCTCAACTCGATGTCCACGTCCGGGTGAACGCCCTGGACAGCCCGTGGGCGGCCGACGATCTCCGCGCGCTCGCACCCCTCCCGGGTGTGTCCGGCCTACGGCTTCCGAAGGTGACGTCCGCCGAGGAGGTCGTAGCCGTAGCGGAAAATGCGAACGGCCTTCCCCTGTACGCCCTTCTGGAGACGGCCCTCGGCGTCGAGCGGGCCTTCTCGATCGGCTGCGCGCACCCCTCACTGCACGGCATCGCGCTCGGCGAGGCGGATCTACGGGCCGACCTCGGGGTGCGCGAGGACGCGGGGCTCGACTGGTCCCGTTCGCGGGTGATCGTGGCCGCCCGGGCCGCGGGGCTCAACCCGCCGCCGCAGTCCGTCCACCCGGACATCCGCGATCTGGACGGGCTGGCGGCCTCCTGTGCGCACGGCCGCGCTCTCGGTTTCCTCGGGCGCGCGGCGATCCATCCCCGTCAACTCCCGGTCATCGAGAGCGCCTTCCTCCCGACGGACCGCGAACTCGAACAGGCCGAGACGATCGTCAAGGCGGCCATGCGGGAGGAGGGCGCTCAGGCGCTCCCCGACGGGCAGTTCATCGACGCGGCGGTGGTGGCGGCGGCGCAGCGCACGCTCACGTTGGCGCGCCGGACCTGACATGCGACGAGGGCGCCCTGTCGATCACAGGGCGCCCTCGTCGTCGTAGGACCGGTCGTCAGCTCTTCTTGGCCGACTCCGGTTCGTCCTTCTTCATGTCCACGGCCGACTCTTCGGTTTCCGGGGTGTCTTCCTCGGTCGCCGGGGCATCGGACTCGTCGGTCTTCGGGTCTTCCGCCGAGACCTCGTCGTCGCCGTCGGTCGGGGCCTCGGCCGCTTCCGGTTCGACGACCTCTTCGCGGCCCGGGCGCTTCTTCGCCGAGATCACGAAGTACGTGACCGCGAGGATGAAGACGATCATCGCGGTCCAGTCGTTCAACCGCAGGCCCAGGATGTGGTGGGCGTCGTCGACGCGCATGTACTCGATCCAGCCGCGGCCCACGCAGTAGGCGGCGACGTACAGCGCGAACGCGCGGCCGTGGCCCAGCTTGAAGCGGCGGTCGGCCCAGATGACGAGGAAGCCGACGCCGATGCACCACAGGGACTCGTACAGGAAGGTCGGCTGGTAGTAGCCCGGCACCCGGCCGTCCGTCGAGGACGTGATGTGGAGTGCCCAGGGGAGGTGGGTCTCGCGGCCGTAGAGCTCCTGGTTGAACCAGTTGCCCCAGCGGCCGATGGCCTGGGCGAAGGCGATGCCGGGGGCGAGGGCGTCGGCCCAGGCGGGCAGTGGGATGCCACGGCGGCGGCAGCCGATCCACGCGCCCACCGCGCCGAGCGCGATCGCGCCCCAGATGCCGAGGCCGCCCTGCCACACCTTGAAGGCGTCCACCCAGTCGCGGCCCTCGCTGAAGTACAGCTCGTAGTCCGTGATCACGTGGTAGAGGCGACCGCCGACGAGGCCGAACGGCACGGCCCAGACAGCGATGTCGGCCACCGTCCCGACCTTGCCGCCGCGGGCGACCCAGCGTTTGTTGCCGAGCCAGACGGCCACGAAGACGCCGATGATGATGCAGAAGGCGTAGCCGCGCAGCGGAATGGGACCGAGATGGATCACACCGCGCGAAGGGCTGGGAATGTAGGCAAAGGTTTCCATGGCAGGGTCGACGCTACCGTGCCGGACCGCGACCGCGGCAAGCGGCCCGGCTACGGCTCCATAACGGGCCGGTGTGAAAACCGGCCCGCACGCTTAACTCTTGTCGGCCGCCCGGACCAGCTGCTTCAGCTTCGCCGGGGTCATCGTCTGGTCCGCGTAGATGTTCTTGCCGTCGAAGAGGACGGTCGGGGTGCCGGTGAATCCGCCGGCCTGGAACGCGGCGGCGGACTTCGTGACCCAGCTGTCGTGCGTACCGCCGTTGACGCACTTCTGGAACGCGGGCGTGTCGAGGCCGCTCACCTTGCCCGCCAGTTCGATCAGTTTGGCGTTGCTCGCGAAGGCGTCGTCCGTCTCCTTGGGCTGGTTCTCGTACAGCACGTCGTGGAAGTCGCGGAACTTTCCGGCGTCCTGGGCGCAGGCCGCCGCGTTGGCCGCGCGCTTGGAGCCGGTGCCGCCGAGGTTGCCGTCGATGATCGTGACCAGGTGGTACTGCACCTTGAGCTCGCCGGAGTCGGTCAGCTCGTGCAGCGTCGAGCGGTACGCCGTCTCGAAGGCCTGGCAGGCCGGGCAGCGGAAGTCCTCCCACACCGTGAGCGTCGGCTTGGCGCTGTCCTTGCCGACCTGGATCGCCAGGCTGTCCTTGCCGGTCGCCCCGGAGGGCGCCACGACCGGGCCCGCCTTGCTGCTGCCGCCGTCGTCCTTGCCGGAGTTCGCGGCGAGGACGCCGACCACCGTCGCCAGACCCAGCACGCAGACGACGCTCACGGCCACGATCAGCGTGCGCCGCCGCCTCTCCGCGGTCTTCTGCTTCTCACGCTCGACCGCCAGCCGCTCGCGGGCGGTGCGCTTTCCGTCACGGTTCTTCTCGCTCACACCCGCAGAACGAACCGGGGAGGCGCAGCGCGCCTCCCCGGTCCCAGGTCCACCCATACGAGGGACCAGTTGTTCTGTTATTCCGGTTGCTCCGTGACGTCTGGCGTTCTGTTACGCCTGTCCGCGCACGCCCTTCGCCAACTCGCCCGCGAGGACGCGGACCGCCTCGACGCCGGCCGCGTCGTCCGGCGCGTCCAGCATCCGCTTGACGAAGGCCGAGCCGACGATCACGCCGTCCGCGAAGCGGGCCACCTCGGCGGCCTGCCGTGCGTCGGACACGCCGAGCCCGACACACACGGGTGTGTCGGTGGTGGCGCGGGTGCGCTCGACGAGGTCCTGCGCCTGCGCGCCCACGGACTCACGGGTGCCGGTGACGCCCATCAGCGAGGCGGCGTAGACGAAGCCGGTGCCGACCTTGGTGATCTCGGCGAGGCGGGCGTCCTTGCTGCTGGGCGCGACGACGAAGACCGTGGCGAGCCCGTGCTTCTCCGCGTGCTCCCTCCACAGCCCGGCCTCCTGCACGGGCAGGTCGGGCAGGATGCAGCCCGCGCCACCCGCCTCGGCCAGTTCGGCGGTGAAGCGCTCGACGCCGTAGCGGTCGATCGGGTTCCAGTACGTCATGACGAGCACCGGCTTCCCGGTCGCCGCGTGGGTCTCGCGGACCGTGCGCATGACGTCCGCGATCTTGACTCCGCCGCGCAGGGCGATGTCGTCGGCGGTCTGGATGACGGGACCGTCGAGGACCGGGTCGCTGTGCGGCAGGCCCACCTCGACGATGTCGGCGCCGCCGTCGAACGCGGCCTTGATCGCGTCGATGCCGCCGTCCACGGTCGGGAACCCGGCCGGGAGGTAGGCGATGAGCGCGGCGCGTCCCTCGGCCCTGGCGGCGGCGAGGGTGTCGCTCAACAGCCGGATGTTGCCGCTCACTTGGCGTCCCCCTCGATCTCGGCGGTGTCGGCCGCGTTGGCGGCGACGGTGGCGTCGGCTTCGGTCTCGTACAGGCCGAAGTAGCGCGCGGCCGTGTCCATGTCCTTGTCGCCGCGCCCGGACAGGTTGACGACGATCAGCCCGTCCTTGCCCAGCTCCCTGCCGACCTCCAGCGCGCCCGCGAGCGCGTGGGCGCTCTCAATCGCCGGGATGATGCCCTCCGTGCGCGACAGCAGGCGCAGGGCCTGCATGGCCGCGTCGTCGGTGACCGCGCGGTACTCGCCGCGGCCGCTGTCCTTGAGGTAGGAGTGCTCGGGGCCGATGCCCGGGTAGTCCAGTCCGGCCGAGATCGAGTACGGCTCGGTGATCTGGCCCTCCTCGTCCTGGAGGACGTAGGACCGGGAGCCGTGCAGGATGCCGGGCTCGCCCGCGGTGAGGGTCGCCGCGTGCTCGCCGGTCTCCACGCCGTGTCCGGCCGGTTCGCAGCCGATGAGGCGTACGTCCGCGTCCGGGATGAAGGCGTGGAAGAGGCCGATGGCGTTCGAGCCGCCGCCGACGCAGGCGATGGCCGCGTCGGGGAGGCGGCCGGCGCGCTCCAGGATCTGGCGACGGGCCTCGACGCCGATCACGCGGTGGAAGTCGCGGACCATGGCGGGGAAGGGGTGCGGGCCCGCGACCGTACCGAAGAGGTAGTGGGTGCGGTCGACGTTGGCGACCCAGTCGCGGAACGCCTCGTTGATCGCGTCCTTGAGGGTGCGGCTGCCGGACTTCACAGCGATGACCTCGGCGCCGAGCATGCGCATGCGGGCCACGTTGAGCGCCTGGCGCTGGGTGTCGATCTCGCCCATGTAGATAGTGCATTCGAGGCCGAAGAGCGCGCAGGCGGTGGCCGTGGCCACGCCGTGCTGGCCGGCGCCGGTCTCCGCGATGACCCTGGTCTTGCCCATGCGCTTGGTGAGCAGGGCCTGGCCGAGGACGTTGTTGATCTTGTGGGAGCCGGTGTGGTTCAGGTCCTCGCGCTTGAGGAAGATCCGGGCGCCGCCCGCTTCCGCGGCGAAGCGGGGGACCTCGGTGAACGCGCTCGGCCTGCCGGTGTAGTTGACCAGGAGGTCGTCCAACTCGCGGGCGAACTCGGGGTCGTGCTTGGCCTTGTCGTACTCGACGGCCACCTCGTCCACGGCGGCGACGAGGGCCTCCGGGATGAACTTGCCGCCGAAGGCGCCGAAGTAGCCCTCGGGGCTGGGGATTTGGCCGTCGGGGTCGGGGATGAAGAACTCGCTGGGCATGCGGAAACCTCACGGTGAGTTTGTGGAGGACACTGAACGCCGTGGGGGCGGGGGTTGTTCAGATGGCTGCGGGACCGGCGTGGCCGGTCGCACCCGCGCGGCGGAGCCGCATGTCAGAAGCGCCCCGCGCCCCTGAGGACCTGCTGCCATCGCATGCCGTTCACTTGCCCCGGCTCGTCTCCGATGACGTACCGGACTCTGCGGCCGTGCACCCGGCGTGCGGGTGCGCGGCAACCACGAGGACGGCAGCCGCGCGCGAGGCGGGCGTACCGGTCCGTGGGAGAGGTCGTCGGAGTCATCGCGGAAAACTGTACCGGGTGATCAGCCGCGGCCGTGGCGCAGTGCCGGGTGTTCGCCCGCTGCCACCAGGTCCGAGACCGCCGACTTGGGGTCGCGGCCGGTGACCAGGGACTCGCCCACCAGGACCGCGTCGGCGCCCGCGTTGGCGTAGGCGATGAGGTCGTGCGGGCCGCGGACGCCGGACTCGGCGATCTTGACGATGTGGTCGGGGATCTCGGGGGCGACGCGCTCAAAGGTGGAGCGGTCGACCTCGAGGGTCTTGAGGTTGCGGGCGTTGACGCCGATGATCTTGGCGCCGGCGTCGACCGCGCGGTCGACCTCGTCCTCGTCGTGGACCTCGACGATCGGGGTGAGGCCGATCGACTCGGCGCGCTCGATGAGGGACTCCAGAGCGGGCTGGTCCAGGGCCGCGACGATCAGCAGGGCGAGGTCGGCGCCGTAGGCCCGGGCCTCCCAGAGCTGGTACGACGTGACGATGAAGTCCTTGCGCAGGACCGGGATGTCCACGCGGGCGCGGACGGCCTCCAGGTCGGCCAGTGAGCCGCCGAAGCGGCGCTGTTCGGTGAGGACGGAGATGACGGCGGCGCCGCCCGCCTCGTAGTCCGCGGCCAGGCCCGCCGGGTCGGCGATCGCGGCGAGCGCGCCCTTGGAGGGGCTGGAGCGCTTGACCTCGCAGATGACCTTGACGCCGTCGCCGCGCAGTGCGGCCACCCCGTCCTTGGCCGCGGGCGCCTTCGCCGCGCGCTCCTTGAGCTCGTCGAGGCTGACGCGCGCCTGCCGTTCCGCCAGGTCGGCACGGACTCCGTCGATGATCTCGTCGAGCACACTCACGCGAGCGGCCCCCTTCCGGACGGTGGAAAAGCAATGGTCACATCTGGCCTCGATGGTATCCGGAGGAAGGCGTAGGCCTCGCATCCGGTTGACGCCGGTCCCAGTACCTGGACATCGGTCGGTTGTTCAAGGGTGTAGCCAGCCACCGAACGGCAGGTTCCGGACAACCGTGAAGACCAGCACCAATGCGCCCAGACCCCAGAGCTGGGCCCTGCCGAGTGCGATCCGCGCGGGCCGGCCGCGCGCCGCACGGACCACCCAGACGGTCCATACGACCGTGAAGGCCAGATAGCCCACCACGGCGATCGCGTTGTCCTGGAGCGCGGCGAGGAAGTCGCCGTGGATGAACTCGTGCGCGCTGCGCAGACCGCCGCAGCCGGGGCAGTACAGGCCGGTGAGTCGGTACAGGGGGCACACGGGGTAGTGGCCCGGCTGGTTCGGGTCGACCGTGCCGACATAGGCGAAGGCTCCGGCGACGGCCGCGAGGACTCCGGCGGGCGTGGCGACGCGGTTCAGCACGGAGGCGGTACCGGGGGCTCGCGTCTTCGGCATGCTCTGGCTGTCGGCGTTCACGTCTCGCATTGTGCCCCCTGGCCCTTTCGTGCGGCACGCGCGCGTGAGGGGCGGTCCCCGGTGTCCGTCCAGGGCCGCCCCTCCACGAAGTGTGGCTGACAGCTACGACCTCAGGTGCTCAGGTGCGGCCTCAGGTACTCAGGTACGGCCTCAGCTGTCGGCGTGCGCCGTCTTGCCGAGCAGCTCGGTCAGGTCCTGGGGACGGTCCTTGGGCATGCCCATTCCCATCGCGCTCATGACCCAGCCGACGATGCCGCCGACGACCGTGATCGCCATACCGGCCCAGAAGCCGATCGGCTGCGCCATGACCATGAAGGCGCCGGCGACCAGGAAACCGATGAAGATGATGGTGGTACCGGTCCAGGCGGCCAAAGTGTGACCGTGGCTGTTGCCCGCCATGACGTGCTCCTCGTTGCTGTGTGCGTGTGTGAGCAGACGCTCGCGGTTCATTGTTCCGCACGCGTGCGTGTGCGGTGCTTCGGGGTGGGTGCACGCGCGCGTCGACCCGGCTAGGCGCCTGTCGGGTCCTCGCCGCGGTCCAGGGCCTTCCAGATGTCCTCCGGGCGGTCGGGGTCGACCACGGGAGTCCGCCGGGGGCGCGGCGTGCCGTTGCGTTCGTAGCGGCCGGACATGGCGGGCCAGCGGCGGCCGTAGAGGAGGGCGAGGAGGCCGGCCAGCAGGATCAGGCCGCCGCCGACCGCGGCGACGTACGGCCAGGCGGTGTGGTCGAAGGCGTGCACGACGGACGAGGTGTCGCCGGAGGCCTGGGCGGCCTTGTCGTCGAGCGCGGAGCTGTCGGTGGCGCCGAGCAGGGCGGCGGCGACGATGCCCGCGCCGGAGAGCGCGAGGAGGGCGGAGACCGCGAAGCGGCCCGTCCTGCGGACGGCGAAGACGGCGACGAGCGCGGCGAGGCCCACTATGGCGAGCGCCGCGGGCACGCCCGTGACGTCGCTGCCCTTGACGGACAGCGGGAACGCGTCGCCGGCCACCGTCGCCGTCCCCATCGACCAGCGCTGGCGGGTGGCCAGCAGGGCCACGGCCGCGCCGAGCGCACCGCTCATCAGCGCTACGGCGAGGCTGCGGCGGCCGGCGCGCGCGGGGCCTTCGCCTTCGGAACGGGGGTGTGGAACAGCTGCAGTCACGTAGTCCACTATCGCTCCAACCCCGGGCGAACCGTCACCCGGGGTTCATATGACCCTCGTCCTATTGCCCGAGCCGGTTCGCCGTGTGCACGGCGCGGAGGACCGCCGCCGCCTTGTTGCGGCACTCCTGGTCCTCCAGTTCCGGGTCCGAGTCGGCGACGATTCCGGCGCCCGCCTGGACGTAGGCCGTGCCGTCGCGGAGCAGGGCCGTACGGATGGCGATGGCGGTGTCGGAGTCGCCCGCGAAGTCGAGGTAGCCGACGCAGCCGCCGTACAACCCCCTTCTGGAGGGCTCGAGTTCGTCGATGATCTGCATCGCGCGGGGCTTGGGCGCGCCGGAGAGGGTGCCGGCCGGGAAGCAGGCGGTGAGGACGTCGAAGGCGGTGCGGCCGGGTGCCACTCGGCCGGTCACCGTCGAGACGATGTGCATCACGTGGGAGTAGCGCTCCACCGACATGAAGTCGACGACCTCGACCGAGCCGGGCTCGCAGACGCGTCCCAAATCGTTACGGCCGAGGTCGACCAGCATGAGGTGTTCGGCGCGCTCCTTGGGGTCGGCGAGGAGTTCGTCGGCGAGGGCCTGGTCCTCCTGCGGGGTCGCGCCGCGGTGCCGGGTGCCGGCGATGGGGTGGACCATCGCGCGGCCGTCCTCGACCTTGACGAGGGCCTCCGGGGACGAGCCGACGACATCGAAGCCGTCGAAGCGGAACAGGTACATGTACGGGGACGGGTTGGTCGCCCGCAACACCCTGTACACGTCCAACGCGCTTGCCGTGCACGGGGTTTCGAAGCGCTGCGAGGGGACGACCTGGAAGGCCTCGCCCGCGCGGATGCGCTCCTTGATGTCCTCGACGGCTTCCTTGAAGTCGGGGCCGCCCCACAGCGCGGTGTACTCCGGGAGCTCGGAGGGCGGGAGCTGGGCGGGCGGCTGGGCCACCGCGCGGGAGAGGTCCGCCTCCATGGCGTCGAGGCGGGCGATCGCGTCCGCGTACGCCTCGTCGACGCCGGTGTCGAGGTCGTTGTGGTTGATCGCGTTGGCGATCAGCAGGACCGAGCCCTCCCAGTGGTCCATCACGGCGAGGTCGCTGGTGAGGAGCATGGTCAGCTCGGGGAGCTTCAGGTCGTCCCGCTCGCCGGGGCCGATCTTCTCCAGGCGGCGGACGATGTCGTAGCCGAGATAGCCCACCATGCCGCCGGTGAAGGGCGGCAGGCCCTCCTGGTGCGGGGTGTGCAGGGTGTCGATGGTGGCGCGCAGGGCGGCGAGCGGGTCGCCGTCGACCGGGACGCCGACGGGCGGGGTGCCGAGCCAGTGGGCCTGGCCGTCGCGGGCGGTGAGGGTGGCGGCGCTGCGGACGCCCACGAACGAATACCGGGACCAGGAGCGGCCGTTCTCCGCGGACTCCAGGAGGAAGGTGCCGGGGCGCTCCGCGGCGAGCTTGCGGTAGAGCGCGACCGGGGTGTCGCCGTCGGCGAGGAGCTTGCGGGTGACCGGGATGACGCGACGGTCGGTGGCCAGCTTGCGGAACGTGTCAAGGTCCATGGCGGCTGACCCTACTGATCCGAGGCGGCGGTACTGGAATCAGCACCTTCTTTGAGAAGACTCTCGTCAACTGGCTCTTCCTTGAGGAGCACGTCGGCGTCGAAGCAGGTGCGGGCGCCGGTGTGGCAGGCGGCGCCGAGCTGGTCGACCTTCACGAGGACCGTGTCGGCGTCGCAGTCCAGGGCGACCGACTTGACGTACTGAAAGTGGCCGGAGGTGTCGCCCTTCACCCAGTACTCCTGGCGGCTGCGGGACCAGTACGTGCAGCGGCCGGTCGTCAGTGTCCGGTGCAGTGCCTCGTCGTCCATCCAGCCGAGCATGAGCACCTCACCGGTGTCGTACTGCTGGGCGATGGCGGGGACGAGCCCGTCGGCGCTCCGCTTGAGGCGGGCGGCGATCTCGGGGTCGAGGCTGCTGGATCGGGGCGCGCTGGTCATGGGGCCATTGTGCCGCGCCGCACTGACAGTCCCTGCCGAGCGTCCACTGTGCGGACCACTCCCACGGTCGTAGGCTGACGGTATGTCGACCTTCGCCAAGCGTGAACGACTTCTTCTCGCCGATCTCCTGGAGACGACGGGTCCCGACGCCCCGACACTCTGTGAGGGCTGGCAGACCCGTGATCTCGCCGCGCACGTGGTGGTGCGCGAGCGCCGCGCGGATGCCGCCGGCGGCATCATGATCAAGCAGCTCGCACCCCGCCTCGACCGGGTGATGGCGGAGTTCGCGGCGAAGCCGTACGAGGAGCTGATCCAGCTCATCCGTACCGGCCCACCGCGCTTCTCGCCGTTCCAGCTCAAGCAGCTCGACGAGGCCTCCAACACGGTCGAGTTCTACGTCCACACGGAGGACGTACGGCGGGCGCAGCCGGAGTGGACGCCCCGCGAACTGGATCCGGTGTTCCAGGACGCCCTGTGGTCACGGCTGGAGCGGATGGCCCGGCTGATGGGCCGCAGCGCGCCGACCGGGCTGGTGCTGCGGCGCCCCGACGGACAGACGGCCGTCGCCCACAAGGGCGCACCGGTCGTGACGGTGACCGGTGAGCCCTCGGAGCTGCTGCTGTTCGCGCACGGGCGGCAGAGCGTGGCCAAGGTGGAACTGGACGGCGACGAGAACGCGATCGCCAAGCTCCAGGAGGCCAAGCAGCTGGGGATCTGAGGAGTCAGCGGGGCAGTTCGGCCCGGCGGAGGTCACGGACGGAGAGGGCGATGACCCCGCCGAGACCGCAGACCACCGCGCTGACCACGAACACCGGGCCCGTGCCCCACGCCCCGATCGCCGCGGCCGACAGCGGCATGCTCAGCGGGGCGAACCCGAGGCTGGCCAGGCTGGCGACGGCGGTGACGCGGCCGAGGTAGGCGGGGGCGGCGTGGGTCTGCAGCAGGGCCATGCACATCACGCCGCTGAGTCCGGCGAGCAGCCCGATGAGCAGGGCGACGCCGACTGCCGCGAGGACGCTCGGGACGTAGGCGAGGGCTCCGATCGCGACGGAACCGGCGATGATCGACCAGCCGGCGATCCGCCCGGCGTGGGGCAGGCGGCCGCGCACGGTCAGCGTGAACGAGGCGATCCCCGCGCCGACCCCGAACCCGGCGAGGACCCACCCCATCCCGGACGCGCCCCAACCTCGCTCGTCGGCGAGCAGGGTCAGCCCCACGTTGAGCGGGCCGGCGAACCCCAGGTCACCGAGGGCGATCGCCAGCATCAAGGGCGCGAGGACACGGTGCCGGCGGATGTGGCGAAGGCCCGCCACCAGATCGCGCCAGGCGGTGGTCGCGGTCTCGGGGGTCGGGGTCCCGGAGGCTGGGGTCCCGGTGGCTGTGGTTCCGGAGGCCGGGGTCCCGGCGGCTGTCGTCCCGGCGGCTGTGGTCCCGGAGGTCGGGGTCCCAGCAGCCGTTGTCCCAACAGCGTTGGACCCGTCGGCAGTTGTCCCAACAGCGGCAGTCCCGGCGGACGTGCTCCCTGCGGCTATGGTCCCGGCAACCGTGTCGTCCGGCGGCAGTTCCCGCACCCGTACGGAGATCAGCAGCGGTATCGATATCGCGATCAGCAGCCCGGCCGCCCCGAACGCGGCCACCGCTCCCCCGAACGCCACGGCGAGACCGCCGAGCGGGGCGCCGAAGACCACGGCGAACCGGTATGCGAGGCCCCGCATGCCCTGCACGCGCGCGAGTTGCGCCTTGCCGGTGATACGAGCGGGCAGTGCGCCGACGGCGGGGACGAAGACGGCGTCCACGGTGCCGAAGACCAGCGCGAGCGCGGCGAGCGGCCACAGTCCCGGGCCGGTGAGGAACAGCAGTGCGGCCACGGCGAGGACGGCCGCGCAACGCACCACGTCGCTGCCGATGACGACCCGGCGCGGACCGAAGCGGTCGGCGATCACTCCGCCGCCCAGCATCAGCACCGCACGCGGCAGCGCGCTGACCGACATCACCAGGCCCGCCTGCGCCGGGGAACCGGCCTGTACGGCGGCCCAGGACAGGGCCAAGTAGTAGACGCCGTCGCCGGCCATCGACGCCGCGTAGGCGCCGAGCCAGCGCAGGACGTTGGGGTCGCGGTGAGCGGGTCTGTCGGTGACTGTGCCGGGAGCTATGAGCTTGGCGGGCACGGGAGTTGGTCCTCTCCGGAGCTCAGAAGCGGAAGGGGAAGCCGTACAGGTGGATCGCGACGTTCTCCCTGCCCTGGGTGTCGCCCGCCTGTTCGGCGGCTCGCCCCCTGGCCTGGAACTTCTTGATCAGGGCGTCCAACTCGCTTTGCAGTTCCGCGAGTTCGGGCGCGTTGAGCCGTGGCAGGTACTCGCCGTCGAAACCCGCCTGGCGCCACTCGTCGCTCCACGACTCGGACTCGTCGAGGTGGCGTCGGTAGAGGTCGACCCGTTGCTCCAACAGCGTCCGCACGAGCGCGCCCTGGGCGGCGAGCTTCTCCGGGGCGTCCTTCATGTCCTCGTGCCGCACGGTCAGACTCTCGGCGGCAGGCCGCCACCAGCGCTCCCGACCGTCCCCGCTCTGCTGCTCGGCCTCCTCGATCAGCCCGTGCTCGGCGAGCTTGCGCAGGTGGTAGCTGACCAGCGAGACAGCCTCGTCGACCTGGTCGGCGAGCTGTGAGGCGGTCGCGGTACGGGCCACGTACAGCGCCCGGTACAGCTTGATGCGCAGCGGGTGCGTGAACGCCTTGAGCGTCCCCAGATCGGTGATGGTGCGGGTCTCGTCCGAACTCATGCGCCCTACGGTAGACACGAAAGGAAAGTTGCGCAACCTTTCTTGCGCAACTTTCCTTTTGTATCCGCCCACAAGTAAGCCCCGACCACCAAGCAGCCGGGGCTTACAACGCCTCTACGGAAGGCACGAACCGAAGTCACCTCACCGGGTGCCCCGCCTCCCGCAACGCCTGCTTGACCTCGCCGATCCGCAGATCCCCGAAGTGGAAGACGGACGCCGCCAGCACCGCGTCCGCCCCCGCCGCCACCGCCGGCGGGAAGTCGGCCAGCTTGCCCGCGCCGCCGGAGGCGATCACCGGGACGGTCACGTGCTTGCGGACCGCCGCGATCATCTCCAGGTCGTAGCCGTCCTTCGTGCCGTCCGCGTCCATCGAGTTGAGGAGGATCTCCCCCGCCCCCAACTCCGCGGCCCGGTGCGCCCATTCGACGGCGTCGATGCCGGTGCCCTTGCGGCCGCCGTGGGTGGTGACCTCGAAGGAGCCCTCGGGAGTCCGCCGCGCGTCCACCGACAGGACCAGGACCTGTCGGCCGAACCGTTCCGCGATCTCCTTGATCAGCTCCGGCCGGTTGATCGCCGCCGTGTTGACGCCGACCTTGTCCGCGCCCGCCCGCAGCAGCTTGTCCACGTCCTCGGCCGTGCGGACGCCGCCGCCGACCGTGAGCGGGATGAAGACCTGCTCGGCGGTGCGGCGGACCACGTCGTACGTCGTCTCGCGGTTGCCGGAGGACGCGGTGATGTCCAGGAAGGTCAACTCGTCGGCGCCCTCGGCGTCGTAGACCTTGGCCATCTCGACGGGGTCGCCCGCGTCGCGCAGGTTCTGGAAGTTGACGCCCTTGACGACCCGGCCGTTGTCCACGTCCAGGCAGGGGATCACGCGTACGGCGAGCGTCATGACGAGCCCTCCCCGTGCGGCGCCGCCGGGTCCCGGTACGCCTCCACCTCGACCTCGACGACCAGGCTGGGGTCGACGAAGCCGGACACGATGATCATGGACGCGGCGGGGCGGATCGCGTCGAAGATTTCCTTGTGCGCGCGGCCCACGTCCTCAACGTCCCGGGCGTGGGTGATGTACATACGGGTGCGCACCACATCGCCGGGACCGAGACCCAGTTGCCCCAGCGCCGCGAACGCGACGTTGAACGCGTTGACCGTCTGCTCGTAGGGACCGCCCCCGGCGATCTCGCCGTCGACGATCGACGTGCACCCGGAGACCAGCACCAGGCCGTTGGGCAGCTCCACCGCGCGGGAGTAGCCGAAGGCGTCCTCCCAGGGCGCGCCGGTCGACACGCGTCGTAGCTCGGTCACCGGGCCACCGCCTCCAGGGCCTCTTCCAGGGTGAACGCCTTCGCGTAGAGGGCCTTCCCGACGATGGAACCCTCGACACCGAGGGGGACCAGTTCGGCGATGGCTCGGAGGTCGTCCAGGGAGGAGACCCCGCCGGAGGCCACGACCGGGCGGTCGGTCGCCGCGCAGACGTTGCGCAGCAGCTCCAGGTTGGGGCCCTGGAGGGTGCCGTCCTTGGCGATGTCGGTGACCACGTACCGGGCGCAGCCCTCGGAGTTGAGGCGGTCCAGCGTCTCGTAGAGGTCGCCGCCGTCACGGGTCCAGCCCCGGCCGCGCAGGGTCGTGCCGCGTACGTCGAGACCGACCGCGATCTTGTCGCCGTGCTCGGCGATGACCTTGGCGACCCACTCCGGGGTCTCCAGCGCGGCGGTGCCGAGGTTCACCCGGGTGCAGCCGGTGGCGAGGGCGGCGGCGAGGGTGTCGTCGTCGCGGATGCCGCCGGACAGCTCGACCTTGATGTCCATGGCGCCGGCGACCTCGGCGATGAGCTTGCGGTTGTCGCCGGTGCCGAACGCGGCGTCCAGGTCGACGAGGTGCAGCCACTCGGCGCCGGAGCGCTGCCAGGCGAGGGCGGCCTCCAGGGGGGAGCCGTAGGAGGTCTCGGTCCCGGACTCACCGTGGACGAGGCGGACGGCCTGGCCGTCGCGGACGTCGACGGCGGGGAGGAGTTCGAGCTTCGAAGGCATCAGAGGGTTCCGATCCAATTGTTCAACAATTGCGCTCCGGCGTCGCCGGACTTCTCGGGGTGGAACTGGGTGGCCCACAGGGCGCCGTTCTCCACGGCGGCCACGAAGGGCTTGCCGTGCGTCGACCAGGTCACCAGGGGGGCGCGCATCGCCGGGTTCACGACTTCGAGGGACCAGTCGTGGACGGCGTAGGAGTGCACGAAGTAGAAGCGCGCGTCCGCGTCGAGGCCCGCGAAGAGCTGGGAGCCCGCCGGGGTGTCCACGGTGTTCCAGCCCATGTGGGGCACGATCTCGGCCTGGAGGGGCTCGACCGAGCCGGGCCACTCGTCCAGGCCCTCGGTCTCGACGCCGTGCTCGATGCCGCGCGCGAACAGGATCTGCATGCCGACGCAGATGCCCATCACCGGGCGCCCGCCGGCCAGCCGACGGCCGACGATCCAGTCGCCGCGTGCCTGCTTCAGGCCCTGCATGCAGGCGGCGAAGGCGCCGACGCCGGGCACCAGCAGCCCGTCCGCGTTCATGGCCTTGTCGTAGTCACGCGTGATCTCGACCTCGGCACCCGCGCGCGCGAGGGCACGCTCGGCGGACCGGACGTTCCCGAAGCCGTAGTCGAAGACGACGACCTTCTTGGACGCGTTCTTCGCCGCGCTCAACTCCACACCGCCAACCGCATGACGCCCGCGACCAGACACATCGCCGCGCCGATGGAGACCAGCACGATGAGGCTCGCCGGCATCTTCTGCTTGACGAAGGAGTAGACCCCGCCGAGGAGGAAGAGTCCGACGACGATCAGGAGGCTGGAGAGGCCGGTCA
Source organism: Streptomyces sp. MBT65 (assembly GCF_016612545.1). Taxonomy (GTDB): domain Bacteria; phylum Actinomycetota; class Actinomycetes; order Streptomycetales; family Streptomycetaceae; genus Streptomyces. The sequence goes on along the minus strand of NZ_JAENRY010000152.1, from coordinate 7,718 downwards.
CAGCGCGCCCTTCGTGGAGGGGAGGATGCCGGCCGCGCGCGGGTCGCGCTCGGAGGCGTACCGCAGGGCGCGGGCCAGCGCCTTGAACTGGCACTCCACGATGTGGTGCGCGTTGCGCCCGTACGGCACGTGCACGTGCAGCGCGATCTGGGCCTGGGCGACGAAGGACTCCAGGATGTGCCGGGTCATCGTGGTGTCGTACTCGCCGATCATCGGCGCCATGTTCTCGGGCTCGGTGTGCACGAGGTACGGGCGGCCGGACAGGTCCACCGTCACCTGGGCGAGGGACTCGTCCAGCGGGACCGTGCAGTTGCCGAAGCGGTAGATGCCGACCTTGTCGCCGAGCGCCTGCTTGAAGGCGGCGCCGAGGGCGAGGGCGGTGTCCTCGATGGTGTGGTGCGAGTCGATGTGCAGATCGCCCTCGGTCTTCACGGTGAGGTCGAACAGACCGTGCCGGCCGAGCTGGTCGAGCATGTGGTCGTAGAAGCCGACTCCTGTCGACACGTCGACCTTGCCGTGCCCGTCGAGATCGATCTCGACGAGGACCGAGGTCTCCTTGGTCGTCCGCTCCACACGTCCTACGCGGTTCATGCGCTCTGCTCCTTCTTCAGTTCACGGACCGCGTCGAGGAACGCGTCGTTCTCTTCGGGGGTTCCGGCCGACACCCGCAGCCATCCCGGGATGCCGTTGTCGCGGACCAGGACGCCCTGGTCGAGGATCTTCTGCCAGGCGGTGTGGGAGTCCGCGAACCGGCCGAACTGCACGAAGTTGGCGTCGGACTCGACGACTTCACAGCCGAGGGCCCGCAACTCCCGTACCAGCCGGTCCCGTTCGCCCTTCAGCTGCTCCACGTAGCCGAGCAGTGTGTCGGTGTGCTCCAGGGCGGCCAGCGCGGTCGCCTGGGTGACGGCCGACAAGTGGTAAGGCAGCCGTACGAGTTGGACGGCATCGACAACAGCCGGGTGCGCGGCGAGATAGCCGAGGCGCAGGCCCGCCGCGCCGAACGCCTTCGACATGGTGCGGGAGACGACGAGATTCGGCCGACCTTCGAGCAGCGGCAGCAGCGAGTCGCCGTGACTGAACTCGATGTACGCCTCGTCGACGATCACCATCGACGGCTTGGCGGCCTGCGCGGCCTCGTACAGCGCGAGCACCGTCTCGGGCGGAACGGCGTTGCCCGTGGGGTTGTTGGGGGTCGTGACGAACACGACATCGGGCTTGTTCTCGGCGATCCACCGCTCGGCGGCGGCGAGATCGATCGTGAAGTCCTCGTTGCGCGGGCCGGAGATCCAACCGGTCCCCGTGCCGCGCGCAATGAGCGCGTGCATCGAGTACGACGGCTCGAAGCCGATCGCCGTACGGCCGGGTCCGCCGAAGGTCTGGAGCAGTTGCTGGATGACCTCGTTCGAGCCGTTGGCCGCCCACACGTTCTCGACGCCGACCCGGTAATCACCGGTCTTCGTGAGGTAGTTGGCCAGCTCCGTGCGCAACTCGACCGCGTCCCGGTCCGGGTAGCGGTTGAGGTCACGGGCGGCCTCGCGGACCCGCTCGGCGATCCGCTCGACCAGGGCCTCGGGCAGCGGGTAGGGGTTCTCGTTGGTGTTCAGTCGTACGGGGACGTCCAACTGGGGCGCGCCATAAGGGGACTTGCCGCGCAGCTCGTCCCGTACGGGAAGATCGTCGATTCCGAAGCTCACTTGCCGGGCACCTTCCAACCGAACCTTGCCTTGACCGCCGCGCCGTGCGCGGGCAGGTCTTCCGCCTCCGCCAGCGTCACCACGTGATGCGCCACGTCGGCGAGGGCGTCGCGGGTGTAGTCGACGATGTGGATGCCCCGGAGGAAGGACTGCACGGAGAGCCCCGAGGAGTGGCAGGCGCAACCGCCGGTCGGCAGCACGTGGTTGGAGCCGGCCGCGTAGTCGCCGAGGGAGACGGGCGCCCAGGGTCCGACGAAGATCGCACCCGCGTTCCGCACCCGGTTGGCGATCTCAAGAGCGTCCGCCGTCTGGATCTCCAGGTGCTCCGCGCCGTACGCGTCGACGACCCGAAGCCCCTCCTCGATGCCGTCGACGAGGACGATCGCGGACTGCCGGCCGGCCAGTGCCGGGGCGATCCGGTCCTCGATGTGCTTGGTGGCCGCGACCTGCGGTTCGAGTTCCTTCTCGACCGCGTCCGCGAGCGTCACGGAGTCCGTGACCAGGACGGCGGCGGCGAGCGGGTCGTGTTCGGCCTGGCTGATCAGGTCGGCGGCGACGTGCACCGGGTCGGCGGTGTCGTCGGCGAGGACCGCGATCTCGGTGGGTCCGGCCTCGGTGTCGATGCCGATCTTGCCGGTGAAGTAGCGCTTGGCTGCGGCGACCCAGATGTTGCCGGGGCCGGTGACCATGTTGGCCGGCGCGCAGGACTCGGTGCCGTGGGCGAACATCGCGACGGCCTGGGCGCCGCCGACGGCGTAGACCTCGTCGACGCCGAGCAGCGCGCAGGCGGCGAGGATCGTCGGGTGCGGCAGCCCGCCGAAGTCTGCCTGCGGGGGCGAGGCGAGTGCTACGGAGCCGACGCCGGCCTCCTGTGCGGGCACCACGTTCATGATCACGGAGGACGGGTAGACCGAGCGTCCGCCGGGCGCGTACAGCCCCACCCGGTCGACCGGCACCCACTTCTCGGTGACGGAACCGCCCGGCACGACCTGGGTGGTGCGGGTCGTGCGGCGCTGCTCGCGGTGGACGAGCCGGGCGCGCCGGATGGACTCCTCCAGGGCCGCGCGCACGGCCGGGTCGAGCTGTTCCAGCGCGTCGCTGAGGGCCTGGGCCGGGACCCGTACCGATTCCAGCCGCACCCCGTCGAACTTCTCGGCGAAGTCGATCAGCGCCGCGTCGCCCCGATGATGCACGGCCTCGCAGATCGGCCGCACCTTCTCCAGGGCGGCCGAGACGTCGAAGTCGGCTCGGGGCAGCAGGTCGCGCAGGGCGGGCCCTTCGGGGAGGGCGTCACCGCGCAGATCGATTCGAGAGATCACGGGGACAATTCTCGCAGACGGCGATCGAGCCCTGCTCGCGCATATCAATGGCTGATACAGAACGTGGCCGGAACCCGGAAGATCCCCCTCACGTCTAGTGTTCCGGGCGTTACGCAGCGGGCATGAACAGCTGTGCGAAACCCGTGAACAGTCGAGAGGGATGAAAGAAGCAGTGACCGAGGGTGTGGGCATCCGCGCGGGGGATGTCCCGGACGATGCGACCGCCGCCGAGGCCGGTATGTGGCAGGCCTTCCGCAACGGCAGCGTGTACGACCTGAGCAGCGGCGACAGTGTCGTCGACGATCCGCACGGCGGACATCCGTGGGGCCCCGACCGGACCGTGCGGGCGCGGTTCGTGTGCTGGCTGCTCCTCGACGGACCGCCCGCGCTGTCGGGCCGGGTGGCCTCCCTGAAGCTGACCGGGGTGCAGATCAGCGGGGTCCTGGACCTGGCGGGCGGCACCGTCGCGCCGTACGTCGAGCTGAAGGGCTGCCGTTTCGAGCGGGAAGTGCTGCTGCCGGAGGCCCACTTCCGGACCGTACGGCTGGTGAACTGCTCGGTGCCGCGGCTGGAGGCGGCCCGGGTGCACACGGAGGGTGATCTGCATCTGCCGCGCTGCCGGTTCCACAACGGGGTACGGCTGACCGACGCGCACATCGGCACCGATCTGCTGCTCAACCAGGCGATCGTCTACCGGGACCGCACGGGCCGTTCGATCGCCGCCGACGGGATGACCGTAGGACAGGATCTTCAGGCCGAACTCCTCGAATCTCACGGTGAGTTGAGCCTGCGCAGCGCCAAGGTGGGCGTCTCGCTGAGCCTGCGCGGTGCCCGGCTGGCCAACCCGTACACCCGACTCGCCCTGAACGCGCCGCAGTTGACCGTGGGCCGCACCCTGTACCTCACCCCGGCCGGGGTCGGCGGCCCCGGGCTGAGCGGTACGACTCCCGCGCGCGGGACCCGCATCCAGCGGTTCACCTGCCAGGGCGGAGTGCGCCTGGACGACGGGCGGTTCGGGGACGCGGTGGACCTGGAGCGGGCCCGGTTCACGTTCACGGACGACCAGGAGCTGTCGCTGCTGCGGGTGCAGACGCCCGAGTTGCGCTTCCTCGGGGAGAAACCGCAGCGCGGCAAGGTGGTGTTGTCGGGGGCGCGGATCGTCAACCTCATTGACGGGAAGGACAGTTGGCCGGGTCCGGGCAACCTCCACACGGGCGGCTTCGTGTACGAGAACCTCGTACCGCAGGGCCCGTTCCCGCTGGAGACCCGGCTCGACTGGGTGGCCGCCGCGACCCCCGAGTACAACCCGGAGCCGTACGAGCGGCTCGCGACCGTGCTGCGCAACGCGGGTGAGGACGAGGACGCGCGGGAGGTGCTGCTCGCCAAGCAGCGCAGGCGCCGGGAGAGTCTGCCGGTCGCGGCCAAGGTGTGGGGGTTCGCGCAGGACTGGACGGTCGCCTACGGGTACCGGCCGGGCCGGGCCGCCGTATGGATGGCCGTGTTGTGGGCGGCGAGTTCGCTGGCCTTCGCGCACGCCGACCACGCGCCGGTGAACGCGAACGGGCATCCGCCGTGGAGCCCCGCCCTGTTCGCGCTGGATCTGCTGCTGCCGGTGATCGATCTGGGGCAGGTGGGGCAGTGGCAGTTGCACGGCGGCTGGCAGTGGCTGTCCGTGGTGCTGATCCTGCTGGGCTGGATCCTGGCCACGACGGTGGCGGCGGGAGCGACCCGGCTGCTCAGGCGGGGATAGCGGCCGGTCGCGCACAGCGCTCGAACAGATGAGCAATAGTCACCTTTTACCTGGACTTGACCGAGGCGCGTACAACTTTCCACGGGGTGCTCAAACGGTCTGGCGCACTCCGGATCCCCGGTCATTCAATGGTCGGCACCATGGCTCTGCTGCGCGCGTTCATCCGCACCGCCCGGATGACAAGCACCACCTCGCGGCTCGCCGCCGGGCTGCCGGCCGACGACGAGGTCCTTCTCGACGCGCCCGACGACCGGCTCGGGCCCGTGCTGGTGGCGGCCGGGCGCGGCGAGTACGGCCCGGCCGCCGAGCTGCTGGCCGCGACCCGCGCGGCGGCCGAGTGGGAGGACCGCGACCGCCACACGCGCCGGCTCGCCGCGTTCGCCCGCTCCCGCCCCGAGTGGCTGGCGGACTGGTGCGCGGCCGCCCCGCAGGACCCGGACGCGCTGCTGGTGACGGCTCAGCAGGCGCTGGACCGCTGCTGGGAGTCGCCGGCCCGCGCCGAGCTGCTGCGCGGGCTGAGCCCGCTGATCGCGGCGGCGGCCGAGGCGGAGCCGCGCGATCCGGTGCCGTGGCGCATCGCTCTCGACCGGGCGCGGGGCACGAACGCGGGGCACACCGAGTTCGAGCGGCTGTGGGGCGAGGCGGTCCGCCGCTCCCCGCACCACTACGGCTGCCATGTGGCCGCCCTCCAGTACCTGTCGGCGGCCTGCTGCGCACAGTGGCGGAACACGCCCCACACGGCCCGCTGGTCCCACCGCGAGTGCTTCGACTTCGCCGAGCCGGCCGCGCAGGACGCGCTGCCGGGCTCGCTCGTCCAGGCGCTGCCGATGCGTGCGGCCTTCGCCTGCCTGACCGACGACTGCGGTGCCACGGTGCCGCGCGCCCGGCTGGACGCGGCGGCCGACCTGGCCATCGCCCTCTCGGCCGGCTACGCGGCGGCGGATCCCTGGCCCGCGGAGGTCCGCAACCTCCTGACCTACGTCCTCGTCCGCCTCGAACGCTGGCCGGACGCACTGGACCAACTGCGCCTGATCGGCCCGTACGCCACGTCCTCCCCCTGGGACCGGATCTCCGACGACCCGCTCGGGCGGTTCCTGGAGATACGCGACGGCATACGGCTCGCGGTGGCCTCGGAACTGCCGCAGGGCGCCCCCGTTCCGCCCGTCCTCCAGGCGATTCCGTGCCCGCAGGGGCCCCTCGGGAACGCGCCCGGGCATCCACGGAGTGAGCACGGCGAACGTGCCCGCTCCGGCGACCACTAGGCTTTTGCGCCGTGACCACCGTCCGGCTGCCGCTCTTCCCCCTGAACTCGGTTCTGTTCCCGGGGCTCGTGCTTCCTCTGAACATTTTCGAGGAGCGCTATCGCGCCATGATGCGCGATCTGCTCAAGACCCCTGAGGAGGAATCGCGCCGATTCGCCGTCGTGGCCATCCGCGACGGCCACGAGGTGGCGTCGACCGCCCCGGGCATGCCCGACCAGACGGCCGTGCCCGAGCGCGGGCCCGCGGCCGGCTTCGGCCCCGACCCGCTCAAGGCCTTCCACTCGGTGGGCTGCGTCGCGGACGCGGCCACGATCCGCGAACGCGCCGACGGCACGTTCGAGGTGCTCGCGACGGGCACGGCCCGGATGCGGCTGCTCTCCGTGGACGCCTCGGGCCCGTTCCTGACGGCGGAGCTGGAGGAGCTGCCCGAGGAGAAGGGCGACGAGGCCGGCGCGCTGGCGGAGGGCGTGCTACGCGCGTTCCGCCAGTACCAGAAGCGCCTGGCGGGCGCCCGCGAGCGCTCCCTGTCGACCGGCGACGCGGAACTCCCCGACGAGCCGGCGGTCGTCTCCTACCTGGTAGCGGCCGCGATGATGCTGGACACGGCGACCAAACAACGCCTGCTCCAGGCCCCCGACACCGCCTCCCGCCTGCGCGACGAACTGAAACTCCTTCGCTCCGAGACGGCCATCATCCGTAACCTGCCGTCCCTGCCGGCGTCGGACCTGACGCGAGGCCCGACAAGCCTGAACTGAGCCCGGAGTGTCGTGATGGCGAAGAAGCCGAAGCACCAAAACCAGAAGAACCACCAGTCGGGCGGCACCCCCGCGACCGTGGCCCTGACGGCCGCGGGGGTCCCGTACGAGATCCACTCCTACGACCACGACCCCGCCCACCCCTCCTACGGCGAGGAGGCGGCCGAGGCGATGGGCGTCTCCCCCGACCGCGTCTTCAAGACCCTGGTAGCGGACGTGGACGGCGCGCTGACGGTGGCGGTGGTCCCGGTGGCGGGCCAACTGAACCTGAAGGCACTCGCGTCGGCGGTCGGCGGCAAACGCGCCACGATGGCCGACCCGACCCTCGCCGAACGCACCACGGGCTACGTCCGAGGCGGCATCTCCCCCCTGGGCCAACGCAAAAAGCTCCGCACGGTCCTGGACGACTCGGCCACCGCCCACCCCACGATCTGTGTCTCGGCCGGCCGCCGCGGCCTGGAGGTGGAACTCTCCCCGGCCCACCTGACAACCCTCACGAACGCGGTCCTGGCCCCCATCGGCCGTGCGTGACCCCTCGACGCCGGTCCCGTCCTGGGTTAAGCACAAGAGGCATGTCGAAGAAAACAAGAAAACGAAAGTGGCGCATCAGAAAACACCGGGCCAACCACGGCCGCCGCCCGGCATAGACGATCGCGGCTCGGCGGAGGGGGCTGGGTCGGTCCCACTCGGGAAGGGGTCACGACTTCTCACCACAAGCGGACACGCTTGGGCCCCGTCCGGTCGGGCGCTGCCGGTGGCCGCACTTCCCTTGGGGACCAGGGAAGGGGGCAGAGAGGGCGCGGGACTTCTCGACACGGCGCCTCCAGAAAGGCAGGGCTGGACGCCCCACGAGAGGCCCGGAACCTCCCCACGCAGACCGTCACCACCCAGCCCGTCCGGCGTTTGAGGACGAGGCCCCTTCAGGGCCGACGGGG
>NZ_JAENRY010000151.1 GCF_016612545.1 Streptomyces sp. MBT65 | reverse complement strand
GGGGTCGGGGGCGCCGACAGTACGGCAGGCGAGCAGGCCTGGGGCCGCGCCTGCGGCATGGTCGCCGCTGAGTTCCCAAGGCATCCCCACGGGCTCCGGTGAGGTGGTGCCGATACGGCGGCGGGTGCGTCTAGGGCCGTGTCTGGGGTGTGGCCGGCCGGCGAGATCCCGGGGCACCTACCGGCTCCGGTGAGAGTGGTGTGTACGGCTGTGAGACGAGGGCCGCCGACAGCACGGCGGGCGCGCCTGGGTCCGGGCCCGCAGCGTGGTCCACAGGTGAGGTCCGGGGCATACGCCAGTTCTGGTGAGCGGCGTTTGCGGCTGCGTCACGGAGGGGCTGTGACATCGGCTGCTGGCGACGCAGCGGCTGGTGCGACGGGGATGCGCCGACGCGCACCTGGGTCGTGCCCTCGGAGTGATCCGCCGGTGAGCCCCCGGGCACGCACCGGCTCAGGTGGGCGGCGCGTGTGGCTGTGAGACAGCGGGGCCGCCACAACGGCTGCTGCTGGGGCGGCGGTTGGCGGGACGGCGGAGCGGCAACCGCAGAAAGCCGGACGCGCGAACGGGGGTCCGAAGGCGGACACGCGAACCTGGCCCGCACCTGCGGCATGATCCGCCATTGAGTTCCCAGGGCGCACACCGGCGCCGGAGAGGGCCGCGCGTGCGGTTGTTGAGGTGGTGGCGCCGTGACATCCGACCGATGCGGCGGCGGATGGCGAGATGGGGAGTCGGTAGCCGCCAGCAGACACGGGAGCGACGGGCGTACCTGGATCCGCGCCCGCGGCGATCCGCCCCCCCGGCACGATCCGCCGTTGAGACCCAGGCCCGCACCGGTTCCGGCACAGCAAGGAGGCCGCGCCATTCCGCCGCGGTGGCCGGTCGCGGGACACGGCAGCCGGCCGCCGACCACAGCGCGCAAGACAAGCCCACCTGGACACGCCCCCGGCGCGATCCGCCCCTGAACCCCCGGAGGGAGTAGTACGGCGGTTCGAAAACGATCCACCGGCTGTTCATTGGCCCTTGCTGTGGCCTGCATCTCTCGCGTTTCCTCGGTACTGCAGCAACCCTCTTTCACCGAGTGAGGTCACCCCGTGTCCAGCACCCCCAGCTCCGCCCAGACTCCCGAGACCGGCACCGCGCGCGTGAAGCGCGGTATGGCCGAGCAGCTCAAGGGCGGTGTGATCATGGACGTGGTCAACGCCGAGCAGGCGAAGATCGCCGAGGACGCCGGTGCCGTCGCCGTCATGGCCCTGGAGCGGGTGCCCGCCGACATCCGCAAGGACGGCGGCGTGGCCCGGATGTCCGACCCGACGATGATCGAGGAGATCATCGAGGCGGTCTCCATCCCGGTCATGGCCAAGTCCCGCATCGGCCACTTCGTCGAGGCCCAGGTCCTGCAGTCCCTCGGCGTCGACTACATCGACGAGTCCGAGGTCCTCACCCCGGCCGACGAGGTCAACCACTCCGACAAGTGGGCCTTCACGACGCCCTTCGTCTGCGGTGCCACCAACCTCGGCGAGGCCCTGCGCCGCATCGCCGAGGGCGCCGCGATGATCCGCTCCAAGGGCGAGGCCGGCACCGGCAACGTCGTCGAGGCGGTCCGCCACCTGCGCCAGATCAAGAACGAGATCGCCAAGCTCCGCGGCTTCGACAACAACGAGCTGTACGCCGCCGCCAAGGAACTGCGCGCCCCGTACGAGATCGTCCGCGAGGTCGCCGAGCTGGGCAAGCTCCCGGTCGTGCTGTTCTCCGCCGGTGGCGTCGCCACCCCCGCCGACGCCGCGCTGATGCGCCAGCTCGGCGCCGAGGGCGTCTTCGTCGGCTCCGGCATCTTCAAGTCCGGCGACCCGGCCAAGCGCGCCGCCGCCATCGTGAAGGCGACCACCTTCTACGACGACCCCAAGATCATCGCGGACGCGTCCCGCAACCTCGGCGAGGCCATGGTCGGCATCAACTGCGACACCCTCCCCGAGACCGAGCGCTACGCCAACCGCGGCTGGTAGTCACGTAGATGAGCGACACAACCCCTGTCATAGGCGTCCTGGCCCTCCAGGGCGACGTACGGGAGCACCTGATCGCCCTGGCCGCGGCCGACGCCGTGGCCAGGCAGGTCAGGCGCCCCGAGGAACTCGCCGAGGTGGACGGTCTCGTCATCCCCGGGGGTGAGTCCACCACCATCTCCAAGCTGGCCGTCCTCTTCGGGGTGATGGACCCGCTGCGCGCACGCGTGCGTGTTGGTATGCCCGTCTACGGCACCTGCGCCGGCCTGATCATGCTCGCCGACAAGATCCTCGACCCGCGCTCGGGCCAGGAGACGGTCGGCGGCATCGACATGATCGTGCGCCGCAACGCCTTCGGACGTCAGAACGAGTCCTTCGAAGCGGCTGTCGACGTGAAGGGCGTCGAGGGCGATCCTGTAGAGGGCGTCTTCATCCGCGCCCCCTGGGTCGAGTCCGTCGGTGCCGAGACCGAGGTCCTCGCCGAACACGAGGGCCACATCGTCGCGGTCCGCCAGGGCAACGCGCTCGCCACGTCGTTCCACCCGGAACTGACCGGCGACCACCGCGTGCACTCGCTGTTCGTCGACATGGTGCGCGCGAACCTGGCTCCGGGGTCCTAGTAGGATCTCTGGGGTTCGTAAAGAGTTGGGTTACGCGAAGGAGACAGGCAGATGTCCGGCCACTCTAAATGGGCTACGACGAAGCACAAGAAGGCCGTGATCGACGCCAAGCGCGGCAAGCTCTTCGCGAAGATGATCAAGAACATCGAGGTCGCGGCCCGCACCGGTGGCGCCGATGTGTCCGGCAACCCGACGCTGTTCGACGCCATCCAGAAGGCCAAGAAGAGCTCGGTCCCGAACAAGAACATCGACTCCGCGGTCAAGCGCGGCGCCGGCCTCGAAGCCGGTGGCGCCGACTACGAGACGATCATGTACGAGGGTTACGGCCCCAACGGTGTCGCGGTGCTCATCGAGTGCCTGACCGACAACCGCAACCGCGCCGCCTCGGACGTCCGCGTCGCCATGACCCGCAACGGCGGGAACATGGCCGACCCCGGCTCCGTCTCGTACCTCTTCAACCGCAAGGGCGTCGTCATCGTCCCCAAGGGCGAGCTGGGTGAGGACGACGTCCTCGGTGCCGTGCTCGACGCCGGTGCCGAAGAGGTCAACGACCTGGGCGACACCTTCGAGGTCATCTCCGAGGCCACCGACCTGGTCGCGGTGCGCACCGCGCTCCAGGAGGCCGGTATCGACTACGACTCCGCCGACGCCAACTTCGTCCCGACCATGCAGGTCGAGCTCGACGAGGACGGCGCCCGCAAGATCTTCAAGCTGATCGACGCCCTGGAGGACAGCGACGACGTGCAGAACGTCTTCGCCAACTTCGACGTCAGCGACGAGGTCATGGAGAAGGTCGACGCGTAACACTGCCGCGAACCGGGCCGGGCAAGAGGCTCAACGGGCCGACGGGACACACCCGTCGGCCCGTCGCTTTGTCAGTGGGACCCGCTAGCCTGCACAAACAGGCGATCGAAGGGAGGGCTCGTGCGCGTACTCGGGGTGGACCCCGGACTGACCCGCTGCGGCGTCGGTGTCGTCGAGGGCGTCGCGGGCCGGCCGCTCACCATGGTCGGCGTCGGTGTCGTACGGACCCCCGCGGACGCCGAGTTGGGGCTGCGCCTCGTCGCCATCGAGCAGGGCATCGAGGCATGGCTGGACGAACACCGGCCCGAATTCGTCGCCGTGGAGCGGGTGTTCAGCCAGCACAACGTGCGCACGGTGATGGGCACCGCCCAGGCCAGCGCCGTAGCCATGCTGTGTGCCGCCCGGCGCGGCATCCCGGTCGCCCTGCACACCCCGAGCGAGGTCAAGGCCGCCGTCACCGGCAGCGGGCGCGCCGACAAGGCCCAGGTCGGCGCCATGGTGACCCGGCTGCTGCGGCTCGACGCGCCGCCCAAGCCCGCCGACGCGGCCGACGCCCTCGCCCTCGCGATCTGCCACATCTGGCGCGCCCCCGCGCAGAACCGCCTCCAACAGGCGGTCGCCCAGAACCGACTCCAGCAGGCCGTCGCCCTGCACGCGGCCAGGACTCCGAACGCATCGAAAGGCCGTACCGCATGATCGCCTTCGTCAGTGGCACGGTCGCCGCACTCGCTCCCGACGCGGCCGTGGTCGAGGTCGGCGGGGTCGGCATGGCCATCCAGTGCACGCCGAACACCCTGTCCACGCTCCGCCTCGGCAAGCCGGCCAAGCTCGCCACCTCCCTCGTCGTCCGCGAGGACTCGCTCACCCTGTACGGCTTCGTGGACGACGACGAACGCCAGATCTTCGAGCTCCTCCAGACCGCGACCGGTGTCGGCCCCCGGCTCGCACAGGCGATGCTCGCCGTGCACACGCCGGACGCCCTGCGCCGAGCCGTCGCCTCCGGGGACGAGAAGGCGCTGATGGCCGTCCCGGGCATCGGCAAGAAGGGCGCGCAGAAGCTGCTCCTCGAGTTCAAGGACCGGCTCGGCGCACCCGTGGGCACCGGCCCGGCGATCGGCGCCCCGGTCACCAGCGGCTGGCGCGACCAGCTGCACGCGGCCCTCATCGGCCTCGGGTACGCCACCCGCGAGGCCGACGAGGCCGTGGCCGCCGTAGCACCGCAGGCCGAGGCCGCCGAAGGGGCGCCGCAGGTGGGGCAGTTGCTCAAGGCCGCCCTGCAGACCCTGAACCGCGCCCGCTAGGAGACCTTTCAGTGAACTGGGACGACACGACCGACGAGACCGCCGCCGAGCGGCTGGTGGGCTCGGTCGCCGACCGCGAGGACCAGGCCGTCGAGGCCGCCCTGCGCCCCAAGGACCTGGGCGAGTTCATCGGCCAGGAGAAGGTCCGCGAGCAGCTCGACCTGGTGCTGCGGGCCGCACGCGCGCGTGGCGCTACCGCCGACCACGTGCTGCTCTCCGGTGCCCCCGGCCTCGGCAAGACCACCCTGTCGATGATCATCGCGGCCGAGATGGGCGCCCCCATCCGCATCACCAGCGGCCCCGCCATCCAGCACGCCGGCGACCTCGCCGCGATCCTCTCCTCCCTCCAGGAGGGCGAGGTCCTCTTCCTCGACGAGATCCACCGCATGTCACGGCCCGCCGAAGAGATGCTCTACATGGCGATGGAGGACTTCCGCGTCGACGTCATCGTCGGCAAGGGCCCCGGCGCCACCGCGATCCCGCTCGAACTCCCGCCGTTCACCCTGGTCGGCGCGACCACGCGCGCGGGACTGCTGCCGCCCCCGCTGCGCGACCGCTTCGGCTTCACCGCGCACATGGAGTTCTACGAACCCACCGAGCTGGAGCGCGTCATCCACCGCTCGGCCAACCTCCTCGACGTGGAGATCGACCCCGCCGGCGCCGCCGAGATCGCCGGCCGCTCCCGCGGCACCCCCCGTATCGCCAACCGGCTGCTGCGCCGGGTCCGGGACTACGCGCAGGTCAAGGCCGACGGCTTCATCACCCGGGACATCGCCGGGGCGGCCCTCAAGGTCTACGAGGTCGACGACCGCGGCCTCGACCGGCTCGACCGCGGTGTCCTCGAAGCCCTGCTCAAGCTGTTCGGCGGCGGCCCGGTCGGCCTGTCCACGCTCGCCGTCGCCGTGGGGGAGGAGCGTGAGACCGTCGAAGAGGTCGCCGAACCCTTCCTCGTACGGGAGGGTCTGCTGGCCCGCACCCCGCGCGGACGCGTCGCCACCCCCGCCGCGTGGGCGCATCTCGGCCTCACCCCGCCCCGCTCGTCAACCGGGGGAAACGGACAAGGGGACCTGTTCGGGGCGTGACGGCGGGGGCACTGGCCGGGTCAGGAACCCCGGTGCCATGCTGAGCGTTGTTCCATCAGCGTGGACTCGCTTAGACTCCGCCGATGCCGCCTTTGTGGGCGGCGCCGACCACCCCCATCCACCAGGCCGCTCACCGCCGCGGTCGTGCGAAGGAAATTCCGTCCCGTGAATATCGTGACCCTCCTCCCGTTCATCGTGCTCATCGGGGCCATGTTCCTGATGACCCGCTCTGCCAAGCGCAAGCAGCAGGCGGCCGCGTCGATGCGTAATGACATGCAGCCCGGCACCGGCGTCCGCACGATCGGGGGCGTGTACGCGACGGTCAAGGAGGTCAACGAGGAGACGGTCCTTCTCGACGCCGGCCCGGGCGTCGAGCTTCTCTTCGCGAAGAACGCGATCGGCGCCGTCCTCACCGACGACGAGTACAACCGCATCGTCCACGGCGTCGAGCACGACCTGAAGGACGACGCCGACATCGTCCCGGACGACGCCTCCTCCCTCACCGAGACCGACGAGCCCGCCGCCGACTCTTCCGACGACAAGCCCATCGACCTCGGCAAGAAGGACGCGGCCGACGAGCCGGCCGACGCCACCGAGGAGCCGGCTGAGGCCGCCGAGGCCAAGACGGACGAAGAGCCGAAGAAGACCGACGGCGACTCCGACGCGAAGTAGTTCACGTCCTGGGAGCGCGGCGCGACCCGCTCGCGCCCCGCGCACCCCGGGTACGTGCGTCGCTCGCACGGGATCCCGACACCATGTCATGGCCGCAGCCGCGCTGACCCGGCGTGGAGCGGCCCGAGAGGGAGTACGAGAAGGTGGCAGCACCTAAGAGGGGCCGTAGCGCGAGCGCCCAGAGCAAGCCAGGGCGCTCGCTGGCCCTCATCCTGATCGCCATCGTGGCGCTCACCGGTGGCATGTTCGCATCCGGGCACAACACTCCGCGTCTCGGCATCGACCTGGCCGGCGGCACGAGCATCACCCTGCGGGCAGTGGCCCAGCCCGGCGAGGCATCGTCGATCAACAAGACCAACATGGACACCGCGGTCGACATCATGAACCGCCGTGTCAACGGTCTTGGTGTGTCGGAGGCCGAGGTCCAGACCCAGGGCGACAAGAACATCATCGTCAACATCCCCAAGGGCACGAACTCGGAGGAGGCGCGGCAGCAGGTCGGTACGACCGCCAAGCTGTACTTCCGCCCGGTCCTGGCCACGGAGGCCTCCGTGGGCGCCGCGACGGCGACCCCGTCGCCGAGCACGTCCAGCAGCGCCTCCAGCAGCCCGTCGAGCTCGGCCAGTCCCAAGACGACCGCCTCGTCGTCCAAGACCGGCTCCGCGACCCCGTCGGCCTCCTCCACCTCGCAGGGCCGTGCCGCCAGCGACGCGCTGAAGGCCGACGCCAGCTCGTCCGCGAGCCCCAGCGCCTCGACCTCCGCGAGCGCCACCCCGGAGGCGACCAGCAGCGCCGCCGCCAGCGCGGCGGCCGCCAAGCTGGAGGCCCAGTACACCGCGCTCGACTGCTCCAAGAAGTCGGTCCAGAACACCGCGGGCAAGAACGCCAAGGCAGAGGACGCGACCGTGGCCTGCGGCCAGGTCTCGGGCGTCTGGTACAAGTACGTGCTCGGCCCCGCCGCCGTGGACGGCACCGACGTCAAGAAGGCCGCGGCCGTCCTGAACACCACGACCGCCGCCGGCTGGCAGGTCACCATGGACTTCACCGGCAAGGGCGGCGACAAGTTCGCCAAGGTCACCGGTGAACTGGCGAAGAACACCGCCCCGCAGAACGAGTTCGGCATCGTCCTCGACGGCCAGGTCGTCTCCAGCCCCTCCGTCAGCTCGTCGATCACCGGCGGCAGCGCGGAGATCTCCGGCAGCTTCACCCAGGAAGAGGCCCAGAGCCTCGCCAACATGCTGTCGTACGGCGCCCTGCCGCTGACCTTCAAGACGGACAGCGTCACCACCGTGACCGCGGCGCTCGGCGGTGAGCAGCTGCACGCCGGTCTGATCGCGGGCGCGATCGGCCTCGCGCTGGTCGTCATCTACCTGCTGATCTTCTACCGCGGCCTCTCGGTCATCGCGATCCCCTCGCTGCTGGTCTCCGCGATCCTCACCTACGTGATCATGGCGCTGCTCGGCCCGGGCATCGGCTTCGCGCTGAACCTGCCGGCCGTCTGTGGCGCGATCGTCGCGATCGGTATCACCGCGGACTCGTTCATCGTGTTCTTCGAACGCATCCGGGACGAGATCCGCGAGGGCCGCTCGCTGCGCCCCGCCGTCGAGCGGGCCTGGCCGCGCGCCCGGCGCACCATCCTGGTCTCCGACTTCGTGTCCTTCCTCGCCGCCGCGGTGCTGTTCATCGTCACCGTCGGCAAGGTCCAGGGCTTCGCGTTCACGCTCGGGCTGACCACCGTGCTCGACGTCGTCGTGGTCTTCCTCTTCACCAAGCCGCTGATGACGATCCTCGCCCGCCGGAAGTTCTTCGCGAACGGCCACAAGCTCTCCGGCCTCGACCCGAAGGCACTCGGCGCCAAGGCGCCCCTGCGCCGCACCCGCCGTCCCTCCGCCCCCGTCGACCCGAAGGAGGCGTGAGATGTCGAAGCTCGGCAACCTCGGCGCCCGACTGCACCGTGGCGAGGTCGGGTACGACTTCGTCGGCAATCGCAAGATCTGGTACGGCATCTCGATCCTGATCACCATCACGGCCATCCTCGGCCTGACGGTGCGCGGCCTGAACATGGGCATCGAGTTCCAGGGCGGCGCCGCCTTCACCACGCCCAAGGGCATGAGCGCGTCGGTGAGCCAGGCGGAGAAGTACGCCGAGGACGCCTCCGGGCACGACGCGGTCGTCCAGAAGCTCGGTGACGGCAGCCTGCGCATCCAGATCGCCGGCATCGACACGGACAAGTCCGACAGCATCAAGCAGCAGCTGTCGAAGGACCTGAACGTCGACTCCGAGAGCATCGCCGCGGACCTGGTCGGCCCCAGCTGGGGTGACCAGATCGCCAACAAGGCCTGGGAGGGCCTGGCGATCTTCATGGTGCTGGTCGTGATCTACCTGGCGATCGCCTTCGAGTGGCGGATGGCCCTGGCCGCGCTCGTCGCCCTGATCCACGACATCACCATCACGATCGGCATCTACGCCCTCGTCGGCTTCGAGGTCACGCCCGGCACGGTGATCGGTCTGCTGACGATCCTCGGTTACTCGCTCTACGACACGGTCGTCGTCTTCGACAGCCTCAAGGAGCAGACCAAGGACATCACCAAGCAGACCCGCTGGACCTACAGCGACATCGCCAACCGGTCGATCAACGGCACGCTGGTGCGGTCCATCAACACCACGGTCGTCGCGCTGCTGCCGGTCGCGGCCCTGCTGTTCATCGGTGGCGGTTTCCTCGGCGCGGGTGTCCTCAACGACATCTCGCTGTCGCTGTTCGTCGGCCTCGCGGCCGGTGCGTACTCCTCGATCTTCATCGCCACGCCGCTCGTCGCCGACCTCAAGGAGGCCGAGCCGCAGATGAAGGCGCTCAAGAAGCGCGTCCTCGCCAAGCGCGCCCAGGCCGCCGCGCAGGGTGAGCCGGTCCAGCCCGAGGTCAGCGACCACTCGGACGACGACTACGACGACGAGCACGAGGACGCGGCGGCGGTCGTGGGCCCGCGTACGCAGCCCGCGTCGCGCAACCGCGGCCGTGGCCGTCCCTCGGGGAAGCGCCGATGACGGACATCCAGGAGCTGCTGCTCAGCCGTATCCGCGATGTGGCCGACTACCCGGAGCCGGGCGTGATGTTCAAGGACATCACCCCGCTCCTGGCGGACCCGGCCGCGTTCACGGCGCTCACGGACGCGCTCGCCGAGATCGTCGTGAGCACCGGTGCGACGAAGGTCGTGGGCCTGGAGGCGCGCGGCTTCATCCTCGGCGCCCCGGTGGCCGTCCGCGCGGGCGTCGGCTTCATCCCCGTACGAAAGGCGGGCAAGCTCCCCGGAGCGACCCTCAGCCAGGCGTACGACCTGGAGTACGGCTCCGCCGAGATCGAGGTGCACGCCGAGGACCTGAGCGCCGGTGACCGTGTCCTGGTCGTCGACGACGTCCTGGCCACGGGCGGCACCGCCGAGGCCTCCCTCCAGCTGATCCGCAGGGCGGGCGCCGAGATCGCGGGCGTAGCGGTCCTCATGGAACTGGGCTTCCTCGCAGGCCGAGCCCGCCTGGAACCGGCCCTGGACGGCGCCCCACTGCAAGCGCTCCTGGTGGTCTGAAGCCGACACCAGATCCTGCTGCGA
Source organism: Streptomyces sp. MBT65 (assembly GCF_016612545.1). GTDB lineage: Bacteria > Actinomycetota > Actinomycetes > Streptomycetales > Streptomycetaceae > Streptomyces. Next base: position 26,492 of record NZ_JAENRY010000151.1, on the reverse strand, counting down.
ATCGAGAACGGCCGCCCTGGTATCAACGGGGCGGCCGTTTCCGCACCAGCCGTGGGCGCGGGGTTGCCTCAACGTGCGGCTCCGCCGCGCGGGCCCGATGAGCCGCGATGGCGCTGCGGTTGGAGGGGCGCCCTCGGCGGGGTTGCATTCATGCGCGGCTCCGCCGCGTGGGCCCGACGACTCGTGACGGCGTCGCGTTCGGACAGTTGCCTCAGACGCTCCGCTGTCCGCCCCTGAACACCCCCGAGCCAGGGGTGGGACGGGCCATGACGGTGCTGCCTGCGGTCGGCCGGGTGCCTCTGGCTCGCCGTCGCTCGTCCTGAACACTCTCGCGTCAGGAGCGCGAGGCTGTAGTCATGCGCAGCTCTGGCCGCGTCCGCGCGACGAGCCATGACGGCGCTACGGTCCGCCGGGTGCCTCCGCCCCCGCCGCCCGAGTTGGAAGCACGGGGTGTATTTATGCGCGATCTTGCCGCGTGGGCGCGACGTCCTGTGAAGGTGTCGCGTTGGGACAAGTGCCTCAGGCTCCCCGTCGCCCACTCCCACCCCCCGGCGTCAGGAGCGCGAACCTGTATCAAGGCGCAGCTTCGCCGCGTGGGCTCGATGAGCGATGACGGCACTGCGGTCGGCCGGGTGTCTCTTCCCCGTCGCCCCCCACAAACACCCCCGCCGGACACCCTCAAGGCGCCCTCACGTCATCTCCGGAATGCCGGTGCCCGCCTCTCGTGTTTCACCGGTAGACGGCCCTCACATCGGCCTGAAGGCGATCCCCGAGCCCAGGATCGCTACCATGGGCACTCCGGAGCCTGACCGGGGGACCCGGATCGCGCACGAGGAGTCCTCTTGGCAGACGAGGCCCAGCCCCTGACCGCCGCCAAGCCCGAGCCCACTGGGCCCGGGCCCCGCGGCGGAGCCCGCGCCCAGTGCGACGAACGCGCAGAGCGAACCGAGCGGGACGGCGGAGCACGCCCAGACGGCGCCCGCCGACAAGGCGGCCGAGCCCGCGCGCCCCAAGCCGGACCAGCCCGAGCGCCCCGCAGCCCGGCCCGCGGCCGGTCAGCCCGCGCGTACCGGCAGCGGCTCCTCCAACCGTGTCCGGGCCCGCCTGGCCCGCCTCGGCGTGCAGCGCTCGAACCCGTACAACCCGGTCCTGGAGCCCCTGCTGCGGATAGTGCGCAGCAACGACCCGAAGATCGAGACGGCCACCCTCCGCCAGGTCGAGAGCGCCTATCAGGTCGCCGAGCGCTGGCACCGCGGCCAGAAGCGCAAGAGCGGCGACCCGTACATCACGCACCCGCTGGCCGTGACGACGATCCTGGCCGAGCTGGGCATGGATCCGGCGACCCTCATGGCCGGCCTGCTGCACGACACCGTCGAGGACACCGAGTACGGCCTCGACCAGCTCCGCCGCGACTTCGGTGACTCCGTCGCCCTGCTCGTCGACGGCGTCACCAAGCTCGACAAGGTCAAGTTCGGCGAGGCCGCGCAGGCCGAGACCGTGCGCAAGATGGTCGTAGCGATGGCCAAGGACCCGCGCGTCCTGGTCATCAAGCTCGCCGACCGCCTGCACAACATGCGCACCATGCGCTACCTCAAGCGCGAGAAGCAGGAGAAGAAGGCGCGCGAGACCCTCGAGATCTACGCGCCGCTCGCCCACCGCCTCGGCATGAACACCATCAAGTGGGAACTGGAGGACCTCGCCTTCGCGATCCTCTACCCCAAGATGTACGACGAGATCGTCCGGCTGGTGGCCGAGCGGGCACCGAAGCGTGACGAATACCTGGCCATAGTGACCGACGAGGTCCAGACCGACCTGCGCGCCGCCCGTATCAAGGCCACCGTCACCGGCCGCCCGAAGCACTACTACAGCGTCTACCAGAAGATGATCGTCCGCGGTCGCGACTTCGCGGAGATCTACGACCTGGTGGGCATCCGCGTCCTCGTGGACACCGTCCGCGACTGCTACGCGGCCCTCGGCACCGTGCACGCGCGATGGAACCCGGTCCCCGGCCGGTTCAAGGACTACATCGCGATGCCCAAGTTCAACATGTACCAGTCGCTGCACACGACGGTGATCGGCCCCAACGGCAAGCCCGTCGAGCTCCAGATCCGCACCTTCGACATGCACCGCCGCGCCGAGTACGGCATCGCCGCGCACTGGAAGTACAAGCAGGAGGCCGTCGCCGGCACCTCCAAGGTGCGCGCGGAGACGCCCCGGACCACCGGCAAGGACGACCACCTCAACGACATGGCGTGGCTGCGCCAGTTGCTCGACTGGCAGAAGGAGACCGAGGACCCGGGCGAGTTCCTGGAGTCCCTGCGCTTCGACCTGTCCCGCAACGAGGTCTTCGTCTTCACGCCGAAGGGCGACGTGATAGCGCTGCCGGCGGGCGCCACCCCGGTGGACTTCTCGTACGCGGTGCACACCGAGGTCGGCCACCGGACCATAGGAGCACGGGTCAACGGCCGGCTCGTACCGCTCGAATCCACCCTGGACAACGGCGACTTGGTGGAGGTCTTCACCTCCAAGGCACCCGGCGCGGGCCCCTCCCGCGACTGGCTCGGGTTCGTCAAGTCGCCGCGCGCCCGCAACAAGATCAGAGCCTGGTTCTCCAAGGAGCGCCGCGACGAGGCGATCGAGCAGGGCAAGGACGCCATCGCCCGCGCGATGCGCAAACAGAACCTGCCGATCCAGCGCATCCTCACCGGCGACTCCCTCGTCACGCTCGCGCACGAGATGCGCTACCCGGACATCTCCTCGCTGTACGCGGCGATCGGCGAGGGCCATGTCGCAGCGCAGAACGTCGTACAGAAGCTGGTGCAGGCGCTCGGCGGCGAGGAGGCGGCCACCGAGGAGATCGACGAGAGCGTGCCGCCGACGCACGGCCGCGGGCGCAAGCGTCGGTCGAACGCCGACCCCGGTGTCGTCGTCAAGGGCGTCGAGGACGTGTGGGTCAAACTGGCCCGCTGTTGTACGCCCGTCCCCGGCGACCCCATCATCGGTTTCGTCACCCGGGGTAGCGGCGTATCGGTTCACCGCAGCGACTGCGTCAACGTGGAGTCACTGTCCCGCGAACCCGAGCGGATCCTGGAAGTCGAGTGGGCGCCCACCCAGTCCTCGGTCTTCCTGGTCGCCATACAGGTGGAGGCGCTGGACCGCTCCCGGCTCCTCTCGGACGTCACGCGCGTGCTGTCCGACCAGCACGTCAACATCCTCTCCGCGGCCGTCCAGACCTCCCGCGACCGCGTCGCCACCTCCCGCTTCACCTTCGAGATGGGCGATCCCAAGCACCTGGGCCACGTCCTGAAGGCGGTCAGGGGAGTGGAGGGCGTCTACGACGTCTACCGCGTGACGTCGGCGCGCAACAAGTCGTAGGACACACACGAAGGGGCTCTCGTACGGTGACGTACGAGAGCCCCTTCGTCGTGCTGCCTGCGCGCGGTCAGCCGCCGAACTCCTGGAGGCCCTTCAGCGCCTGCTCCAGCAGGGCCTGGCGGCCCTCCAGCTCGCGCTGGAGCTTGTCGGCGCGGGAGGTGTTGCCCTGGGCGCGGGCCTGCTCGATCTGGCCCGTGAGCTTGTCCACGGCGGCCTGGAGCTGGCCGGTCAGACCCTCGGCACGCGCGCGTGCCTCCGGGTTCGTCCGGCGCCACTCGGTCTCCTCGGACTCCTGGAGGGCCCGCTCGATCGTGTGCATCCGGCCCTCGACCTTGGGGCGGGCGTCCCGCGGCACATGGCCGATGGCCTCCCAGCGCTCGTTGATCGAGCGGAAGGCCGCGCGGGCCGCCTTCAGGTCTGTGACCGGCAGGAGCTTCTCGGCCTCCTCGGCCAGCTCCTCCTTGAGCTTCAGGTTCTCCGTCTGCTCGGCGTCCCGCTCGGCGAAGACCGAACTGCGGGCGGCGAAGAAGACGTCCTGGGCACCGCGGAAGCGGTTCCACAGATCGTCCTCGTGCTCGCGCTGGGCGCGGCCCGCCGCCTTCCAGTCGTTCATCAGCTCGCGGTAGCGCGCGGCCGTGGGACCCCAGTCCGTCGAGGCCGACAGCCCCTCGGCCTCGGCGACCAGCTTCTCCTTGGTCTTGCGGGCCTCCTCGCGCTGCGCGTCCAGCGACGCGAAGTGCGCCTTGCGGCGCTTGGAGAAGGCCGACCGGGCGTGCGAGAAGCGATGCCACAGCTCGTCGTCCGACTTGCGGTCCAGGCGCGGCAGACCCTTCCAGGTGTCCACCAGCGCGCGCAGCCGCTCACCGGCCGCCCGCCACTGGTCGGACTGCGCCAGCTCCTCCGCCTCGACGACCAGCGCCTCCTTGGCGTGCCGGGCCTCGTCGGACTGCTTGGCGCGCTGCTGCTTGCGCTCCTCGCGGCGCGCCTCGACGGTCTCCACGAGCTTGTCCAGCCGGACCCCGAGCGAGGCCAGGTCGCCCACCGCGTGGTGGGCGTCGACCTGCTCACGGAGATGGTCGACGGCGGCCTGCGCGTCCTTCGCCGACAGGTCGGTGGTCTTCACGCGCTTCTCGAGGAGGCCGATCTCGACAACCAGGCCTTCGTACTTGCGCTCGAAGTAGGCCAGCGCCTCCTCGGGGGAGCCGGCCTGCCAGGAACCGACGACCTGCTCGCCGTCGGCCGTACGCACGTACACGGTGCCCGTCTCGTCGACGCGGCCCCACGGGTCGCTGCTCACAGCGCCTCCTCCACATGATGCCTGCACAGGGCCTCTGTGCCCCCGGGCATCGTCCACAGTTTCGTCACGGCCAACATAGGCGACCGGCGGGTTGCCTGTCCGCATCCCGCGCGACCGAAATTTCGCTGTTGACGGTCAGGATTTCGTGACCGTCGCCTTGTTGATCACGACCGTCGCGTTCGGTGCTCCGTCGCCCGCGCCCGTGCTCTCACCGGCCGCCGCGATCTTGTTCAGGACCTTCATCCCGGAGGCCGAGATGGTACCGAACGGGGTGTAGCTGGCCGGAAGCGTACTGTCCTTGTAGACGAGGAAGAACTGGCTGCCGCCGGTGTGCTTCTGACCGGTGTTGGCCATCGCGATCGTGCCCGCCGGGTAGATCCCGCCCTTGAGGCTGGTGTCCTTCAGGTTCTCGTCCGGGATGGTGTAGCCGGGACCGCCGCTGCCCGCGCCCGTCGGGTCACCGCACTGGAGCACGTAGATGCCGCTGGTGGTGAGCCGGTGGCACTTCGTGTGGTCGAAGTAGCCCTTGGCGGCGAGGAAGTCGAAGGAGTTCACCGTGTGCGGCGCGGCCTTCGTCTTCAGCGCGATGTCGATGTCGCCGCAGGTCGTCGCCAGCTTCATCGTGTACTTGGCCGACGTGTCGATCGTCATCGCCGGCTCTTTCTTCCAGGTCTCCGTCTTGATCTTGCCCGCGGCCGGCTTCGCGCACGGGTCCGGCGCCTTGCTCGTCGCCGAGGCGCTGGGCGTCACGTCCGCGCTCGCGTTCGACTTGTCGTCGTCGTTCTTCAGGACGCCGGTCGTGTAGAGCGCCACACTGCCGATCACGATCACGCCGAGCACCGACGCGATCACCGAGTTGCGCATACGCGCCTTGCGTCGAGCGGACGTACGCCGCTGCTGCTGCCGCAAGAACTTCTCCCGCGCGAGCTGCCGCTTCCGCTGTTCCTGGGTGACCACCGGATTCTCTCCTCATGCGTCTCGTACGTCGACTGGGACGCGTGCGTCTTGTGAGCCGACCGCCTGCGTGTGCCCCGTACCGTATATGGGTTCGCTGAGGATTCGGCAGCGCCGGTAGGCTCTGACCACTGACGCAGGGATCCTTATCCCCACCCGTATCGACACAACGAAGGACGATCGTGCTCATTGCCGGGTTCCCCGCCGGGGCCTGGGGGACGAACTGTTATCTCGTCGCCCCCGCCGCCGGTGAGGAGTGCGTGATCATCGACCCGGGCCATCAGGCCGCCCAGGGAGTCGAGGAAGCGCTCAGGAAGCATCGGCTCAAGCCCGTCGCGGTCGTCCTCACCCATGGCCACATCGACCATGTGGCCTCGGTCGTCCCGGTGTGCGGCGCGCACGACGTGCCGGCCTGGATCCACCCCGAGGACCGCTTCATGATGAGCGACCCCGAGAAGGCGCTCGGCCGCTCGATCGGGATGCCGCTGATGGGCGAGCTGACCGTGGGGGAGCCCGACGAGGTCAGGGAACTGACCGACGGCGCACGGCTGGAGCTGGCGGGACTGGAGTTCTCGGTCGCGCACGCGCCGGGCCATACGAAGGGGTCGGTGACCTTCCGGATGCCCGAGAACACGGAGATCCCCTCCGTGTTCTTCTCCGGGGATCTGCTCTTCGCCGGCTCCATCGGACGCACCGACCTGCCCGGCGGCTCCCACGCCGAGATCCTCGAGTCGCTGGCCCGTGTGTGCCTGCCGCTCGACGACTCGACCGTGGTGCTGTCCGGCCACGGCCCCCAGACGACCATCGGCCAGGAGCGCGCCACCAACCCGTATCTGCGGGAGGTGGCCTCCGGCCAGGGAGCCCACATGAAGGCTCCCCGACGAGGAATGTGACGAGAACTTCCGTGAGCACCTTTCAGGCCCCCAAGGGCACGTACGACCTGATTCCGCCGGAGTCGGCCAAGTACCTCGCCGTGCGCGAGGCGATCGCCGCTCCGCTGCGCAACTCCGGCTACGGCTACATCGAGACGCCCGGCTTCGAGAACGTCGAGCTGTTCGCGCGCGGTGTCGGTGAGTCCACCGACATCGTGACCAAGGAGATGTACGCCTTCGAGACCAAGGGCGGCTCCAAGCTCGCCCTGCGCCCCGAGGGCACGGCCTCCGTACTGCGCGCGGCACTTGAGGCCAACCTGCACAAGCTCGGCAACCTCCCGGTCAAGCTCTGGTACTCGGGCTCCTACTACCGCTACGAGCGCCCCCAGAAGGGCCGTTACCGCCACTTCTCCCAGGTCGGCGCCGAGGCGATCGGTGCCGAAGACCCGGCGCTGGACGCCGAGTTGATCATCCTCGCGGACCAGGCGTACCGCTCCCTGGGCCTGCGTGACTTCCGCATCCTCCTCAACAGCCTGGGCGACAAGGAGTGCCGTCCGGTGTACCGGGCCGCGCTCCAGGACTTCCTCCGTGGCCTGGACCTCGACGAGGAGACGCTCCGCCGCGCGGACATCAACCCGCTCCGGGTCCTCGACGACAAACGCCCGGACGTCCAGAAGCAGTTGACGGACGCGCCGCTGCTCCGCGACTACCTGTGCGACGCGTGCAAGGCGTACCACGAGGAGGTCCGTGAGCTCATCACGGCGGCCGGCGTCGCCTTCGAGGACGACCCGAAGCTGGTCCGCGGCCTCGACTACTACACCCGCACCACCTTCGAGTTCGTCCACGACGGACTGGGCTCCCAGTCCGCGGTGGGCGGCGGCGGTCGCTACGACGGCCTCTCCGAGATGATCGGCGGTCCCGCGCTGCCCTCCGTGGGCTGGGCGTTGGGCGTCGACCGCACGGTCCTCGCCCTGGAGGCGGAGGGTGTCGAACTCGAACTCCCCGCGTCCACCAGCGTGTTCGCCGTCCCGCTCGGCGAGGAGGCCCGCCGGGTCCTCTTCACCAAGGTGACCGAACTCCGCAAGCTGGGCATCGCGGCGGACTTCTCCTACGGCTCCAAGGGCCTCAAGGGCGCGATGAAGAGCGCCAACCGCAGTGGTGCTCGCTACACGATCGTCGCGGGCGAACGTGACCTCGCCGAGGGGGTCGTGCAGCTCAAGGACATGCAGTCCGGGGAGCAGACGGCGGTCGGGGTGAACGAGATCGTGGCGGAACTGGAGTCGAAACTGGGCTGAGGCGGGGATTTCTTCGCCCCCGCCGCCCCTACCCGTCCCGTCCCTGGGGGCTGCCGCCCCCAGNAGGGGCGGCGGGGGCGAGAATCCTCAGTCCAGCAACCCGTATCGCATCGCGCTGGTGACCGCAGCAGTCCGGTCGTCCACCCCCAACTTCCCGAACGCCCGCAGCAGATGCGTCTTCACCGTCGACTCCCCGATGTACAACCGCCGCCCGATCTCCGCGTTCGTGCATCCCTCCGCCACCAACCGCAGCACCGCGGTCTCCCGCTCGGACAACCGCGGACGTTCCGGCTTCGTACGCAGCTGGTCGACCAACCGTGCTGCCACCGAAGGCGCCAACACGGTCTCGCCGCGCGCGGCGGCCCTTACCGCATCAGCCAGTTCACTCCGCGGCAGGTCCTTCAGCAGGTAGCCGGCCGCCCCCGCCTCCACCGCCCGCAGGATGTCCCGGTCGGTCTCGTACGTCGTGAGGACGATCACCCGGCACGGCAGCCCGGCCGCGCTCATCCGCACGATGGAGTCGACGCCTCCGCCGCCGGGCATGCGCAGGTCCATCAGCACGATGTCGGGCCGGAGTTCAGCCGCCAGCGCCTCCGCCTGCGGCCCGCTGGACGCGTCGGCGACGACGTCGAGGTCCGGTTCGGCGCTGAGCATGGCACGCAGGCCCTCCCGTACGACGGGGTGGTCGTCGGCGAGGACGATCCGGATCATCGGGCACTCCTCAAGGGCGATACGGGCGTTGTCGGCGATACCGGGAGTCGGACCGTCACCGTCGTCCCCTTGCCCGGCGCGCTCCGCACCACCGCCGTCCCGCCCACCTCCGCGGCCCGGGTCCGCAGCCCGGCCAGACCGTAACCGCCGTACACCGCACCCGGATCGAAGCCGCACCCGTCGTCCCGCACGGACATGGTCAGTGTCTCGTCGGCGTATGTCAGCGCGAGGCTCACCGTCGCCGAACTCCCCGCGTGTTTGCGGGCGTTGGCGAGCGCCTCCTGGCAGGAGCGCAGGGCCACCACCTCGGGCCCGGCGGGCAACGCGCGTACCGGGCCGGTGACTTGGAGGGGCGCGTCATGGCGGGCGGCGAGCCGGCGCAGCGCGTCCTGGAGCGACGCGCCCTCCAGGTCGGCCGGTGTGCCGCCGGTGACCAGGGCGCGGGCCTCGGCGAGGTTCTGGCGGGCCGTCTCGTCCATCAGGGCCAAGTGGCGGCGGGCCTGCGGGAGATCGTCGTCCAGCTCCGCCTCCACCGCCTGGACCAGCATCAGCAGGCTGGTGAAGCCCTGGGCGAGGGTGTCGTGGATCTCGCGGGCCATGCGCTCCCGCTCGGCGAGGGCGCCGTGCGCCGACGAGAGCCGGGAGACCTCGTGCCTGCTGGCGTCCAGTTCGGCTATCAACTCGGCGCGCTCCTGGCTCTGTTCGATGACACGGATGATCCAGGTGCCCAGCGCCATCGAGAAGACCAGGGTGACGACCGCGAACACCGAGTTGAAGAACACGTCCTGGGCGCTCGGCCACCACAGCAGCGCCCAGCCGATCACCGGCGCGATGTTGATCACGGTCACCGCGATCAGCGCCCAGCGCAGCCTCAGCACCATGAAGCACGGCGGGACGAGCGCGAAGCACATCAGCCGGGTCTCGCCGACCAGCACCGCCGAGGGCAGGAACAGCGCCATCTGCGCCACGAGGTAGCCGACGGCCCGCCGCTCGTCGGGCGGATCGCCCTGGAGCACCGGGCGCCCCACCCAGACGTAGAGCGGAACGAGCGGGACGAGCAGCCCGGCCGCCACCGCGCGGACCGGCCACCCCGGCTCGTCCGTGCCGAGCACGAACACCAGGGTGGCCAGCCAGATCAGGGCGAAGTACGTGTCCCAGAGCCGGAAGGAGCGGTCCCAGGTGTACGAGCCCGTCGCCCCGTGCTGAGAGGTCATCCGTCGCGCCGGTTCTTCCACCGGAAGGTCAGCAGGCACAGCAGCAATCCTCCGACGCACCACGCCCCGAGCACCAGCGCGATCTTCCCGAACTCCCAGCTCCCGGCCTGCTCCAGCACCTGCGCCGACGAGGGCAGGAACACCCCGCGCAGCCCCTGGCACATCCACTTCAGCGGGAACAGGGCCCCGATGTTGAGCATCCAGTCCGGGATCGTGTCGATGGAGATGTACACCCCGGAGATGAACTGCAGGACGAGGAAGGGCAGGACGACCACGGAGGTCGCGCTCTTGCCGGACTTCGGGACCGAGCTGACCGCGATGCCGAGCAGCGCGCAGGCCGTCAGACCGAGCACGAAGATCCACCCGAAGTCCAGCCACTTCACCGCGGACGAGGGCAGGTCCACGTCGTACAGGGTGGTGCCGACCAGGAGCAGGATCGCCGTCTCCATCAGGCCGGTGACCAGAACCAGCCAGATCTTGCCGAGGAAGTACGCGGCCGGTGGCATCGGCGTCCCGCGCAGCCGGCGCAGCACCTTCTCGTCGCGTTCGATCGCGATCGAGATGCCGAGGGACTGGAAACTCGTCGACATGATGCCGGCGGCCATCATGGCCGGGACGTAGAGCTGGGAGGCGTTGACGCCCGCGCCCCGGACGTCGTCCTTGAAGATCGACGCGAACAGGAAGAGGAAGACGACCGGGAAGGCGAAGGTGAACACCACCTGGTCGCGCTGGCGGAAGAACTGTTTGAGTTCCAGCACGCCTCGCTTCAGTCCGAGTCCCCAGGCGCCGGGCAGCCGTTCCTGGGAGGCGCGCGTCCCGGTCCGTACGGCCGTCGTCGTCGTGCTCATCGGGCGTCCTCCTGTCCGGTCAGCCGGAGGTAGACGTCCTCCAGGGTGGGGCGGCTCACCAGCAGCCCGGGGATCTCGCCGTCGAAACGGTGCATGAGCTCCGCTACGACCTTGGTGGGAGTGTCGGTGTGCTCCGCGCGCGGGGTGCCGTCGGGCTCGGTCCACTCGACGGTGGCCCCGGAGCCGTGGCGCTCGCGCAGGGCGGCCGGTTCGCCCTCGGCCACCACACGGCCCTTGGCGACGATGGCGAGGCGGTCGGCGAGGTTCTCCGCCTCCTCCAGGTAGTGCGTGGTGAGGAGAATGGTCGTGCCCTCGTCGGCGAGCTTGCGGATCAGGTCCCAGAACTGGCGCCGGGCCGCCGGGTCGAAACCGGTCGTCGGCTCGTCCAGGAGCAGGAGTTCCGGACCGCCGATCACCCCGAGGGCCACGTCGAGACGCCGGCGCTGGCCGCCCGAGAGGGCCTTGATCCGGCTGTCCACCTTGGCTTCGAGCCCCACCAGGCCGATGACCTCCTCCGGGTCGCGCGGCCGGGGGTAGTAGCGGGCGAAATGCCGTACGGTCTCGCCGACCGTCAACTCCGCGGGTGCCGATTCGTCCTGCCAGACGATCCCGACCCGCGAACGCCACGCGCGTGTGCCCGTCGCCGGATCCGACCCGAGTACCAGGACCTCGCCCGCGTCCCGGCCGCGGTTGCCCTGGAGGATCTCGACCGTGGTGCTCTTGCCCGCCCCATTGGGTCCGAGCAGCCCGAACACCTCTCCCGTACGGATTTCGAGGTCGATTCCGGCTACGGCGGTCACGTCCCCGTACTGCTTGCGCAGCCCCCGCACATCCACTGCGAGGTCGTTCGCCTGTGTTGTCATGCCATGAGCATCGTCCGGAATCGAGCGCTCAGGGACGACCGTGCGTACTTCCTTATGTCCACCGAACGGTGGACAGGCGGGTGCGTGCGGCACAATGGCCGTGCCCGAAGAAGGTCCAACTCTCAAGTGACGGATCGGCGTGATGAGCAAGACGACAGTGAAGGACGTCTCCACCGACTCCGAGCCGGAGCACACGGCGGCGGAACCGCGCACGGTGGGCAGCAGCCGCGCCTTCGCCGTGCTGCTGGTGATCACCGGAGCGGCCGGACTGCTCGCCGCGTGGGTCATCACGATCGACAAGTTCAAGATCCTCGAGGGCAAACTCGCGGGCAAGACGTTCACCCCGAGCTGCAGCATCAACCCGATCGTGTCCTGCGGCAGCGTCATGGAGAGCAAGCAGGCGGCCGCCTTCGGCTTCCCGAACCCGATGCTCGGCCTGGTCGCCTACGGCATCGTGATCTGCGTCGGCATCAGCCTGCTGACCCGGGTCCAGTTCCCCCGCTGGTACTGGCTGACCTTCAACTTCGGCACGCTCTTCGGAGTGGCCTTCTGCACCTGGCTCCAGTTCCAGTCGCTGTACCGGATCAACGCGCTGTGCCTGTGGTGCTCGCTGGCCTGGGTCGCCACGATCACCATGTTCTGGTACGTCACCTCGTTCAACATGCGCAACGACTTCCTGAAGGTCCCGCGCCCGGTCAAGAACTTCCTCAGCGAGTTCACCTGGGTCCTCCCGGTCACCCACGTCGGCATCATCGCGATGCTGATCCTGACCCGCTGGGGCACCCAGCTCTGGGCCTGATCCGGGCCAGACCGGATTGTCAGTGGCGTGACATAGGGTTTTGGACGTGGAGCCCGACCTTTTCACCGCCGCAGCCGAAGCACGCCAGGAGAAGGACCCGTCCAGCAGTCCCCTGGCGGTACGGATGCGCCCGCGCACCCTCGACGAGGTCGTGGGCCAGCAGCATCTGCTGAAGCCGGGCTCACCCCTGCGCCGACTGGTCGGCGAGGGGGCGGGCGGCCCGGCCGGAGCGTCCTCGGTGATCCTCTGGGGCCCGCCCGGCACGGGTAAGACGACCCTCGCGTACGTCGTCTCCAAGGCCACCGACAAGCGGTTCGTGGAGCTGTCCGCGATCACCGCGGGCGTCAAGGAGGTCCGCGCGGTCATCGACGGAGCCCGCCGTGCCACCGGAGGCTTCGGCAAGGAGACCGTCCTCTTCCTCGACGAGATCCACCGCTTCAGCAAGGCCCAGCAGGACTCCCTGCTCCCGGCCGTGGAGAACCGCTGGATCACCCTGATCGCGGCGACCACGGAGAACCCGTACTTCTCGGTGATCTCCCCGCTCCTGTCCCGCTCCCTCCTCCTCACCCTCGAACCCCTCACGGACGACGACCTGCGCGCCCTGCTGCGCCGGGCGCTGTCGGACGAGCGCGGTCTGAAGGACGCGGTCGCCCTCCCCGAGGACAGCGAGAACCACCTGCTGCGCGTCGCCGGCGGCGACGCCCGGCGCGCGCTCACCGCCCTGGAGGCCGCCGCCGGAGCCGCCCTCGACAAGGGCGAGCCGGACATCACCCTCCAGACCCTGGAGGAGACGGTCGACCGGGCCGCGGTGACCTACGACCGCGACGGCGACCAGCACTACGACGTGGCCAGCGCCCTCATCAAGTCCATCCGCGGCTCGGACGTCGACGCGGCCCTGCACTACCTCGCCCGCATGATCGACGCCGGCGAGGACCCCCGCTTCATCGCCCGCCGCCTGATGATCTCCGCGAGCGAGGACATCGGCCTTGCGGATCCGAACGCGCTGCCGATCGCGGTCGCCGCCGCCCAGGCCGTAGCGATGATCGGTTTCCCGGAGGCCGCGCTCACCCTCAGTCACGCGACCATCGCCCTCGCCCTGGCACCCAAGTCGAACGCGGCGACCACGGCGATCGGCGCCGCCATGGAGGACGTACGCAAGGGGCACGCGGGCCCGGTGCCGATGCATCTGCGGGACGGGCACTACAAGGGCGCGGCCAAACTGGGGCATGCCCAGGGGTACGTCTATCCGCACGACCTCCCGGAAGGGATCGCCGAGCAGCAGTACGCCCCGGAGGAGCTGAAGGACCGCGAATACTACGAACCGACCCGGCACGGCGCCGAGGCGCGGTACGCGGACGCCGTGGAGTGGACCAGAAAACACCTTGGTCGTAAGCGGTCCTGAGCACCCTGTAGAATCCCCCGAAGTGCTGTGTCCCGTGCTGTCAGATCGGGACGGTCAGCCGGAGTCAGTCGGAGGACCCAGTTCTCGGACCGGCTCCAGGAGCGTCGCGCACCGTTCGAATGGTGTCGCGGGCAGCCCACCACCATCCGCCGCAAGGCGGGACCGGTCGGTGGGCCACTCGCGTGCTGCACGTAGTGCCCAGATCAGGGGAGCGGCTGCCCACCAGGTCCCGCAAGGGTCCCGGCGGGTTTCCCCGGCTGCGGATGCGACCTCCCTCACCACCCTGGCAAGCCGACAGACAGAGAGAGACATCGTGGCGAATCAGTCCCGCCCCAAGGTCAAGAAGTCGCGTGCCCTCGGCATCGCGCTGACCCCGAAGGCCGTCAAGTACTTCGAGGCCCGTCCCTACCCGCCGGGTGAGCACGGTCGTGGCCGCAAGCAGAACTCGGACTACAAGGTCCGTCTGCTGGAGAAGCAGCGTCTGCGCGCGCAGTACGACGTGTCCGAGCGCCAGCTCGTCCGCGCCTACGAGCGTGCCTCCAAGGTCCAGGGCAAGACCGGTGAGGCCCTGATCATCGAGCTGGAGCGTCGTCTCGACGCGCTGGTCCTGCGTTCGGGCATCGCCCGCACGATCTACCAGGCCCGCCAGATGGTCGTTCACGGCCACATCGAGGTCAACGGCCAGAAGGTCGACAAGCCGTCCTTCCGCGTCAAGCCCGAAGACGTCGTCATGGTCCGCGAGCGCAGCCGCAGCAAGACCCTGTTCGAGGTCTCCCGCGCCGGTGGCTTCGCCCCCGACGGCGAGATCCCGCGCTACCTCCAGGTGAACCTCGGCGCCCTGGCGTTCCGCCTGGACCGCGAGCCGAACCGCAAGGAGATCCCGGTGATCTGCGACGAGCAGCTCGTCGTCGAGTACTACGCCCGCTGATCAACTTGCGGACGTAGCACCACCTTTCGTACGTCAGCCCGCTGTCTCCCCGCCCTTCCGGGTGGGCGAGGCGGCGGGCTTTCGCATGTCCACACGGACCGCCGCGGTCCGCACCGGCCCGCGCGGTACCGGCACCGCGCCCAGCGGGCACGACTGCCCGAGCGCCCGCGCCACGGCCGCCTCCCGGCCCAGCCGCGCCCCGTCCCGTACGCACTCCTCGTACCGCTCGTCGCCCAGCCGCTCGCGGGCCATCGCCTCGCACAGTTCGTGCGGCGCGTTGTAGTGCGCCGAGCCGAACAGCGGGAGCCCCACCGACGGCCACATCGCGCCCGCCGCGCCCTGGAGCAGCGCGGCCTCCGCGGCATCGCCCTCCGAGGCTGTCACGAGGGCCAGCAGTTCGACAGCGAGCACCGAGCCCAGCAGGTCGCGGAAACCGTGCGCGCTGCCCAGGCAGTCCGCCAACAGGTCGCGCGCGAGCGGGAGTTCGCCGTCGCTCCAGGCGACGTAGGCCAGGACGTACAGCGCGTACGCGCGGGTCCATCGCTCGCCGTGGTCCTCGCACACCCGCCGGACGTCCTCGCACAGCTTCACCGCGTCCGCCAGATCGCCCTGGAACGCCCGCGTCATCGCCAGTTCGACCTGGCCCATCAGCACATTGCTGTTCAGCTCGCCGATCTGCTGATAGCGGGCGAGCGCCGAGCGCAGCAGGGCCTCCGCGCGCGGCATGTCGTCCGTGACCAACGCCAGGCAGCCGGTGCGGTGTTCGGCGTACGCGATCGCCGTGGGGTTCGCCGCGTGGTCGGCCTCCTCGCGGCACTCCTGGAGCGCGGCGAGCGCGGGCACGGTGTCGCCCTGGAGGATCGCCACATAGCCGAGCACCCACAGGGCCTTCAGTCGCGACTGGTCGTGGGCCGTGTCCTCGGCGTCCAGTCGCACGGCCTGCTCCAGCCAGTGCCGGCCCTCCGCGAGGCGCCCGCAGCCCGCCCAGTAGAACCACAGGGAGCCCGCCAGATACTGGCCCAGATGCGTCTCGTCCGGCTCGGTCAGGCAGTACTCCAGGGCGCCGCGCAGATTCGGCAGCTCCGCCTCCACGCGCGCGGCGACCTCGCCCTGGCGCGGCGAGAACCAGTCCAGCTCGCACCATGTGGCAAGGCCCAGATACCAGTCACGGTGCCGCCGCCGCAGCCGGGCCGCGTCCCCGGCCGCCTCCAGCCAGTCGGCGCCGTAGGCCCGGATCGTGTCGAGCATCCGGTAGCGCACGCCCGTCGGTGTCTCCTCGCGGACGACCACGGACTGCGCGAGCAGTTCGGACAGCACGTCGAGGACGTCGTCCGAGGGCAGTCCGTCGCCCCCGCACACGTACTCGGCGGCCTCCAGGTCGAAGCGCCCGGCGAACACCGAGAGCCGTGCCCACAGCAACCGCTCTGCGGGCGTGCACAGTTCATGGCTCCAGCCGATCGCCGTCCGCAGCGTCTGATGCCGGGGCAACGCGTCCCTGCGCCCACCGGCCAGCAGCCGGAACCGGTCGTCGAACCGCGCCAGCAACTCCCCGGGCGCCAACGCCCGCAGCCGCCCCGCCGCCAGCTCCACCGCGAGCGGAATCCCGTCGAGCCGCCGACACAACTCCCGCACGTCCGCGTCCTCTTCATCGAGGACGACCCCCTGCTGCGCGGCCCGGTCGGCGAACAGCTCCACCGCCTCGTCCTCGCCCAACGGCGCCAGCGCCACCACCCGCTCACCCGCCAGCTCCAACGGCCGCCGCCCCACCGCGAGTACCCGCAACCCCGGCACCCGCCCGAGCAACTCGGCCACCAGCGAGGCACACACCTCCACCAGGTGCTCGAACCCGTCCAGCACCAGCAGCAGTTGACGCCCCGTCAGATGCGCGAGCAACGCCTCACGCGGCAACCGCGCGGTGTGATCCGTCAGCCCCAGCGCCTCTACGACCGCGAAGTCCACGAGTTCCGGGTCGCGCACCGGCGCCAGCTCCACCCGCCACGCCCCGTCCGGGAGCGCGGACCGGGCCGCCGCACGGGCCGCGAGCCGGGACTTGCCGACCCCGCCGGGACCGGTCACCGTGACCAGGCGCGAGGTGTCGAGCGCCCGCGCCAGCTCGGCGAGTTCGGCCGAGCGGCCCACGAACCGGTCGGGTTCGAGGGGCAGATTGCCGTCCGCGGTGGCGCCGCCGCCAGGGGAAGCTCGCATGGAACACGGAGCGTACTGAACCGTATTCAGTCCGTACAATCGCTTCGCGCAACTCCACCGTGCGCCGGGCGGTAATACGGTACGGAGCGCCACCCCCGGCGCGATAGGCTCGGGCCCGGTTATCCACAGGTGTTTACGGGGCGCCGCCTCCGGCGCGATAGGCTCGGACGAGTCATCAACAGGTGTTTACGAGAGCGGGTGTCAGGTGTCCGGTGGAGAGGTGGCCGGGATCCTGGTGGCCGTCTTCTGGGCGATCCTGGTCTCGTTCCTCGCCGTCGCACTGGTGAGGCTGGCCCAGACGCTCAAGGCGACCACCAAGCTGGTCGCGGACGTGACCGACCAGGCCGTGCCGTTGCTGGCGGACGCCTCCTCGGCGGTGCGCTCCGCGCAGACCCAGATCGACCGGGTCGACGCGATCGCCTCCGACGTCCAGGAGGTCACCTCGAACGCCTCCGCATTGTCCACCACCGTCGCCTCCACCTTCGGCGGCCCCCTCGTCAAGGTCGCGGCCTTCGGCTACGGCGTCCGCCGGGCCCTGGGCGGCCGCCGCGAGGACGTGCCCGCGCCGTCCGGGGCGTCCCGTCGTACGGTGATCGTGGGCCGTACCGTCCCGGCCGGACGGCGGGGCAAGCGCACCCGGAAGAAGGACTGACCGAGCCATGTTCCGCCGTACGTTCTGGTTCGGCACGGGCGTAGCCGCCGGTGTCTGGGCGACCACCAAGGTCAATCGCAAGCTGAAGCAGCTGACCCCCGAGCATCTCGCCGCGGTCGCGGCCAACAAGGCGCTCGAAGCGGGCCACCGGCTCAAGGACAGCGCGGTGCACTTCGCGCTCGACGTCCGCGCGGGCATGGCCCAGCGCGAGGCCGAACTCGGCGACGCGCTGGGGATCAACGCCCCGGTCGACCCCGAACTCCCCGCCGCCCGGCGGTACATGGCCATCGAGAACGGCAACACCCCCAGCTCTGTCGAAAGAAGCGACAGGACGACGTACTCGTACAACCGGAATGAGGACCACTGATGGAGTCGGCTGAAATCCGCCGCCGCTGGCTGAGCTTCTACGAGGAGCGCGGCCACACCGTTGTCCCCTCGGCGTCGCTCATCGCGGACGACCCGACTCTGCTCCTGGTCCCCGCCGGCATGGTCCCCTTCAAGCCGTACTTCCTCGGCGAGGTCAAGCCGCCGTGGCCGCGCGCCACCAGCGTGCAGAAGTGCGTGCGCACGCCCGACATCGAAGAGGTCGGCAAGACCACTCGGCACGGCACGTTCTTCCAGATGTGCGGCAACTTCTCCTTCGGTGACTACTTCAAGGAAGGCGCCATCACCTACGCCTGGGAGCTGCTCACCTCGCCCCAGGACAAGGGTGGTTACGGCCTCGACCCCGAGCGCCTGTGGATCACGGTCTACCTCGACGACGACGAGGCCGAGACGATCTGGCGCGACAAGATCGGCGTCCCGGCCGAGCGCATCCAGCGCCTCGGCAAGAAGGACAACTACTGGTCGATGGGTGTCCCCGGACCCTGCGGCCCTTGCTCCGAGATCAACTACGACCGCGGCCCCGAGTTCGGCGTCGAGGGCGGCCCGGCCGTCAACGACGAGCGGTACGTGGAGATCTGGAACCTGGTCTTCATGCAGTACGAGCGCGGCGAGGGCATCGGCAAGGAGGACTTCGAGATCCTCGGCGAGCTGCCCAGCAAGAACATCGACACGGGCCTCGGCCTGGAGCGCCTCGCGATGATCCTGCAGGGCGTGCAGAACATGTACGAGATCGACACCTCCATGGCCGTCATCAAGAAGGCCACCGAGCTGACCGGTGTCGAGTACGGCGACTCGCACGAGTCCGATGTGTCCCTGCGCGTCGTGACCGACCACATGCGTACGTCCGTGATGCTCATCGGCGACGGCGTGACCCCCGGCAACGAGGGCCGTGGTTACGTCCTGCGCCGGATCATGCGCCGCGCCATCCGCAACATGCGGCTGCTCGGTGCCACCGGCCTGGTCGTCAAGGACCTCATCGACACGGTCATCGCGATGATGGGCCAGCAGTACCCGGAGCTGGTCACCGACCGCCAGCGCATCGAGACCGTCGCCCTCGCCGAGGAGGCCGCCTTCGTCAAGACGCTGAAGGCCGGCACCAACATCCTCGACACGGCCATCTCCGAGACGAAGGAGAGCGGCGGCAAGGTCCTCGCCGGCGACAAGGCGTTCCTGCTCCACGACACCTGGGGCTTCCCGATCGACCTCACCCTCGAAATGGCCGCCGAACAGGGCCTTTCCGTGGACGAGGACGGCTTCCGGCGCCTGATGAAGCAGCAGCGCGACCAGGCCAAGGCCGACGCCCAGGCCAAGAAGACCGGTCACGCGGGCGTCGGCGCCTACCGCGAGATCGCCGACAAGGCCGGCGAGACCGACTTCATCGGCTACTCGGACACCCAGGGCGAGTCCACCATCGTCGGCATCCTCGTCGACGGCGTCTCCTCCCCGGCCGCGACCGAGGGCGACGAGGTCGAGATCGTCCTCGACCGCACCCCCTTCTACGCCGAGGGCGGCGGCCAGATCGGCGACACCGGCCGGATCAAGGTCGAGTCCGGTGCCGTGATCGAGATCCGCGACTGCCAGAAGCCGGTGCCGGGCGTCTACGTCCACAAGGGCGTCGTCCAGTTCGGCGAGGTCACCGTCGGCGCCAAGGCCGAGGCCGCGATCGACATCCGCCGTCGTACCGCCATCGCCCGCGCCCACTCGGCCACCCACCTCACCCACCAGGCGCTGCGTGACGCGCTCGGTCCGACGGCCGCGCAGGCCGGTTCCGAGAACCAGCCGGGCCGCTTCCGCTTCGACTTCGGTTCGCCGTCCGCGGTTCCCACCGCCGTGATGACCGACGTCGAGCAGAAGATCAACGAGGTGCTCGCCCGCGACCTGGACGTGCACGCCGAGATCCTCAGCCTCGACGAGGCCAAGAAGCAGGGCGCCATCGCCGAGTTCGGCGAGAAGTACGGCGAGCGGGTCCGCGTCGTGACCATCGGCGACTTCTCCAAGGAGCTGTGCGGCGGCACCCACGTCCACAACACCTCCCAGCTCGGCCTGGTCAAACTGCTCGGCGAGTCGTCGATCGGCTCCGGAGTCCGCCGTATCGAAGCGCTCGTCGGTGTCGACGCCTACAACTTCCTCGCCCGTGAGCACACGGTCGTCGCCCAGCTCCAGGAGCTGATCAAGGGCCGTCCGGAGGAGCTTCCGGAGAAGGTCTCCGCCATGCTCGGCAAGCTGAAGGACGCCGAGAAGGAGATCGAGAAGTTCCGCGCCGAGAAGGTGCTCCAGGCCGCCGCCGGTCTCGTCGAGTCCGCCAAGGACGTGCACGGGATCGCCGTCGTCACCGGTCAGGTGCCGGACGGCACGACCCCGGACGACCTGCGCAAGCTGGTCCTCGACGTGCGTGGCCGGATCCAGGGTGGACGCGCCGCCGTGGTCGCCCTGTTCACGGTCAACAACGGCAAGCCGCTCACCGTCATCGCCACCAACGAAGCCGCCCGCGAGCGCGGTCTCAAGGCCGGTGACCTGGTGCGCGCCGCCGCCAAGACCCTCGGCGGCGGCGGTGGCGGCAAGCCGGACGTGGCCCAGGGCGGTGGCCAGAACCCGGCCGCCGTCGGCGAGGCCGTCGACGCCGTCGAGCGACTCGTCGCCGACACGGCCAAGTAAGAAACGGCCGCGAACATGCGCAGAGGACGTCGACTCGCGATCGACGTCGGGGACGCCCGGATCGGGGTCGCCTCGTGCGACCCCGACGGGATCCTCGCCACTCCCGTCGAGACGGTCCCCGGCCGCGACATCCCGGCGGCGCACCGCCGGCTGAAGCAGCTGGTCGAGGAGTACGAACCGATCGAAGTCGTCGTCGGCCTCCCGCGCTCCCTCAAGGGCGGTGAGGGACCGGCCGCCGTGAAGGTTCGGGCCTTCGTCCAGGAGCTGGCCAAGGGCATCACCCCGGTACCGGTCAGACTGTTGGACGAACGGATGACCACGGTGACGGCCAGTCAGGGACTGCGCGCCTCCGGGGTGAAGTCCAAGAAGGGCCGCTCGGTCATCGACCAGGCGGCCGCGGTCATCATCCTCCAGCAGGCACTGGAATCCGAACGGGTGTCAGGTAAACCACCCGGCGAGGGCGTCGAAGTGGTCATCTGATCGCGATACGGTAACGTTCCGCGCGATGCGATGGTGTTCGAACAGCCATGGCACAGCAAGAGGCGGGACGGGAGCCGGAGCCCCAAGCGCCGCGACCGCCGCCTCGCGGCTCTAGGGGATCGATGACTGAGTATGGCCGGGGCCCAGGCTCCGAACCGTGGCATCCGGAGGACCCGTTGTTCGGGGACATCGGATGGGAAGGACAGCAGGCCCAGCCGGGCCAGCAGTCCTCCTACGGCGGCCAGCCGCAGCACTATCCGGAACAGCCGCAGCAGCCGCAGCAGTACGGCGACTGGGGCCACGGCCAGCAGGCCGACTACGGTCAGGCGCAGCAGCAGTACCAGGTCTACGACGAACAGGGCAACCCGCAGTACCCGGACCAGCAGCAGTGGGCGGACCATCAGCAGTACGCCGATCAGAGCCATCAGCAGTACGCCGGTCAGCAGCAGCAATATCAGCAGGGCGGCTGGGACGGCACCCACCCGCAGGGGCAGGTCCCGTACGCCGCGGACCCCAACGACCCGTATGCGCAACAGGCCGCCGCCTATGGCGAACAGCAGCCCGATTTCTACGGCACGTCCGACGCGTTCCCGCCGCCGGAGCCACCCGGCAAGCGCCGCACGGAACCCGAACCGGAGAAGACCGACTGGGACCCCGGCCCCGATGAAGGCGAACACGCGTTCTTCGCGGGTGGCGGCGACGACGAGGACGAGGTCGACGACGACGAGCCGGACGACGGGCGGGGACGCGGTGACCGCCGGGGCAAGGGCGGCAAAGGCAAAGGCGGCAAGGGTAAAGGCGGCAAGGAGAAGAAGCGCCGCAACGGCTGCGCCTGCCTGGTCGTCGTCCTGGTGTTCGGCGGCGGCCTCGGCGGAGTCGGCTATTTCGGCTGGCACTTCTACCAAAATCGTTTCGGCTCGGCGCCCGACTACGCGGGCGACGGCACCGGTTCGGTGAGCGTCACCATCCCCAAGGGAGCCGGCGGCTACACCATCGGCCAGGAGCTGAAGAAGCAGGGCGTCGTGAAGAGCGTCGACGCGTTCGTGGCCGCCCAGTCGCAGAATCCCGACGGGAAGAAGATCCAGGCGGGCGTCTTTCTGCTGAAGAAGGAAATGTCCGCCGCGGCCGCCGTCAAGCTGATGCTCGACCCCAAGAGCCAGGACAACCTGATCGTCGCCCCGGGTGTGCGGAACGTGAAGGTCTACGCGGATATCGACAAGAAACTCCAGCTTTCCGACGGCACCACCAAGGCCGTCGCCAAGAAGGAGTACAAGAGCCTCGGACTGCCGAGCTGGGCGAACGACAGCACGGAGATCAAGGACCCACTGGAAGGGTTCCTCTTCCCGGGCACCTACGGCGCCGCAAAGGGTATGAAACCCGAAACGGTCCTCAAACAGATGGTCGCCCAGGCCACCGAGAAATACGACGCGCTCGACCTTGAGACGAAGGCCAAAGCGCTCAATCTGGACAACCCGCTGCAGGTCATCACGGTCGCGAGCCTCGTCCAGGCCGAAGGCAAGACGCACGACGACTTCCGCAAAATGGCGGAAGTGGTCTACAACCGTCTCAAGTCCACGAACACCGAGACCAACCAGTTGCTGCAATTCGACTCGACCTTCAATTACCTGAAGGGTCAGAGCAAGATCCATATCAGCGAGTCGGAGATCAACAGCAACAAGGACCCGTACAACACCTACACGCAAAAGGGCCTGCCGCCCGGTCCCATCGACAATCCCGGTGACGAGGCTCTGGCAGCGGCACTGAATCCGACCCGCGACGGCTGGATCTACTTCGTGGCGACCGACGGCGAGAACAAGACAGAATTCGCCAAGACGTATGCCGAATTCCAGAAACTCAGGGACGAGTTCAATGCCAACTCGGGCAACTGACGCCCGCCGGGCCGCCGTGCTCGGTTCACCCATCGCCCACTCCCTCTCCCCGGTGCTGCATCGCGCGGCATACGAGGAGCTGGGGTTGGACGGCTGGTCGTACGACCGCTTCGACGTCGACGAGGCGGGCCTGCCGGGCTTCTTCGAGACCCTGGGACCGGAGTGGGCGGGCCTGTCGCTGACCATGCCGCTGAAGCGGGCGGTCATACCGCTGCTCGACGAGATCAGTGAGACGGCGGCGTCGGTGGACGCGGTCAACACGGTCGTGTTCACCGAGGACGGCCGGCGCGTCGGCGACAACACCGACATCCCCGGCATGGTCGCCGCACTCCGCGAACACGGCATCGAACAGGTCGACTCGGCCGCGATCCTCGGCTCCGGCGCCACGGCCTCCTCCGCGCTCGCCGCCCTCTCCCGGATCTGCACCGGCGAGGTCGTCGCGTACGTCCGCAGCGAGGCCCGCGCCGCCGAGATGCGCCAATGGGGCGAGCGGCTCGACGTGGAGGTCCGCACGGCGGACTGGTCCGACGCGGCGGAAGGCCTGCGGGCCCCACTGGTCTTCGCCACCACCCCCGCCGGCACGACGGACACCCTCTCCTCCGCCGTACCGGAACGCCCCGCCACTCTCTTCGACGTCCTCTACGACCCCTGGCCGACGGACCTCGCGGCCCGCTGGTCCGGCTACGGCGGAGCGGTCGTCAGCGGGCTCGATCTGCTGGTGCACCAGGCGGTGCTCCAGGTGGAACAGATGACTGGTTGTCGGCCGGCGCCGCTGAGTGCGATGCGGAGGGCGGGGGAGGAGGCGTTGGCGGATCGGTGAGGTGAGTTGGGGTTGAGGTGCGCGGTCGGCTGGTTGCCTGCTTGCTGGTGATGGTCGATGGCGCAGGTGTTGTTCGATTGTTGGGTCCCCCAGTGAGCGTCGCCCCAGTCCTGACCTCCGCCCGGTAGGGCTCTCGCGGAGGCCCCGATCGACCGCTGATCCGGACCCCGTGGAGCGACCGAGCGACTGCCGGTCGACTCTCGGTCCCACCTCGCCGGCCCGGGGCAAGAAGCTGCCCCCAGGCCTCCCGCGTCCGTTCCCTGGACCGTAGGCCAGGTCCGTGCCCCGGACGTGGGAGGATCGGGGGCGGCGGGCCAGGGCCGCGCACCCGGTTTCGCCGTCGCCGTACGCGAGGACGCGCGTGCGCAGGGCAGTACCAGGGCGCGAGCATGAGGAGCACCGTTGAGCAGGTTGCGCTGGCTGACCGCGGGGGAGTCCCACGGTCCCGCACTCGTGGCGACGCTGGAGGGCCTTCCCGCCGGCGTGCCGATCACCACGGACATGGTGGCGGACCACCTGGCCCGGCGCCGGCTCGGCTATGGACGCGGTGCCCGCATGAAGTTCGAGCGTGACGAGGTCACCTTCCTCGGCGGTGTGCGGCACGGTCTCACCCTCGGATCGCCGGTCGCGATCATGGTGGGCAACACCGAGTGGCCCAAGTGGGAACAGGTCATGGCGGCCGACCCCATCGACCCGGAGATCCTGGCCGGGCTCGCCCGCAACGCCCCGCTGACCCGGCCGCGTCCCGGTCACGCCGACCTCGCCGGTATGCAGAAGTACGGCTTCGACGAGGCCCGCCCGATCCTGGAGCGCGCCTCCGCGCGGGAGACCGCGGCGCGGGTCGCGCTCGGCGCGGTGGCCAGGTCGTACCTCAAGGAGACGGCCGGGATCGAGATCGTCTCGCACGTCGTCGAGCTGGCTTCGGCGAAGGCTCCGCAGGGTGTCCTGCCGACGCCCGCCGATGTCGAGAAGCTGGACGCCGACCCCGTGCGCTGCCTGGACGCCGACGCGTCGAAGGCGATGGTCGCCGAGATCGACCAGGCCCACAAGGACGGCGACACCCTCGGTGGAGTCGTCGAGATCCTTGCCTACGGTGTGCCGGTGGGCCTCGGCTCGCACGTCCACTGGGACCGGAAGCTGGACGCCCGTCTCGCCGGTGCCCTCATGGGTATCCAGGCCATCAAGGGCGTCGAGATCGGCGACGGGTTCGAGCTGGCGCGTGTGCCGGGTTCCAAGGCGCACGACGAGATCGTCAACACCGATGAGGGGATCCGGCGCGTCTCCGGGCGCTCCGGTGGTACCGAGGGCGGGCTGTCCACGGGTGAACTGCTGCGCGTACGGGCCGCGATGAAGCCGATCGCGACCGTGCCGCGCGCCCTGCAGACCGTCGACGTGGTCACCGGCGAGGCCACCCAGGCCCACCACCAGCGCTCCGACGTCTCCGCGGTCCCCGCCGCCGGCATCGTCGCCGAGGCGATGGTCGCGCTGGTCCTCGCGGACGCCGTGGCCGAGAAGTTCGGCGGCGACTCGGTGCCCGAGACCCGCCGTAACGTCCGCTCGTACCTCGAGAACCTGGTGATCCGGTGACC
The DNA here is from genome assembly GCF_016612545.1 of Streptomyces sp. MBT65. GTDB lineage: Bacteria > Actinomycetota > Actinomycetes > Streptomycetales > Streptomycetaceae > Streptomyces. The sequence continues at coordinate 1,260 of NZ_JAENRY010000151.1, read as the reverse complement.
GCGACCCCGCTCGTCGTCCTGGTCGGTCCCATGGGCGTCGGCAAGTCGACGGTCGGGCAGCAACTGGCCGAGCGGCTCGGCGTCGCCTACCGGGACACCGACGACGACATCGTGGCCGCCGAGGGCCGCACGATCGCCGAGATCTTCGTCGACGAGGGCGAGCCGGTCTTCCGTGCGATCGAGAAGCGCGCCGTGCAGCAGGCACTCGCCGGGCACGAGGGCGTCCTCGCGCTCGGCGGCGGCTCGATCCTCGACGAGGACACGCGCGCGCTGCTCGCGACCCACCGGGTCGTCTACCTCTCCATGGACGTGGACGAGGCCGTCAAGCGCACCGGCCTCAACGCGGCCCGCCCGCTGCTCGCCATCAACCCGCGCAAGCAGTGGCGCGAACTGATGGAAGCCAGGCGCCACTTGTACGCCGAGGTCGCGCAGGCCGTCGTACCGACCGACGGCCGCACCCCCGAGGACGTCACCCAAGCCGTCCTGGACGCACTGGAGTTGAAGGAAGCATGAGCGAGTCAGTGACGCGGATCCAGGTCGGCGGCACGGCGGGCAGCGACCCGTACGAGGTCCTGGTGGGCCGTCAACTCCTGGGCGAACTGGGCGGGTTGATCGGTGACCGGGCCAAGCGGGTCGCCGTCATCCACCCCGAGGCGCTCGCCGAGACGGGGGACGCGCTGCGCGCCGACCTGGCCGGGCAGGGCTTCGAGGCCGTCGCCATCCAGGTGCCGAACGCGGAGGAGGCCAAGACCGCCGAGGTCGCCGCCTACTGCTGGAAGGCGCTGGGCCAGTCCGGTTTCACGCGCTCCGACGTCATCGTGGGCGTCGGCGGCGGCTCCACCACCGACCTGGCCGGTTTCGTCGCCGCGACCTGGCTGCGCGGGGTCCGCTGGATCGCCGTACCGACGACCGTGCTCGCCATGGTCGACGCGGCGGTCGGCGGCAAGACCGGTATCAACACCGCCGAGGGCAAGAACCTCGTCGGCTCCTTCCACCCGCCGGCCGGTGTGCTCTGCGACCTGGCCGCGCTGGACTCCCTCCCGGTCAACGACTACGTCTCCGGGCTCGCCGAGATCATCAAGGCCGGCTTCATCGCCGACCCGGTGATCCTCGAACTCATCGAGTCCGACCCGGAGTCGGCCCGCACCCCGGCTGGACCGCACACCGCCGAGCTGATCGAACGCTCCATCAAGGTCAAGGCCGAGGTCGTCTCGGCCGACCTCAAGGAGTCGGGTCTGCGCGAGATCCTCAACTACGGTC
>NZ_JAENRY010000150.1 GCF_016612545.1 Streptomyces sp. MBT65 | reverse complement strand
TGCGCAGGGCGTGTTGGCCGCCGCCGGCATCGAGTGCGAGGTGACCGGCGACGCGGCGGCCAACACGCCCTGCGCACCGGCCAGTTCGAGCCGGAGGTCGGCCTTGCGATAACCCCGTACGACATCGCGCACCTCCCGCTGCGACTCCCGGGCGATCCGCTGCACCTCGATCATCTGCTCCACGGCCTCGGCCCGACCGCGCCGGGCGAGCTGCACGGCGAGTTCGCTCTTCAGCGCGATCACCGACAGGTTGCGGCCCATCACGTCGTGCAGATCGCGCCCGAACCGCAGCCGTTCCTCGGCGACGGCGAGCCGGGCCCGGGTCTCGCGGGCCTCGTCGAGTTCGTAGACGGCGTCGAGGAGCCAGACGGAGAACGCGGCGGTGAAGGCGAGGCCGCCGGCCGCGAAGAGGACGGCGATCACTGTGCCGAGCGCGGCGGGCGCGGCCACGCGCAGCGGGAGCTGCAGGAGCAGCGCCCCGCCCATCGCACCCGCCACCACCGCGAGAACGTGCCGCCGACCCCGCACCCCGAGCGTGAGCGTGCCCGCGCCGAAGCCCAGCACGCCCACGAAGAGCGTGCTCGCGGCGGTCCGCACGTCGTCGCCGGAGCCTCGCTCCCGCACGACGATCGCGGCGACGGAGATCATCACGGTGACCACGCCGAGGGCCCACAGCAGCCGTACGGGCTGTGCCCGCCGGCCGCGTGTCCAGTCGAGCGCCCGGGAGGCGGTGACGGAGCAGAGCAGGGCGTGGACGACCAGGGCCCCCGCCAGCCAGCCCGTGCTGTCCGTCCAGACCTGGCCGAACAACGGCAGCCCGATCGCCGCGATCTCGACCACGGCGAAGAAGTGGAAGGTCCAACGGGTGTACGTTTCGACCTTCCCGGGCGTGCTCTTCCGCCCCCACCAGCCGCCGGAGCCGCGCGAGCCAACAAGTGTCCGCATGCCGTTGTGCTCCCCGTGCCTCAGCGCCGCGGTTCCCACCGGAACCACCGCCGTACAGCAAACACCGCGAGGACGGTCCAGGCCAGCGCGATCAGGACGGTGCCCAGCGCGTCGTAGCCGGACAGGCCGCCGTTCCAGCCGCCGCTGATCAGCCGGATCGCGGGGGAGAGCGGCAGGAACCGGCAGACGCCCGCGGCCCAGTCGGGCAGCAGTTGCAGCGGGATGATGATCCCGGAGCCGAGCATGGACGCGAACAGCACGGGCAGCGCGGTCACCTGCGCGCTCTCCGCCGTCTTGGTCACGGTCGCCGTCAGGGCGGCCAGCGCGGCGCTCAGGAAGAGGCCGAACAGCAGCCCCAGAAGGGCGAGTTGGGGCATCGCGGGCGCCCCCGCGTCGAGCAGCACCACACACGCCGCGGCCAGCAGCACGGACTGGACGAGCCCGAGGCACACGGACGGCAGCGCGGTCCCGGCGAGGATCTCGGGGTCGCCCAGCTCCCCGGTGCGCAGCCGCTTGAGGACCAGTTCCTCCCGCCGTGCGACGAACGCGCTCACCAGCGACGAGTACACGGCGAAGAGCAGCGAGAACCCGATCGAGGCGGTGAGCATCACCGACCCGACGCTCAGCCCCTCCCCCTTGAGATCCATCTGATCGACCGCGGGCCGCACACTGAACGGCAGCGCCAAGGGCACCAGCAGCGCCGTGACCACGGCACTCCGGTTCCGCCCGAGAAGGCTCAACTCGGCCCGCCCGAGCGCCCGCAGCCGCCCCACCGGGGTAGTGGTCATCGCACTCACACCGCCACCTCCTGCTCCCGCGCGATCCCGAGAAACGCCTCTTCCAGCGAGGCCGACCGCACTTCCAGCCGCCGCAGCTCGATACCCGCCCGCTCGGCCCACACCAACAGCCCGGTGGCCGCCCGCTGCAACTCATGCGTCTTCAGCCGTACGACTCCCCCGACCACCTCGTGCCCGACGACCCCCAGCTCGCCGAGCGGCGGCAGGTCCCCCACGAGATAACCGGCGGGCAGCTCGAAGGAGATCCGCGAGGGCCGCCCCGCCGTCACCTCGGCCGGTGTCCCGGTGACCGCGATCCGCCCGTCGCTCATGATCGCGAGCCGGTCGGCGAGCCCCTCGGCCTCCTCCAGATAGTGCGTGGTCAGCAGCACGGTCGTGCCGCCGTCCCGCAGCGCCCGCACCAACTCCCAGGTGTCCCGGCGCCCTTCGGCGTCCAGTCCGGTCGTCGGCTCGTCGAGGAACAGCACCTCGGGCTTCCCGAGCAGCGCGAGCGCCAGGTCGAGCCGCCGCCGTTCACCCCCGGACAACTGCTTCACCCGTACGTCCGCCCGCCGCGCGAGCCCGACCAGCGCGAGCGCCTCCGCCTCGGGCCGCGCCCCGCTGGTGCAGCCGGCCCACATCCGCGTGGTCTCGGCGACGGTCAGCTCGGACGGGAACCCGCCCTCCTGCAACATCACCCCGGTGCGCGGCCGTACGGCGGCCCGCTCGCGGTGGGGATCGTGGCCGAGGACGCGCACGCGCCCGCCGGACGCGGGCGCCAGCCCTTCGAGGAGTTCGACCGTGGACGTCTTTCCCGCGCCGTTGGTGCCCAGGAGCGCGAAGACCTCCCCGCGCCGCACGGAGAAGGTGATTCCCCGCACGGCCTCGAACCCGCCCCCGTACACACGGCGTAGGTCAGTGACCTCAATCACGTGTTCGTGTTCGTTGGTGTCCATGACTTCAGCGTCGCGGTGACCGGGGGCCGGCAGCAGTGCGCGGTGTCATCACTCGGCATGACAAATGTCAGACGGGTGTTGGGCATACGAGAAAACCCCCGGTCCAGTGGACCGGGGGTTTTCGCTGGAGCGGACGACCAGGTTCGAACTGGCGACCTCAACCTTGGCAAGGTTGCGCTCTACCAACTGAGCTACGTCCGCATTGCATCCGATCGGCTCTCACCGGTCGGCGCGAGCACCAGCCTACCCGATCCACCGGAGTGGTTGGGACGGCGATGCAGAGCGGGTGACAGGAATTGCACACTGCGCCTTCCCCCTGGAAGGGGGATGTTCTGCTACTGAACTACACCCGCATGTACTCCGTGAGCTGGGCCTTTCGGCCTCGCCCCTCGGCGTGCTCCGAACTCTAGCTGACCAGGAGGGGTGCAGCGCAAGTCGGTTGCCCCGAGGGCCCGATGACCGGCCGTAGGCCCAGCGGTTCACGGCCTGTCTACTGCGCGGCGGTGAACGCCTCGTAGACCTTCTTGGGGATGCGTCCGCGGGCCGGCACGTCCATCTTGTTCGCCTGGGCCCAGGCCCGGACGGCCGCCGGGTCGGGGGCGACCTCGGTCTGGCGGTAGGCCTTGCCGGACCTCGACCGCTTGCGACCTGCGTCCACGTAGGGCTCGAGCGCCTTACGCAGTTTCTTGGCATTGGCTTGATTCAGGTCGATCTCGTACGACTTGCCGTCGAGCCCGAAGGCGATCGTTTCCGCCGCTTCCGAGCCGTCGATGTCGTCAAAGAGAGTGACCACGACCTTCTGCGCCACGAATATCGGTCCCTTCGTCCGGCACTCCGTACAGCTCAGCTGTGGTGATGTGCCGAGTGTCAGCTATTTCTAATTCATTTGTACAGTGCTCGGCAATGCATTGTGAAGCCTGACTAAATCTGTCCGCGTGTCCGAGTGCAATAGGTATCCGGGGTCGGTCGGGGATCTTTCCCGTAACTTTTCATGAACTCCCCCCTCTGATACCGGATCGTGATCGCGGTCACGTAGGTTCCTACCAATCTACCCGCGTAGAAGTTTTGGACGGGTAGTCTGAAGGCACCAGCTCAGCACCACAACACCGGGAGTGCCAGTGGCACGCGTCGTAGTCGACGTCATGCTCAAGCCGGAGATCCTCGACCCCCAGGGCCAGGCGGTCCAGCGTGCGCTGCCACGCCTGGGTTTCGAAGGCATCTCCGACGTACGTCAGGGAAAGCGATTCGAACTGGAAGTTGACGGCCCGGTCGACGAGGCCGCGCTCGCCCGCATCCACGATCTTGCGGAATCCTTCCTCGCCAACACGGTGATCGAGGACTTCACGGTCAAGGTCGAAGAAGTGGCGGAGGCCGCCAAGTGACCGCTCGTATTGGCGTCGTCACTTTCCCCGGCAGCCTCGACGACCGCGACACCCAGCGCGCGATCCGTCTCGCCGGCGCCGAACCGGTCGCCCTCTGGCACAAGGACAAGAACCTCCACCAGGTCGACGCGGTCGTCCTCCCGGGCGGTTTTTCCTACGGCGACTATCTGCGCGCGGGTGCCATCTCCCGTTTCTCGCCGGTGATGGAGACGCTCATCGAGCAGGCGAAGTCGGGACTCCCCGTCCTGGGAATCTGCAACGGCTTCCAGGTCCTCACCGAGGCGCACCTCCTCCCCGGCGCGATGCTCGGCAACAACCACCTGCACTTCATCTGCCGTGACCAGAAACTGCGGGTGGAGAACGCGGACACCGCCTGGACCGGTGACTACACCGCGGGCCAGGAGATCCACATCCCGCTGAAGAACATGGACGGCCGCTACGTCGCCGACGAGCGCACGCTCGACGAGCTGGAGGCGGAGGGCCGCGTCGTCTTCCGCTACCTGGACCTGAACCCGAACGGCTCGCTGCGCGACATCGCCGGCATCACGAACGCCGCCGGGAACGTCGTGGGCCTCATGCCGCACCCCGAGCACGCGGTCGAGCCGCTCATCGGGTCCGGCCGCACCGACGGCCTCCCCTTCTTCACCTCGATCCTCAAGAAGCTGGTCAACGCATGAGCCGGACGCCTCTGGACACGGTCGAGCACGCGGCCGAGACCCCCGACGTCGAGCTGCCCTGGGCCGAACTCGGCCTGAAGAAGGACGAGTACGAGAAGGTCGTGGAGATCCTCGGCCGCCGGCCCACCGGCGCCGAGCTCGCCATGTACTCGGTCATGTGGTCCGAGCACTGCTCGTACAAGTCCTCCAAGGTCCACCTCCGCCAGTTCGGCGAGAAGGCCCCGCACTCCGACGCGCTGCTCGTCGGCATCGGCGAGAACGCGGGCGTGGTCGACGTCGGCCAGGGCTACGCGGTCACCTTCAAGGTGGAGTCCCACAACCACCCGTCCTACGTCGAGCCCTACCAGGGCGCGGCCACGGGCGTCGGCGGCATCGTGCGCGACATCATCGCGATGGGCGCCCGCCCGGTCGCCGTCGTGGACCCCCTGCGCTTCGGCGCGGCCGACCACCCCGACACCAAGCGCGTCCTGCCGGGCGTCGTCGCGGGCATCGGCGGCTACGGCAACTGCCTGGGCCTGCCCAACATCGGCGGCGAGGTCGTCTTCGACGCCTGCTATCAAGGCAACCCGCTGGTCAACGCGGGCGCCATCGGCGTGATGCGCCACGAGGACATCCACCTCGCGAAGGCCTCCGGCGCCGGCAACAAGGTCATCCTCTACGGCGCCCGCACGGGCGGCGACGGTATCGGCGGCGCGTCCATCCTCGCGTCCGAGACCTTCGACGACGCCAAGCCGTCGAAGCGCCCGGCCGTCCAGGTGGGCGACCCCTTCCAGGAGAAGCTCCTCATCGAGTGCACCCTGGAGGCCTTCGCCGAGAAGCTGGTCGTCGGCATCCAGGACCTCGGCGCGGCCGGACTCTCCTGCGCCACAAGCGAGTTGGCGTCCAACGGCTCCGGTGGCATGACGGTCACCCTGGACGACGTACCCCTCCGTGACTCGACCCTCTCGCCCGAGGAAATCCTCATGAGCGAGTCGCAGGAACGGATGTGCGCGGTCGTCGAACCGTCGAAGGTCGACCGCTTCCTGGAGATCTGCGAGAAGTGGGACGTCATCGCCACGGTCATCGGTGAGGTGACCGACGGCGACCGGCTGGAGATCTTCTGGCACGGCGGCAAGATCGTGGACGTCGACCCGCGCACGGTCGCGCACGACGGCCCGGTCTACGAGCGCCCGTACGCCCGCCCGTCCTGGCAGGACGCGCTCCAGGCGGACGACGCCAACAAGCTTGCCCGGCCCGGTACTTCGGAGGAACTGAAGTCCCAGGTCCTGGCGCTGGTGTCGTCCCCGAACCAGGCGTCCAAGAAGTGGATCACGTCGCAGTACGACCACTTCGTGCAGGGCAACACGGTGCTGGCGCAGCCCGAGGACTCGGGCATGATCCGCATCGACGAGGAGACCGGCCTCGGGGTCGCCATCGCGACGGACGGCAACGGCCGGTACGCGAAGCTGGACCCTTACGCGGGTGCGCAGTTGGCGCTGTCCGAGGCCTACCGCAACGTGGCGACGACGGGCGCGAAGCCGCTCGCGGTCTCCGACTGTCTGAACTTCGGTTCGCCGGAGGACCCGGCGGTGATGTGGCAGTTCGCGGAGGCGATCCGTGGACTGGCGGACGCCTGCCAGCAGTTGGGCACGCCGGTGACGGGCGGCAACGTCTCCCTCTACAACCAGACGGGCGACGTCGCCATCCACCCGACCCCGGTCGTCGCGGTGTTGGGCGTCATCGACGATGTCGCGCGCCGTACGCCGGTCGCCTTCCAGGAGGAAGGTCAGCTGATCTACCTCCTCGGCGACACGCGTGAGGAGTTCGGCGGTTCGGCCTGGTCGCAGGTCGTCCACGACCACCTCGGTGGTCTGCCCCCGAAGGTCGACCTGGAGCGGGAGCGGCTGCTGGCCGAGATCCTGATCTCCGCGTCCCGCGACGGCATGATCGACTCGGCGCACGACCTTTCCGACGGCGGTCTGATCCAAGCGGTAGTGGAATCGGCCCTGTTGGGGGAGAAGGGCGCGCGTCTGATCGTCCCGGACGGCCTGGACGCGTTCACCTTCCTCTTCTCGGAGTCGGCGGGCCGCGCGGTCGTCGCCGTCCCGCGCTCCGAGGAACTCCGCTTCAACGACATGTGCGGCGCACGGGGCCTGCCGGTCACGCGCATCGGTGTCGTGGACGGCGACTCGGTGGACGTTCAGGGTGAGTTCGCGCTCTCCCTGGACGAGCTGCGCGAGGCGCACGAGGGAACGATCCCGGCGCTGCTGGCGTAGCGCACGGGTGGGGAGAGCGTCCGTGGAACGGTCACCGCGACCGCTCCACGGACGCTTTCGCTTGTCAGACCTCGTGCTGGTCCTGGTCGAAGAAGGCGAACGGGTCCTGACCGATGGCCTCGTTGGTGGCCAGGGCCTCGGCGGCGGCTTTGGCGCTACGGGGGAACAGTGCCTCCTCGTACGCGGTGAGCGCCCGCTCGATGTCGTCCGGGTACGCGGCGATGGCGAGGGCGAGTTCGGCGCCGTCCTGCATGGCGAGGTTGGCGCCCTCGCCGTCCGGCGGGGAGAGGTGGGCGGCGTCGCCGACCAGGGTCACTCCCGGTGCGCGGTCCCAACGGTGGCCGATCGGCAGGGAGTTGAGGGGGCGCGGGACCGGAGCGGTGTCGCTGTCGGTGATCAGGGCGGTGATCTCGGGGGCCCAGCCCTCGAACTCCGCGGCGATCCGCGCGGTGGCCGCGGCGGCGTCGGTGAAGTCGATGTCGTCGAACCACTCCAGCGGCCGGGCCAGCGTCAGATAGGCGTGCAGCGTTTCGCCGCTCTCCCGGTGCGCCGCGATCCACCTCTCGCTCGTGCCCTTGTCGAACACGAACAGCGAGCCGCCGCCGACCGCCTTCGCGGTGGCGGGATGCCGGGTCTCGGCGTCGTACAGGTATGTCTCGACGAAGGTCCGGCCGAAATACTCCGGGACGGCGTCGGACAGCAGCGGCCGCACCCGTGACCAGGCGCCGTCGGCACCGACGAGCAGGTTCGTGACGACGGTGGAGCCGTCGGCGAAGGTCACTTCGTGGCGGCCGTCGGCGAGGGTGCGGGTCCCGGTGACCTTGTGCCCCCACCGCACGGTGCCGGCCGGGAGCGAGTCGAGGAGGATCTGCCGCAACGCGCCGCGCTGCACCTCGGGACGGGTGCCCGTGCCGTCGTCGGGCTCGTCGAGCAGAACGGTCCCGTCCGGGGCGAGGACCCGGGTCGCCTGCCGCCCCTCCAGGATGATGGCGCGGAACTCGTCCACCAAGTCGGCTTCTTCCAGGGCCAGTTGGCCGTTGTAGTCGTGAATGTCGAGCATCCCGCCCTGGAGCCGGGCCATCGGCGAGGTCTCCGCCTCGTAGACCGTGGCCGATATGCCGTGGACGTGCAGGACGCGGGCCAGCGTCAGTCCGCCGAGTCCTGCGCCGATGATCGTGACGTGAGTGGTCATGCCGACTCCTTAGGTGTCGCGGGCCTGCCGGACGGTCACCCGGCGGGATCTCCGTCAAGGGTTCAGCGCCCCGCCGACAGGTCACCGACGCGGCACCGACAGCTCCGACAGACGTCCGACACGGGGGGTCTCCGGAAGCCGGGGTTGAAACTAACCACTGTCTTGAGCATGACCGGTTAGGAACGACCCCGGCTTCCAGAGGGGACAGGTCGGGCCGCCTCCGCGGAAACCCGCCCGGCGTCCCGAGGACCCGAGCGCCTCGGCAACCGCAGTGCCATCACCACGCACACCCCCGTCAACACCGCCCCGCACAGGAACACCGCGTCCATCACGTCGACGTACGACCCCACGCCCGCCACCCGCGCCGCCGCCCGCGCCTTCGACCTGGTGGAACACGGCCTCGGGGACTACGCCCGCAAGCCCGAGGATTAGGCTCACCGGCATGCCCACGGCCAAGAAGCGCGCCCGTACGTACGACCCCGCCAGGACCCGCACCGCGGTCCTCGCCCAGTTCGGGAACGTACGAAAAGCCGTAGGAACCCTCACCCCCGAGCAACTCGCGCTCCCCACCCGCCTCGGCGCATGGACCGTACGCGAGCTGATCGCGCACATCGGCATGGCGATCACCGCGATCCACCGCTCCCTGGACCGGCCGCCCCCGCCCGCGCAGAACGCCGTGATCCTCGACTGGCCCTTCGCCACCGCGGCCAACTCCTTGGCCATCGCCGACTTCACGCGCACCCTCACCGAGCGGCACCCCGACCTGGACACCTACCTCGCCGACATCGAGCAGACCCTCACCGAGCACCTCGACACGAACCCCGGCACCCGCCTCCTGGAAACCAACGCCGGCGCCATGCCCCTCGCCGACTACCTGGTCACCCGTACCGTCGAACTGGTCGTCCACACCGACGACCTCAACGCAGCCGTTCCCGGCCTCGACATCCCCTACGACCGCCAGGCCCTCGCCGCCTGCACCCGCCTCCTCGCCGACGCCCTCGCCACCAAGGCCCCCGGCGGCTCGACCGAGGTGCGCATCCCGCCGTACGCCGTCGTGCAGTGCGTCGAAGGCCCCCGGCACACGCGCGGCACCCCGCCCAACGTCGTCGAGACCGACCCCCTGACCTGGCTCCGGCTGGCGACCGGACGGACGTCGTGGCAGGACGCCGTAGAAGAGGCGAAGATCACAGCGAGTGGGGAACGGTCGGACCTCCGGGGACTGCTGCCGATCATGTCCTGACCCGACAACGACCCGATTGCACCGCGACAGGATGTGCGACCGCTCACCTCGTACGGGGGGCAGCGCGGCCGTCCCGGCGCCGATCCCGACGTTTCCCCTGGTGAGAGCGGTGTCGAGACCGAGTGATCCATTACGGCCGGGTAACCCGAATTCGGACCAGTGGTCGATCTCGCCTACACTCGGTGCCGTGCCACGTGGTGACGGTCGACTCAGTCATGATCTGCTCCCCGGCGAGAAAGGACCCCAGGACGCTTGCGGCGTCTTCGGAGTCTGGGCTCCCGGTGAAGAGGTCGCCAAGCTCACTTACTTCGGGCTCTACGCCCTCCAGCATCGAGGCCAGGAATCCGCGGGAATCGCGGTCAGCAACGGCTCGCAGATCCTCGTCTTCAAGGACATGGGCCTGGTCTCCCAGGTCTTCGACGAAACCTCGCTCGGTTCGCTCCTCGGTCATATCGCGGTCGGTCACGCCCGCTACTCGACCACCGGCGCCTCCGTGTGGGAGAACGCCCAGCCGACGTTCCGCGCCACCGCGCACGGATCCATCGCGCTCGGCCACAACGGCAACCTGGTCAACACCGCGCAGCTCGCGGAGATGGTCGCCGACCTCCCCAAGCAGGAAGGCCGTACGCCCCGCGTCGCGGCCACCAACGACACCGACCTCCTCACCGCGCTCCTCGCGGCCCAGGTCGACGAGAACGGCAAGCCGCTGACCATCGAGGAGGCCGCTCACACCGTCCTCCCGCAGGTCAAGGGCGCCTTCTCGCTCGTCTTCATGAACGAGCACACCCTCTACGCGGCCCGCGACCCCCAGGGCATCCGCCCGCTGGTCCTCGGCCGCCTGGAGCGCGGCTGGGTCGTCGCCTCCGAGTCCGCCGCCCTCGACATCTGCGGCGCGGCCTACGTCCGCGAGATCGAGCCGGGCGAGTTCGTCGCCATCGACGAGAACGGCCTGCGTACGTCCCGATTCGCGGAAGCGAAGCCCAAGGGCTGTGTCTTCGAGTACGTCTATCTCGCCCGCCCCGACACCGACATCGCCGGGCGGAACGTGTACCTCTCCCGTGTCGAGATGGGCCGGAAACTCGCCAAAGAAGCTCCGGTCGAGGCCGATCTGGTCATAGCGACTCCGGAGTCCGGCACCCCGGCCGCCATCGGTTACGCGGAGGCCTCGGGCATTCCGTTCGGCGCCGGTCTGGTGAAGAACGCGTACGTCGGCCGTACGTTCATCCAGCCTTCACAGACCATCCGGCAGCTCGGGATCCGCCTGAAGCTGAATCCGCTGAAGGAAGTCATCAAGGGCAAGCGCCTGGTCGTCGTCGACGACTCGATCGTGCGCGGCAACACCCAGCGGGCGCTGGTGCGCATGCTCCGCGAGGCCGGGGCCGCCGAGGTCCACATCCGGATCTCCTCACCGCCCGTGAAGTGGCCCTGCTTCTTCGGCATCGACTTCGCCACCCGCGCGGAACTCATCGCCAACGGCATGACCATCGACGAGATCGGCACCTCGCTCGGCGCCGACTCGCTGTCGTACATCTCCCTGGACGGCATGATCGAGGCGACCACCATCGCCAAGCCGAACCTGTGCCGCGCCTGCTTCGACGGCGAGTACCCGATGGACCTCCCGGACCCCGAGCTGCTCGGCAAGCAGCTCCTGGAGACCGAGCTGGCGGCCGGTCCGGCCGCCACGGCCGCGGCCGACGCGATCCGTCGCCCGTAAGTACCGCCGCAGCCCCGCCGCACCACTCAACGCGAAAGATCCCAGGCAATGTCTGAGACCAGTGCCAGCTACGCCAGCGCAGGCGTCGACATCGAAGCGGGCGACCGCGCCGTAGAACTCATGAAGGAGTGGGTGAAGAAGACCCACCGCCCCGAGGTCCTCGGCGGCCTCGGCGGCTTCGCCGGGCTCTTCGACGCCTCCGCCCTCAAGCGGTTCGAGCGCCCCCTGCTCGCCTCCGCCACGGACGGCGTCGGCACGAAGGTCGACATCGCCCGCCGCCTCGGCGTCTACGACACGATCGGCCACGACCTGGTCGCGATGGTCATGGACGACATCGTGGTGTGCGGCGCCGAGCCGCTCTTCATGACCGACTACATCTGTGTCGGCAAGGTGCACCCCGAGCGTGTCGCGGCCATCGTCAAGGGCATCGCCGAGGGCTGTGTCCTGGCCGGCTGCGCCCTGGTGGGCGGCGAGACCGCCGAACACCCCGGTCTGCTGGGCCCGGACGACTTCGACGTCGCGGGCGCCGGTACGGGCGCCGTGGAGGCCGACCGGCTGCTCGGCGCGGATCGCATCCGCACGGGTGACGCGGTCATCGCGATGGCGTCCTCGGGACTTCACTCGAACGGGTACTCGCTCGTCCGGCATGTGCTCCTCGACCAGGCCGGCCTGGAACTGGAGGCGCACGTCGAGGAACTCGGCCGCACGCTCGGCGAGGAACTCCTCGTGCCCACCAAGATCTACTCGCTGGACTGCCTGGCGCTGACCCGTACGACCGACGTGCACGCCTTCTCGCACGTCACCGGCGGCGGACTCGCCGCCAACCTCGCCCGGGTCATCCCGGACGACCTGCACGCGATCGTGGACCGCTCCACCTGGACCCCGGCGCCGATCTTCGACCTCGTCGGGAGGACCGGCCGGGTCGAGCGCCTGGAGCTGGAGAAGACCCTGAACATGGGCGTCGGCATGATCGCCATCGTCCCCGAGGAGTCCGCGGACGTGGCCCTGGAGACCCTGGCCGACCGCGGGGTCGAGGCGTGGGTCGCCGGCGAGATCACCGAGAGGGGAGATCACGCGACGGGCGCGGCCATGGTCGGCGACTACGCGTAGATCAGCCGCTCCGGGCCGTGTAAATCAGCCCCTCCGGCGTTTGAGGAGCGGGGCCGGGGGCGGAGCCCCGTGACGGCAGCACAAAACCCGGTCCGGCGGTTGATGCCCCGGACCGGGCGAGGTGCAGTCAACTAAGGGAACTGCGAAATACGGCTGAGCGCGCTGCAAGCGTTACGCGCCGCGACGTTGAGACTGAGGACCGGACTCGTCGTCCTCGTCCTCGTCGTCGTCGTTATAGAGATCCGCGTACTGAGCGTACGGGTCGTCTTCTTCCTCGTCGTCGTCCTCGAACGGCTCGCCATTCGGCGGCTGGCTCGAAGTCGAAGCGCCCAGCTCATTGGCCAGACGCGAGAGGTCAGTCCCGCCGCTGCTGTACTTCAGCTGGCGGGCGACCTTCGTCTGCTTGGCCTTTGCCCGGCCGCGCCCCATGGCTCGACCCCCTCGGATACGAGGCTCGGTGGCCTCAGAGTCTTGACACGCGTTCATGATCTGGAACGGACTCTCCGTGGAGAGACCGGTCCGTAGGGCTTCCACGGTACCTGAGCCCGCGCCCATACGGTACGTCGCCCGCAGCACGTGCCGGGCTCCAGGACCCGCGAGGTGCCCTGTACTCGCTGGTCAACCGCGATTTTAACCACTTCTTGGCAGGCGACCCGCCGACGGACGTGAGAGTTCTCTCTAAGTACCCGCCGGCGGGTACCGCTCACCTGTTCCCGGCGGCCGCCTCGTGCATGCGCTGCTCGGCGATCCGGTCGGCCGCCGCGGCCGGCGGAATACCGTCGTCCTTCGCACGTGCGAATATGGCCAGCGTGGTGTCGTAGATCTTCGCGGCCTTCGCCTTGCACCGCTCGAAGTCGAACCCGTGCAGCTCGTCGGCGACCTGGATCACGCCACCGGCGTTCACCACGTAGTCGGGCGCGTAGAGGATCCCGCGGTCGGCGAGGTCCTTCTCGACGCCCGGGTGCTCCAGCTGGTTGTTGGCGGCGCCGCACACCACCTTGGCGGTCAGCACCGGCACGGTCGCGTCGTTCAGGGCGCCGCCGAGCGCGCAGGGGGCGTAGACGTCGAGCCCCTCGACCCGGATCAGCGCCTCGGTGTCCGCGACGGCCCGCACGCCGGTCGGGTGCTTGTCGAGGATCCGCCGTACGGACTCCTCGCGCACGTCCGTGATCACTACCTCGGCGCCCTCGTCGCGCAGGTGCTCCACCAGGTGGTGCCCGACCTTGCCGACGCCCGCGATGCCGACCGTACGGCCGCTCAGCGACGGGTCGCCCCACAGGTGGCGGGCGCTGGCCCGCATGCCCTGGAAGACGCCGAAGGCGGTCAGCACGGAGGAGTCGCCCGCGCCGCCGTTCTCCGGGGAACGCCCGGTCGTCCAGCGGCACTCGCGGGCCACGACGTCCATGTCGGCGACATACGTGCCGACATCGCACGCGGTCACGTACCGCCCGCCCAGCGAGGCCACGAACCGGCCGTAGGCGAGCAGCAGTTCCTCGGTCTTGTCGCGCTCCGGGTCACCGATGATCACGGCTTTCCCGCCGCCGTGGTCCAGGCCGGCCATGGCGTTCTTGTACGACATCCCGCGGGCGAGGTTGAGCGCGTCGGCGACGGCGTCTGCCTCGCTCGCGTACGGGTAGAAGCGCGTGCCGCCCAGAGCGGGGCCCAGCGCGGTGTTGTGGATGGCGATGACGGCCTTGAGGCCGCTGGCCCGGTCCTGGCAGAGCACGACTTGCTCATGACCGCCCTGGTCCGAGTGGAACAGGGTGTGCAGGACGCCGTTGTCTACGTCGGTCACGGTGGTGACTCCTGGGTGAGTGGCGGCGGTTGGAGACAGGCTCCCGTAAGGGGTGGCGGGTGCCGTGGCATGAGCGTAGAGCCTGGGTATGGCCGCCATCCGTGCAGTGTTCAGGATCACCTACCGAAGGGGGGTGATCGTGCGACGATTTGCATAGTTTTCCCGCGCGTTTGTGGGCGGGTTCCGGAGGTTTTCCTGGCGGACGGCGGGGGAGGGAGCAGGCGTGCCCAAGAAGGTGTCCTCGGTGGTCGTCCCGTACGCGACCTATCTACGGGTCTACGAGCCGCTGGCCGCCTTCCCCGAGCCGGAGCGCGGCCACTGGACGCGCTACGCCCGCCGCCCCGACCGTCCGTCGTACCAGGACGAACTGCGCCGCGCGCTGGCCGACTTGCTGCCCACCCCGCCCGTCCCGGTGCCGGTGCACGAGAGCGCCGACGCCTTCGTGGTGGAGGTCGACGGCGTGGTCTGCGTCTGCCCCTGGCGCACCCGGCTGCGCGGCTGGCAGGCCCTGGGAGACCTCGCGGAGGAGCTTCCGCCGTCGGTCCTGGACGCCGTACTGCCGCCGCTCGTACGGCATCAGGCCACCCAGGACTACGAGCGCTGGCTGGCCCGGAATCCGGACGCGCGGCCGTGGATCCGGACGGCGACCTGGCAGGTGCCGCTGAACTGGTTCGTGCTCGTCGGGGACGAGGAGCGGCGCTACGACAAGGCGTCCGGGGACGATCCGCCGATGCTGCGCTACCGGACGCCCATGGTGCAGGCGCGGCGGCGTACTGCGCGGGCACTGCGGACGCTGAAGGACGCGATCGACGACGGGCCGCTGATCGACGGTCTGGTGGACGTGGGGCGCTGGCTGGAGGAGTTCCATCCGCGGTCCCTGGTGGAGCTGGACTACGGCGGGCTCGTGCACGTCGTGCCGGCCGGCGAGCTGGAGGACGACCACTCGGCGGCGGACGTGGCTGCCGGCATCGAGGCGCTGCGGGTCGGCGACGGGGCGGCCGCGGGCGAGGCGTACGGGCGGCTCGTGGAGCGCTGGCGGTCGGTCAGGGACCGGCGCTCGGCGAACTGAGGCGGACCGGAGCCGGACCGGAGCCGAACCGGAGCCGGATCAGATGCGGACCGGAGCCGGACCGGAGCCGAACCGGAGCCGGATCAGAGGCGGACCGGAAACGGACCCGAGACGGACCTGAGCGGTCCTGGGTGGACATACGTAGTCCTAGGTGGACCTACGTGGGCCTAGGCGAACTGACAGGTTCGAACAAGTGCGCATAGGATTCTTACGGTTCGTCAACACGGGACGTAGGTCCCGATCCGGACGATTGATGCCAAGCGTGACGGACCGCACGTGCGGATCCCTTGCGCCGCTTGCCCCTCCTCATGCCAAAATAGGACAAGGAGTCCGGGGAGGACTCCATCCGTCATGCTTTGGGCGGAATCTCGGCATTGCGCGCTTTGGGGGGTCTGGATGACTCCTGATCGCCCCTGTGACTGATCGTCACAGTGGTGTGACTGTCCGCTATGGCATGGTCCATCGGCTTCCGTCGCTGATGGACACCTGGGAGGGCAATTCCATCGGTTTGGCCTACGCGGTTGGACAGATGGTGTAGTTGTAGTGCCGAGGACAAGCCGTTCGTCCTATAACCGACTCGACCCGCACACGCCATTTCGGGCAACGCGGGTCAAGGTGCAGAATTTAGAGGAAAGAACCGAGAAGGTTCGGTTCTCCCGAGGAGGCCGCTCATGACCGCTCGCACCCCTGATGCCGAGCCGCTGCTGACCCCGGCTGAGGTCGCCACGATGTTCCGTGTGGACCCCAAGACGGTCACGCGGTGGGCGAAGGCCGGCAAGCTCACTTCGATTCGCACGCTCGGCGGACACCGCCGTTACCGCGAGGCGGAGGTCCGTGCACTGCTCGCGGGCATTCCGCAGCAGCGCAGCGAAGCCTGACCAACTGAATACGGGCGAAACGGCTGGTCCCCCAACCGGTCAGGCGCCCGACAGCACAGCTCCAAGCGACGCGGGTTCTGCCCCAACAGGGCCCACGCCCAACGCTCTTCAGACATGTGAATACAGGGTGCGTCGTCGGTCGCGCTGGACTCCGCCGGGTCCAGCGCGATCTTTTTTGTGCCTGGTGGGTGGGGTGCTGTGAGGGACCTTGTCGGAGTCTGGGGAGGGGTGTCGGATCTCCTGTGGGCCATCCCTCGTAGGGGTGCAATTGCACATATTAAATTGACCAGTTGTAGGTCAGGTGTAAGTTCCGAGGTTTCAAAAACTTATGCGGTGACACCCGTCACATGCCGGATGGCTTGTTGCCTCTGGTCTATGTGCGCTAGGAGAGGCGCTAGGCGAGTTGGTCCGGTGGATCGTCCTCCGGCTGCGGTGGCGGTGGCGGGGAGTCCAGGGCCAGGCGCAGCAGGCGGTGGCAGATCGGACAGTGCCGGGTCACGTGGCGGTAGGAGCTGGCGGCCGACAGGTGCGCACGGAGCAGGGCCCGCGTCTCGTGCCTGACCGAAGCCGCCATGCGCCACCTCCGTCGCCCTGCGTGGAACGGGGCCTGGTTTCTGGGTACCTGGAGGGTGGGGCGGCGTCAAGAGTGCCGTCCCTGGGGGCTGCGCCCCCAGACCCCCATCGGCCCTGAAGGGGCCTCGTCCTCAAACGCCGGACGGGCTGGGGGGTGGTGGCTGACGTCTCTGTGAACGCCGGACGGGTTGGGTGGTGCCGGCCGGTGTCGAGAGCCCGCCGCGTGCACACGAAAAAACCCACCCCCGAAGGAGGTGGGTCGTTCACTGCGGTCCTGACAGGATTTGCCGTACCCGATTGCGGCTGCGCCGCGGGCGCGGCCTCCATCTTGAGAGGGTGGCGAGCGCGGTGGTCGGTGACGGGGGTACGAGTAAGGCCCGCGTCTCCGGAGAGTTGCGGGCCTTGGTCGTTCACTGCGGTCCTGACGGGATTTGCTGTACCCGATTGCGGCTGCGCCGCGGGCGCGGCCTCCGCCTTGAGAGGGTGGCGAGCGCGGTGGTCGGTGACGGGGGTACGAGTAAGGCCCGCGTCTCCGGAGAGTTGCGGGCCTTGGTCGTTCACTGCGGTCCTGACGGGATTTGAACCCGCGGCCTCCACCTTGACAGGGTGGCGAGCACTCCAAGCTGCTCCACAGGACCTGGTTTCGCGGCACTTGATGGTGCGTTGTGCTGCGAGATGAGACTGTACAGGAGGGTGGCCCGCCTGGTCGAACTCACCCGGTGTGCAGGCGCCGTTACGGTGCGGCCGCGTCGATCGCCTTCACGATCCGCTTGTCGGAGACCGGGTACGCCGTGCCGAGCGCGTGCGCGAAATAGCTGACCCGGAGCTCCTCGATCATCCAGCGGATGTCACGGACGGAGGAGGGAACCGGGCGGCCCTGCGGGAGTTGCTCCAGGAGCCACGCGTACTCGTCCCGCATCTCGTGGACCTTCTCCATCCGCGTGGTGTCCCGCTGGACGCTCGTCGGCATCTGCTGGAGACGGCGGTCGGCGGCCACCAGGTAGCGCATCAGGTCGGGGAGCCGGCGTATCCCGGCCGCCGTGACGAAGCCCGGCTTCACGAGGGCGTCCAACTGGGCGCGTACGTCCGCGAGGTTCGGGAGGAGGGCGGGGCTGCTCGCGCCCTTCAGACGGCGCTCACAGGCCTGCCAGGCGGCCAGCACCTGCTGCACCTGGCTCACCGCCCGCACCGTCGTGTCGACGATCTCGGCGCGCACCTTCTCGTACAGCTTCCGGTACGACTCCTCGTCCCACGCCGGGCCCCCGAAGTCGCCGATGAGCTTGTCGGCCGCCGCCATCGCGCAGTCGTCGAACAGCGCCTGGATCGAACCGTGCGGATTCGCGGACAGCGCGAGCTTCTGTACGTTCGTGAGCTTCTCGGACGGGAACTTCGCCGGATTGACCGGGATGTTGCGCACGATCAGCCGTCGCGTGCCCTTCCACATCGCCTCCGCCTGCTCCTCCTCCGTGTCGAAGAGCCGTACGGAGACGGTGTCGCCGTCGTCGACCAGCGCGGGGTACGCCTTCACCGGCTGGCCCGCCCGGCGGGTCTCGAAGACGCGGGTCAGCGAGCCGATCGTCCAGTCGGTGAGGCCCTTGCGCTCCAGGGACTCGCCGCCTTCGCGCTCGGCCGTCGCCGCGGCCGCCTGCGAGATCGCCTGCCGTGCCTTCGGCTTCAGCCGCAGCTTCAACGCCTCCAGGTCCTTGTCCTCGGCGATCTTGCGGCGGCGCTCGTCCACGATCCGGAAGGTGATCAGGAGATGGTCCGGGACCTTCGACCAGTCGAAGTCGTCGGCTGTGAACGGGACTCCGACCATGCGCTTCAGCTCGCGGGCCATGGTGGTGGGTAGCGGCTCCTGGAGGGGGACCGCCGTCGCCAGGAAGCGTTGGGCGAAGTTCGGGGCCGGTACGTAGTTGCGGCGGATCGGCTTCGGGAGGGAGCGGATCAGCTCCGTCACGACCTCCTCGCGCAGGCCCGGGATCTGCCAGTCGAAGCCCTCGTCGGTGACCTGGTTGAGGACGTGCAGCGGGATGTGGACCGTGACACCGTCCGCGTCCGCGCCCGGCTCGAACTGGTACGTCACCCGGAACTTGAGCCGTCCCTGATGCCAGGAGTCCGGATAGTCGTCCTTGCTGATGTCGCCCGCACGCTCGTTGATGAGCATCGAGCGCTCGAAGTCCAGGAGTTCGGGTTCCTCGTGGCGCTTGTGCTTCCACCAGGAGTCGAAGTGGGCGCCGGACACGACGTGTTCGGGTACCCGCTGGTCGTAGAAGTCGTAGAGCGTCTCGTCGTCGACCAGGATGTCCCGGCGTCGGGCGCGGTGCTCCAACTCCTCGACCTCGGTGAGGAGTTTGCGGTTGTCCGCGAAGAACTTGTGGTGCGTGCGCCAGTCGCCCTCGACCAGCGCGTTGCGGATGAAGAGTTCGCGGCTCGCCTCCGGGTCGATGCGGCCGTAGTTCACCTTGCGCTGGGCGATGATCGGGACGCCGTAGAGCGTGACCTTCTCGAAGGCCATCACCGCTGCCTGGTCCTTCTCCCAATGCGGTTCGCTGTACGTCCGCTTGAGGAGGTGGCCGGCGAGCGGCTCGACCCACTCGGGCTCGATCTTCGCGTTGACGCGCGCCCAGAGGCGTGAAGTCTCCACCAGCTCCGCCGACATGACGAAACGCGGGGTCTTCTTGAAGAGCGCCGAACCCGGGAAGATCGCGAACTTGGCGCTGCGGGCGCCCAGATACTCGTTCTTCGCGCCGTCCTTCACGTCCTTCATACCGATGTGGGACAGCAGGCCCGCGAGGAGCGAGACGTGGACGCTCTGTTCGGCCGCGTCCTCCTCGTTGAACCGGAGGTCCATCTGCTTGGCCACCGTGCGGAGTTGGCTGTAAATGTCCTGCCACTCGCGGATACGGAGGAAGTTCAGGTACTCCTGCTTGCACATCCGGCGGAAGGCCGACGAACCGCGCTCCTTCTGCTGCTCGCGGATGTACCGCCACATGTTCAGGAACGCGAGGAAGTCGCTTGTCTCGTCGCGGAATCGGGCGTGCTGCTGGTCGGCCTGGGTCTGCTTCTCGGCCGGGCGCTCGCGCGGGTCCTGGATGGAGAGCGCGGCGGCGATCACCATGACCTCGCGGACACAGCCGTTCTTGTCGGCCTCCAGGACCATGCGCGCCAGGCGTGGGTCCACCGGGAGCTGGGCGAGCTTGCGGCCCGTCTGGGTGAGGCGGCGGCGCGGGTCCTTCTCGCCGGGGTCCAACGCGCCCAGTTCCTGGAGGAGTTGGACGCCGTCGCGGATGTTGCGGTGGTCCGGCGGGTCGATGAACGGGAACTTCTCGATGTCCCCGAGACCGGCCGCGGTCATCTGGAGGATGACGGAGGCGAGGTTCGTCCGCAGGATCTCGGCGTCCGTGAACTCCGGGCGGGCCTCGAAGTCCTCCTCCGAGTACAGCCGGATGCAGATGCCGTCCGACGTACGGCCACAACGACCCTTGCGCTGGTTGGCACTTGCCTGGCTGACCGCCTCGATGGGCAGCCGCTGCACCTTCGTACGGTGGCTGTAGCGGCTGATGCGGGCGAAGCCGGGGTCGATGACGTACTTGATGCCCGGGACGGTGAGGGAGGTCTCGGCGACGTTGGTCGCCAGAACGATCCTTCGGCCCGTGTGCTGCTGGAACACGCGGTGCTGCTCGGCGTGCGAGAGGCGGGCGTAGAGGGGGAGGACCTCGGTGAAGCGGTAGTTCTTCTTCGTCAGCGCGTCCGCCGTGTCGCGGATCTCGCGCTCGCCGGACAGGAAGACGAGGATGTCGCCCTTGCCCTCACCCTGGAGCTCCTCGACCGCGTCGCAGATCGCGGTGATCTGGTCGCGGTCGGAGTCCTCGGAGTCGTCTTCGAGGAGCGGGCGGTAGCGGACCTCCACCGGATACGTCCGGCCGCTGACCTCGATGATCGGGGCCTCGCCGAAGTGCCGGGAGAAACGCTCCGGGTCGATGGTCGCCGAGGTGATGACGACCTTCAAGTCCGGTCGCTTGGGCAGCAGTTGGGCCAGGTAGCCGAGGAGGAAGTCGATGTTGAGGGACCGCTCGTGGGCCTCGTCGATGATGATCGTGTCGTAGGCGCGCAGTTCGCGGTCGGTCTGGATCTCGGCGAGCAGGATGCCGTCCGTCATCAGCTTGATGAACGTCGACTCCTGGTTCACCTGGTCGGTGAAGCGGACCTTCCAGCCGACGGCCTCGCCGAGCGGGGTGTCCATCTCCTCGGCGACGCGCTCCGCGACCGTGCGGGCGGCGATACGGCGGGGCTGGGTGTGGCCGATCATGCCGCGGACGCCGCGGCCGAGTTCGAGGCAGATCTTGGGGATCTGGGTGGTCTTGCCCGAGCCGGTCTCGCCCGCGACGATCACGACCTGGTGGTCGCGGATCGCGGCCGCGATGTCGGCCTTCTTCTGGCTGACCGGGAGTTGCTCCGGATACGAGATCGCGGGGATACGGCGGCGGCGCTCGGCCATCCGCTCCTCGCCTCGGGCCACCTCGGCCTCGATCTCGGCGAGCACGGCGGCGCGGGCCTCCGGCTTGCGGATCCTGCGCGCGCCTTCGAGCCTGCGCCCGAGCCGGTGCGCGTCGCGCAGGGTCAGCTCGGTCAGGCGGGGGGCGAGGTCGCCGAGGGCGGGGGCC